>CAJODY010000066.1 GCA_905233285.1 uncultured Bacteroidaceae bacterium
TGAAACCTGCGGATGCTACGAGGATTGTGCTATGGTGTAATGGTAACACTACAGGTTTTGGTTCTGTCATTCCAGGTTCGAATCCTGGTAGCACAACTCAAAAAAGAAACAAAAAACATACAGTGTCGGACTTGTAGCTCAGTTGGTTAGAGCAACAGACTCATAATCTGGAGGTCCCTGGTTCAAGCCCAGGCTGGTCCACACAAACGAAAAAGCACTTGCAGCCCATGTTGCAAGTGCTTTTCTTTTTCCTGTTATATGCGCCGAATGTTTCGTGACGGCGCAACGAACGTTTCGGTCGGGCTAAACGAAAGTTTCAGTCGGGCGCAATTTTTAATCCCCTCTGAGACGTATTAGAAGCCTTGGCGTCCACCACCGTTTCGGCCACGCTGACCTTGTCCGCGCTGACCCATTCCACGTTGTGGGAGGAATACCTGAGCTGCCTGTGCAGGGGTAAGGATTTCAAGGAACTTGGGATAGTAGTCTCTGTCCACTTTCAGCTGTGCTTCCTGTGCTGCGAAGTGTTTCTGTACGAGTTCACTTGCCTGTTGGTCGGTGAGATTCTTCATGTCAACATTCTCCTGCTGCTCGTTCTCACCTTTGGGATTGGCTGCGTTCTGACGTGCCATCTGATAGTCCATATAGAGGACTTTGAAGGTTGCACTCTTTTCTTCGGAGAGGTTCATCTGCTGCGACAAACGGTCGGCGAAGCGCTGTAGCATCTCAGCACGATCGAAGCGCTGACGTCGGTTGTTACCATCCTGTGCCGAGGCACTGAAACTTACTAAGCAAAGCATTGCTGCTGCAATAAAAATTCTTGTTTTCATACGTTACCTTATTATTAACTTTTTTGTAAATGGTTTACGTTGGGTATGACCGCCACAGAAAGGGGAAAGTTTAATAAGGCAGCGTGTTAAAATGAGTTAAGCAAAGGCTACATGGGGTCAACATCGAAGAAAAGGTTCATGTTCTTGCACATAGGCTGGGACATGATTTGTTGTTTCACCTGTAGCAGTGCCTGACGCACTTTGTCGGTGGAGAGTGTGGGTTCCACTTTCAGTATGATTTTTCGGATGTGGAGCGACTGGATGCGACCTACGGGTGGACAGTCGGGACCAAGGATGCGGTCACCGAATACCTTTCGGAGACGGTCGGCCATATCGATGGCTACGTGTTCGAGCAGGTCACCATCGCGATGGCGCAAATAGATGTAAATAAGCCGTTGGAATGGCGGATATTTGAAGTCGCGCCGTTCGGTCATCTGCTGGTAGAACATGCCCCAATAGTCGTTCTGCGCTATCTGCCGCACTATGTCGGAGTCGGCATGTTTGGTCTGTAGGATGACTTCACCGGCTTCATATTTCCTGCCGGCACGACCAGCTACTTGCGAGAGGGTCTGGAAACTGCGTTCGTAACTGCGGAAGTCGGGTTGGTTAAGCATGGTGTCGGCATTGAGCACTCCAACGACGCTGACATCGGAGAAGTCGAGTCCTTTGGTCACCATCTGTGTGCCTATCAGTATGTCGGCCTCGTGGGCTGAGAAGTCGTTGATTATCTGTTCGAACTGACTGCGGGTCTTGGCTGTGTCGAGGTCCATGCGCAGGGTCTTGGCATCGGGGAAGATTTCGCGTATCTGGTCTTCCACCTTTTCGGTACCCAGTCCGACGTCGGTGAATTTCTTTTCTTCGCAGCAGGGACACTGCTCGGGCAGACGGGTGGTGTAGCCGCAATAGTGGCAGGTAAGCAACTGGCGGCGTTTATGATAGGTGAGACTGACATCGCAATGAGGACAGCGCGGCACCCATCCACACTGCTTGCACTCCATAAAAGATGAATAGCCACGACGGTTCTGGAAGAGTATGACCTGCTGATGGCGACTGAGTGCACCGCGCATGGCTTCGAGGAGTCGGGAGGAGAAGGCTCCTACAGCCATTTTCTTCCGTTGCTCTTCTTTCATATCGACTACGGTGACTGCGGGCAGTTGGAGTCCGAGGTAGCGCTCTGTCAGTTCGACATAACCATAGCGTCCTTTCTTTGCAAGGTGGTAGGTCTCGAACGAGGGCGTAGCTGTGCCGAGAAGGGTTTTGGCTCCGTACATCTTTGCCAGCATCATGGCTACGTTGCGGGCATGATAGCGTGGGGCTGGTTCCTGTTGCTTGTAACTGGCATCGTGCTCTTCATCGACGATGATGAGTCCGAGGTCGCGGAAAGGCAGGAATACGCTGGAGCGCACTCCCAGGATGAGTCGGTAGGGATGGCCGGAGATTTGCCGCTGATACACCTCCTCGCGCACTTTCTCTGTAAACTTGGAGTGATAGACTCCCATGCTGTCGCCAAAGACGGCACGCAGACGTTCGGTTATCTGTGTGGTGAGTGCTATTTCGGGCAGAAGATAGAGTACCTGACGTCCTTCGGAGATATACTTATATATAATGTGCATGTATATCTCGGTCTTTCCGCTGGAGGTCACTCCGTGGAGCAGTGTGATGTCCTTGGTCTCAAATTCATGGCAAATCTGCTTGTATGCCTTGCGTTGCGCCTCGCTCAGTCCCTTACGTTCGAGTTGGTCATTTATTTCACGCAGCATACTGCCCGAATCCTCGATGAATTGGTATTTTCTGCCTATCGGACGTTTCATGCCTCCCGGCAATGCTGCCTTGAGCACGTCGCCCAAGGGACACATGTAGTAGTCGGCTATCCACTGCCACAGGCGGAACTGCTGTTCGCTCACCGTGGGCTGAAGGTCGATGAGTTCATGTATATCCTTCACTTCCACTCCCTGGGGACGTCGGCCATGCAGACGCAGCACCACCCCTACGTAAGTCTTGTTCTTACCCAGGGGTACAACAACCCGACAGCCTCGCATAAGCTGCCCCTGCATCTCTTGCGGAACGGAATATGTGAAGCTGTCGAATGGTACGGGAAGTAATATATCAGCGTACTGTCCCAATTAGAATAAATATGTCAGAGAAATCTGGTTCGTCTTGTTCTTGGCATAACCTTCCGGAGTGTCAACATTCTTTGAACATGGGATGTTGTAGGTGTAGCCTATGCGGAAGTGGTTGAGCACTGTGAAACCGACACCTATGTTCCAGTAGAAGTCAAAGTTCTTTGCCTTATAAGAATCAACTACCTTTCCGGCTGAATCAAGTACATCCCAGGAGAATGAGTTCTTGTCCAAGTTGAACGAGAACTGAGGACCTGTAGCGAAGTAGATGCTTGCAACCTCGTCAACTCCGAATGTATATTTGATGTTGATAGGAATAGAGAGGTACTTCAGCCTGTCGGTGGTGTATTCAATCTTTCCAGTTCCATCATCATAACCTGTCTTGAAGTTGCGCTGGTCGTAGAGGACTGATGCGTCAGCACCAAGACCCACGAGTGGAATCTTAACGTCGGCTGTAACACCTGCGAAGAAACCAGCACGATGCTTTGTGTTGAGGTTTGCCCATCCGTCGGACAAGCTAAGTGAGCTGAGGTTAAGACCGGCTTTCACACCGAAACGAACTTGTGCGTCAGCACTTGTAGTTGTTGTAAACATTGCAGCGGCAAGAACCACTACAGCAAGAAGATGTTTTTTCATACGTTTATAAAGTTATTAAAATAATTGCCATGCAAAGGAATATATTTTCCCCGACATGGCAAAATGATTATTAACTTTTTTTACCTATACTCCGCTGAAACTGCTGAAGCCTCCATCGACAGGTATGATTGTGCCTGTCACGAAACTGGCTTCGTCGCTTGCCAGGAACCGTACGATGCCGTTCAGTTCGGAGATGTCACCGAAGCGTCCCATCGGTGTCTTGTTGAGTACCTTATGACTGCGTTCGGTCAGACTGCCGTCTTCATTAAGCAGGGCTTTGCGGTTCTGTTCTCCGATGAAGAATCCGGGAGCGATGGCATTGACACGTATCTTGTCGCCATACTTGCGAGCAAAGTCCTGTGCCAACCACTTGGTCAGGGCGTTCACTCCCTCCTTGGCGATGCTGTAACCCATCACACGACTCAGAGCATCGTAGGCTGCCATACTGCTTACGTTGATGATGCTGCCACTCTTCTGCTCAGCCATAATCTTGCCGAACGACAGGCATGGATAGACGGTGCCCCAGAGGTTGAGGTCAACTACCTTCTTCAGGGCTTCCATATCGCAATCATACACATTCATGTCGTCCATGATGTTGGCACCTGCCACGTTGCCTCCGGCTGCGTTTACAAGGATGTCAACCCTGCCGAACTGATTCTTTACTTTGGCTGTCAGTTCGGTGATAGCATCGTGGTCGAGCATGTTGCATGCAAAACCCGTCACACTCGTGCCGTTGGCATCAGCTACCGGTTGCAGCTTTGCCATTGCCTTATCTACTGTCTCCTGACGAGAACCTACTATCACTACTGTGGCACCAGCCTCCAGGAGTCCCTGGCTTACGTTGCTGCCCAAAACACTGCTATTTTATTCTTTAACATATTGCGGCCCCTCCTTATTTGTTGTTTTTGAAATATTTTACTGCTGCCATTACACCGTCCATCTGGAGGAGTCCCATCATGCGACCGTGGAATGAATAGCCTGCATTGTAGCCCTTATCTTCGTCGCCGAGAGTGCAACGACCATGATCGACACGCATCGGCAGGTCTGGATTCTGTTCCTCGAATATCTTAACTACCTCTACCAGATTGGCACGGCCTTTCAGGTGGTCTGCTTCGATGAAATCACCGTTTTCCATCACGTCGGTAGAACGGAGATGTACGAAGTGGGTGCGTTTTGCATATTTGCGAGCAAGGGCAGGAACGTCGTTCTGACGACCAGCTGAGAGCGAACCGCAACAGAAAGTCAGTCCGTTATGTTTGTTAGGTACGGCATTGAGGAACCACTCGATGTCGCTGTCGCAAGTGACTACACGTGGCAGTCCGAGCAGAGGCATTGGCGGGTCGTCGGGGTGAACACACATATTCATGTCGTACTCGTCGCATGTAGGCATGATGGCTTCGAGGAAATACTTCCAGTTCTCGCGCAGTTTGTCAGCATCGATTCCATCGTAGAGCTTCAGGAGGTTACGGAACAGCACCACAGGCTGCTTGTCCTCTTCGGTAATGTTTCCATTGACGAATCCCTGAGTCTTCACGATGATGGTATCGACCAGTGCATCGTCGTCGGCAGGAGTCATCGTCTTTGCCATCTCGGCTGCTGCAGCCAGTTCATCAGCTGTGTAGTCGGCTTCGCAACCCTCACGTTTCAGAATGTACTTATCGAAATATACGAACTTCACCTTGTTGAAGAAAAGGCTTGTAGAGCCGTCGTCCCAAGGGTGTTCGAGTTCGGTACGTGCCCAGTCGAGTACCGGCATGAAGTTGTAGCATACGGTATGGATGCCGCATTTGCTGAGATTCTTAAGACTCACCTTGTAGTTCTCGATGAGTCGATCGCGGTCTTTGCCGCCATACTTGATTGCCTCACATACCGGCAGACTCTCTACAACCGACCAACGGAGTCCTGCTGCTTCGATGTAATTCTTAAGGTCCATGATTGCCTCAACAGTCCAGATGTCACCGTTCTTTACGTCGTGCAGAGCAGTTACGATACCCTCAACACCAATCTGACGCAACATTTGAAGAGTGATTTTGTCGTTCTTTCCGAACCAACGCCATGTTTTTTCCATAGTGATAAAAATTGTAATAGATAGATTTGTTGATGATTATTTGCTGCAAAGGTACATATTATAATAATGAATACAATCTTTTTTCGTATCAAAAAAATACAAAATCGTACCAATGTGCTGTTCCTCTACTTGCGAATAGTGTAGAAATGTCCATGTATTATTATCTTCTCTCCATAATTGCATATCGTGATTGTAACTACCTTTGCAGCCAAAACGGCAGTTATAGACATTTCTACGATATAACACCTTAAAACAAATCACAACTGTTATGCAAGATTTCAACAAAGGATTTATCTATTTCATCTGCGCCGTGTCGGCTATGGGCGGACTGCTCTTTGGTTACGACTGGGTGGTGATAGGCGGTGCAAAACCGTTTTATGAACTTTTCTTCAGCATCAGCCATTCGCCGCTGATGCAGGGTGTAGCTATGACGACGGCTCTGGTGGGCTGTCTGGTAGGTGCAATGGTGGCAGGAGCCGCTGCCGACCGATATGGTCGCAAACCGCTGCTAATGGCTTCGGCTGTACTGTTTACGGTATCGGCTATCGCCACAGGACTTTTCAATGACTTCACGTTGTTTAATATAGCCCGTTTCATCGGTGGAATGGGTATCGGTGTAGCTTCGGCGCTGGCTCCGATGTATATTGCCGAGGTCAGTCCGACGGAGATTCGCGGACGCATGGTCAGTCTCAATCAGATGACTATCGTGTTGGGCATACTGAGTGCACAAATCGTGAATATGCTGTTGGCACGGGATACGACGGTAGTAGAGAATCAGACATGGAACGTGGAATGGGGTTGGCGCTGGATGTTCTGGGCTGAGACCCTGCCTGCAGCTTTGTTCCTGGTGATGAGTTTCTTCATCCCCGAGAGTCCGGTGTTCTTAAGGGTTAAGGGTGAAAGGTTAAAGGTTAAAGAGGGAAATAAGGAAGCAGGACTGAAGGAGCTGTTCCAGTCGAAATATGCTAAAGTTCTGCTCCTCGGACTGGTAATCGCTGTATTCCAGCAGTGGTGCGGTACGAACGTCATATTCAACTATGCTCAGGAGATATTCGTAGGTGCCGGATTCGATGTCGATGGTATGTTTATAAATATTGTGATAACGGGTATTGCCAATGTGGTGTTCACGTTCGTCGCACTCTATACCATCGAGAAGTGGGGACGCCGCACTCTGATGCTTCTGGGTGCCGGTGGTCTGGGCTTGATTTATCTCACACTCGGCACATGCTACTTCATGGAAGTAAAGGGACTGCTGATGGTAGTTCTCGTGGTGGCAGCCATTTCGGTCTATGCCATGACACTTGGTCCTGTCACCTGGACTCTGTTGGCTGAGATATTCCCCAACCGTGTGAGGGGTATCGCAATGGCTACTTGTACATTTGCCCTGTGGGTAGGTTGTTGTACACTTACTTTCTCATTCCCTTCGATGAATGCGGCACTCGGCAGCAGCGGTACGTTCTGGATTTACAGCGCCATCTGCATCTGTGCCTTCGTGTTCCTCATGCGTAACTGTCCCGAAACGAAGGGCAAGAGCCTTGAGGAACTGGAAAAGGAATTGGTAAAATAATAAAAGGCGCCTTCGTCATGTCGGAATGTCGAAAAAATAGGCGCCAAAAATAGGAATACAATGGTTAAAGCTTGGAAAGAAAAGGTGACTATCCCTACCTATGAGGTGGGAAAGCCGGAGAGGAACCCGATGTTCTTGGAGAAGAGAGTATATCAGGGTTCGAGTGGTGTGGTCTATCCATACCCTGTCATCGAGAGTATGTCGGACGAGAAAACCGATGTGGACTACGAGGCAATATGGATTGAGAACGAGTACATAAAGGTGATGATTCTGCCCGAACTGGGTGGACGTGTGCAGATGGCATACGACAAGATTGCGAAGCGCCACTTCGTATATTACAATCATGTCATCAAGCCAGCCCTCGTCGGACTGATTGGTCCGTGGATTAGCGGTGGAATCGAGTTCAACTGGCCTCAGCACCACCGTCCCACTACTTACATGCCTGTCGATTGGACTATCGAAGAGGCAGAGGACGGAAGCGTGACGGTATGGGTAAACGAGATGGAGAAGATGTTCCATCAGCGTGGTTCTGCCGGTTTTACCCTGCGTCCGGGCTGTGCATACCTCGAAATCAAAGGCCGGCTGTACAACCGCACCGATGTGCCCCAGACCTTCCTCTGGTGGGCAAATCCTGCCGTTGAGGTGAACGATGCCTATCAGAGCGTGTTTCCACCCGACATCAACGCTGTGTTTGACCACGGAAAACGTGCGGTTTCATCGTTCCCTATCGCTACCGGCACATACTACAAGATGGACTACTCGGCAGGTGTCGATATTTCAAACTACAAGAACATCTACGTACCTACGAGCTACATGGGTGTCAACTCACGTTTCAACTTCGAAGGCGGTTACGAGAACGACACCAAGGCAGGTATGCTCCACGTGGCAAGCCACCATTTCTCTCCCGGCAAGAAACAGTGGACATGGGGCAACGGCGACTTCGGACGTGCATGGGACCGTAACCTCACCGACGAAGCCACTCCTGAGGAGATGAAGCAGTGGGGAATAAACCGCAAGGGATTCCGTCCATACATCGAACTCATGGCAGGAGTATATACCGAGAACCAGCCCGACTTCACATGGCTCATGCCTTACGAGGAGAAGTTGTTCACCCAGTATTTCATGCCTTATCGCGAACTGGGAGTTGTTAAGGAAGCATCGAAAGACCTCATATTCAATATATGGGAAGAGGGAGAAGGTAAGGTGCAGTTCAAGCTGTTTGCCACCAGCAAGCAGGACGTAAACATCGTCCTTCGCAACGACAACGGAAAGGTATATTACCAGAAAGACTTGACACTCTCTCCCGAAGCCGTTCTGACAGAGACGGTTGGTGTAGAAGGTGCAAAGTTCGACGAACTGACATTCGAGATTCAGAAGACCTTCGCCTATGGTCAGCGCACAGTGCTCAGCTGGCATGCCGAGAGCGACGAGATTCGTCCTATCCCCGACAGTGCCGAGGCTGCCCTGCTTCCCGAACAGGTGAAGACCAACGAACAGCTCTACCTCACCGGACTGCATCTCGAGCAGTACCGCCATGCCACATGGCTGCCTACCGACTACTATGAGGAGGCCCTGCGTCGCGACCCCAACGACATACGTTGTCTTAACGCCATGGGTCTGTGGTACATCCGCAAGGGACGATTCCAAAAAGCGGAAGAGTATCTGCGCAAAGCCGTAAAACTGATTACCAAGCGCAATCCAAACCCCTACGACGGCGAACCTATCTACAACCTCGCTCTTTCTCTGAAGTACCAAGGCAAGATTGACGAAGCCTACGAACGTTTCTGGAAAGCCACATGGAACAAGGCTTGGGCAGATGCCGGATACTTCGAGGCTGCACGTATCAGCACTATGCAGGGACGTTACGAAGATGCACTCGAAGAGGTTGACCGTTGCCTGCTCAACAACTGGCACAATCACAAGGCACGTGCCCTGAAAGCAGCCGTTCTGCGCAAGTTGGAAAGAAAGGACAAGGCTCTGACATTCATCGTTGAATCACTTGCTGCCGACCTCTTCAACTATGGTTGCCGCTACGAGAAATACCTGCTTACTGGCGATAAGTCCGAACTCGACGAAATGAAACGTCTGATGCGTCGTTCGGCTCAAAACTACGATGAAATCGCCTTAGACTACTGTGCCGCAGGACTCACCGACGAAGCCCGTGTACTCTGGCAGATAGCCGAAGAAGAAGAAGCAACAACCCCTATGACATACTATTATCAGGGACGCTACGAAGAGGCAGAGAAAGCCGACTCCGCATACTGCTTCCCCAACCGTCCCGAAGACGTCATAGCATTGGAGGCAGCCAAAGCACAAATGGTAAATAGTAAATACAGTAAAGCTCCCTATTACCTTGGCTGTCTCTACTATGCAGCACGTCAGTACGACCTCGCCATCGAGAACTGGGAACTTTCAGCACAACTCAATCCTCAGTTCCCTACCGTATGGCGCAACCTCGCACTCGGACGCTTCAACAAGCAAGACCGCCAGCAGGAGGCACTCGAATACATGGAGAAAGCGTTCCATCTCGATGAGAACGACGAACGTGTACTCATGGAACTCGACCAGCTCTACAAGCGACTTCACCGTCCACATGCAGAGCGTCTGGCCTTCCTCCAGCAGTACCCCCAGCTCATCCAGCGTCGCGACGACCTCGTACTCGAAGAGATAACCCTTCTCAACGAGACAGGACAATACGCAGAAGCCATGAAGCGACTCGACAGCCGCATCTTCCACCCCTGGGAGGGAGGCGAAGGCAAAGTCAGCGGACAGTACCAGATATGTCGCGTCGAACTGGCAAAGCAGGCACTCACCGCTAAGCGATACGACGAAGCCGTCCGTCTGCTCAGCGAATGTCTCGAATACCCTCACCACCTTGGCGAAGGCAAGCTCTATGGAGCACAGGAAAACGACTTCTACTACCTGCTCGGCATAGCCTACGACGCCCTCGGTCAGAAGCAGAAAGCCGTCGAATGTTGGGAACAGGCTACCCAGGGACCGCAGGAACCTGCAGCAGCCATGTACTACAACGATGCCAAACCCGACAAGATATTCTATCAGGGCATGGCGCTCCTGAAACTGGGACGCGAAGGAGAGGCACACGGACGCTTCTACCGCCTCATCAACTACGGCAAGCAACACATATTCGAAAAACAAGTTATGGACTATTTCGCCGTGTCGTTGCCCGACCTTCTCATCTGGGAAGACTCGCTCGACACGAAGAACCTCATCCACTGCAAATACATGCTTGCCCTCGGCTACCTCGGCATGGGCGACAAGGAGAAAGCTCTCCGATTCCTGTCAGAGGTAGAGGCACTCGACAACAACCATCAGGGCATTCAGCAGCTGCGCACCTTCATCGACGCGCGGCTCTGAGCCTGTACTCCGTGGGCGACATACCCACAATCTTTGAGAAGAGACGGGAGAAATAGAGCGAATCCTCTATTCCCACCTTATAGCAAATCTGATTTATCTTCAGGTCAGTAGTGCGGAGCAGTCCCTGAGCGTGTTCAATCTTCATGCGGTTGAAATACCTCAGTGGACTCTCTCCCATCTGTTTTTTGAACAGCGTCGTGAGGTGGCTTTGCGAGAACCCAACGTAATGCAGCACATCGTCGATAGTGATGTGTCGTTCTATGTTTTCTCGCATGAAGTGTATGGCCTGTTCCACAATGTTTATATCAGCATTTGCCCTTGCTCCCCGAAACTGTCCGAGGTAACGCACCGAAGCCAGGAAATGGTGCATCAGACTGCTGGCATAGCGCAAATCCTCCAGTCCCACCCCTCGTTGCAGGGTGGACAGAATCTCCTCGAAGATATCTATTCGGTCACTTATCCGCGAATCCATCGCCACATTTATGCTTTGCGGCGCAGCCAGTCCGTCGGCATATACATGGGCACATGTCCCACGGAAATGAATCCAGTAGATAGTCCAGTTTCCGCCCTCCGTGGCGCCATACTCGTGTGGTTTCCCCTTCGGCAGAATGAAATACTGATTCTTCCTCACCTCATGCCGCCGTCCATCTACGGTGAAGAACCCGCTGCCATCCACGCAATAGATGAACACATA
Source organism: uncultured Bacteroidaceae bacterium (assembly GCA_905233285.1). Classification (GTDB taxonomy): domain Bacteria; phylum Bacteroidota; class Bacteroidia; order Bacteroidales; family Bacteroidaceae; genus Minthosoma. Next base: position 11,288 of record CAJODY010000066.1, read on the forward strand.
CTGATTAATCCCGTCCGTACGTGTACATCCGTGATAATCAGCATGCGGGTAATACCCGATATCCGTCACGAACAGACTTTGGCAGAGAGCGTCCTGCTCCTCCGTCTTCACCACCACAGGTGGCAGCACAACCACACGTTCGCCTGGGAATCCTTCCTTCTTCCTTACCATATATCCACTGGGGTAATAGAACCGATTTGATCCAGCTCGGCTTGTTTCTTTTGGTTTGCCGATTTTACATAAAAATATGCAACCACGCCCGCCGCCACACACAGAGCAAGAAGCAGAATAATAGTCTTGATTTTCATAGCACAGTCGGTTCTTGGTTATAAATAATGATTGTTTGTCGCGAAGATACAAACTTTAATTTGTTTGACATTTTTTGCTTGGTAATTTTTACTTTTTCACTCGCTCTTGTTCCAAATCAATCCTCCTGTTCGTAGTAGTATGAATAGTCGATGCCCTTCATGAAGATTTCGCGATCGTCAATGCGGTCAGTCATTGCCCCTTGAAGTAACGACTTAATCGCACGAGCATCCGTGGTACTGATTCGCATAGCCCCCAGATAGTCCTTCTTATCTATCTTGCTCCAATCGACACAAAGCTTCAACTGCTTCTTGAATATCAAGTCGAGCCAAATGCGCGTTGAACGTCCATTGCCTTCCATAAACGGATGAGCCACGTTCATCTCCACGTATTTATTCACTATCTCGTCGAACGTAGTCTCTGGCATCTTTTCTATCATCCGCAGATTATCTTTCAGATATTCTGCCCTGCAAAAGAGCGTTCCATCTTTCCAAATTGTTTTAGTACGAATTTGACCGGCAAAGTCGTAAAGACCACCAAACAGATAGGCATGAATCTGCTGCAGACATTCAATGGTTCCAGGCTTCATACTGTCAAGCAAGCCGCTCTCAACGAGGGTATAGGCTTTCTTCTTGCTCTGCCCGTCAATACTGTTGTCGCTATAGGTAAACCAATTAAGGAAAGCGTTGGCACGATTGTTCGGATAATGCTGAGCTACCGTCTGTACACACTCGGCATCCAGTGCATCAGCAAATCGCTGCTTGCCGTCAGGAGCCTGAAATTTGAAGTGGTTAGTAACACTAACCAGTTGAATGCCCTCTTTAGTAAACTTGCCTTTCAGGTATTTCCAATAGTTGCGGCATTTCTTGTAATCCTCCTCATCATTTATGGCACGCACGATGTCAGTAGCCGAGAACCACCACTTGCTGTTTTCCTCGTCCCAAACAGCACGTACCTCGCGCTCGTTGAAGAATCGTATCGACTTCTTGCTCATTCCTTCCCAAGGTTATTAATCACCCCGCGAAGATACAAAGTTTTTTTGGTAACTTTCAAACTCAAAGCCATAAATTTTAGTTTTCACCTCGAAGTCATAACAATATTAAGCTACTAAGCTACCAAGCTAATCCCATCTCCGTGTTATACATTTTTTAACATTTTGTGGCAGTTGCAGGGCTGCAGGGCTGCAAAGCTGCAAAACGTTTTCTCCTAAGCGTTGAGCTTTTCGTGACGGCTAACCGACAAGTTCATGATGGCTAAACGATAAGTTCAGTTCAGCGCTCCTCTAAACGTTATATTATATATATATAAGAAGTTAAACATAAAACTAGTTTAATATTTAGATTACT
>CAJODY010000067.1 GCA_905233285.1 uncultured Bacteroidaceae bacterium
ACGAGTCGTATATAGCTGATTACAAGAAACAGTTCGATAAATAGTCTGATAGATACTATAAAGTCAGACACATGAATACAATCCACTCGCATCGGGAACCATCCTGGTGCGAGTGCTGTATATATAAATAATGTGTGAGGTAAAGGGAATGATGTAAGATGTATGATGGAAGAAGTAAGAAGTATGATAAAACGAAAAGTGGTGTACTTAGACTACTTTTTTTAGAGAAAATGTTGTTTGTGCGCAACACTTTGTTTATCTTTGCGGCGTAAAATCTGCTTTATTCAGATAAAAAGAAAATTGGCAAGTTGACTAAACCTGATAAGGTTTACATGGAGAATCCAAATATTCTCTACGCGTTGGCTCCAGCTACGCTACGCGAAACTTTTGCCATAAATAGTCTGTCTGAGTCGCACAATGTTGAATATGGTAAGGCCCAGGGTGACTTTAAGGTAGATGGGAAATATACTTTTGAGATAGGTGGTCGCAGCAAGGATTATTCGCAGATTGCGGGGGTGAAGGATTCTTATATTTTCGCCGATGACTGGGATATGCCTGATGGTGCTAAGTTGCCTTTGTGGATGCTAGGATTCTTATATTAATCAAAGGCAATAATTCCAAAGAAGCAGATCTCTCTTTTATCTAATTGATGATAAAACCAATGGAGTAAGAGGGGAGAAGTAGGATGTAAGAGGTTTCATGGCAATCAATATACAATTCACTCGCATCGGGAATCATCTTGGTGCGAGTGCAGTTTTTATATTATCGGAACGATGAGGCGGATGCTCAGGTTGCGTCCCATGTCGCAGATGCCTTGTTCGCCGGTGACGGGGTTGGTGCCTATGTATTTCAGACGGCTGAGGTGGCTCTGGTAGGCGCGGTCGAAGAGGTTCTGGAGCGAGAGGTGGAGGCTGCAGATTTTGCGTTTGCGGCATTTGATGTCTGTGCCTGCGGAGAGGTTGAAGAGGGTGTAGGAGGGTGTGGCTGTCTCTGTGCCGCCTGCCATGTAGAAGTGGTTCTGGCGTAGGTAGCATTCAAGGGAGAGGGCTACGTAGGCGTTGTTGAAGACGGCACCGTGATGGGTGATTTCGTATTTCAGTTCGGATGTCCAGCGGGGTGCAGGTGTGAAGGGCAGGTAGCGTGACTCTTCCGGCTGACCAAGCTGACGTGCATCGACGTAGGAGAAGGTGTTGCCGAAGTGAAGGCTGTGGATGGGGTGGAGGTCGACGGCTGCCTCGAAGCCGAGCAGACGGGCGTTGCCTGCGTCGTAGCGGTAGGTGGGACAGTCGGGGTCGATGACTTCGGGTGTGCGATGTAGGAAGATGTAGTTATTGATGCGGTTGGCAAAGAGCGAGAGCTGGGCTGAGACGTAGCGTGAGGAGAGGTCGAGTCCGAGGTCTGCCTGCCAACTGTGTTCGGGACAGAGGTCGTGGTTGCCCACTTCGTAGCGTCCTGTACCTTCGTGTTCGCCGTTGGAACCGAGTTCGCTCATGTTGGGAGCACGGAAACCGCGTGAGAGGTTGGCACGGAGGTTCAGTTGTTCGGTGATGTTGAAGACGGTTCCGATGCTACCCGAAAGACCTGTCATGTTGCGACGGAAGTCGGAGAAACGGATGGTGTCGTCGTCTTCCAGTTCTTCGCTGTGGAGGCTTCGGTTGTCGAGACGCAGACCTCCTGTAACGACCCATTTGCCCAGTCGTTTGCTGGCTGTGGCAAAGCCTCCGATGTCGAAGAGACGGTAGGCTGGAATGAGGTATTCGTCGCCTTTGTTGAGCGAACGCTGGTACATGCCCTGTATGCCTGCGGCAAGCTGCCACTGGTTGGATGTAGTATGCTGATAGCGCACGTCGTAGGTGAGGGTGTGAAGCAGGAAGTGGAGACCGGGTTCGTCGGCACTTTCCTCAAATTCTTTCCGTTGGTTCTGTTGGTAGCCGAGCAGGACTTTGAGTGTGCCGTCGGGACTGAGGTGGAAGGCATTGTCGAGGACGGCTTTGTAGTGGTTGATGCGTTGGAAGGGTAGCGTACGGCTGTATGTTTTCACGTTGTCGGAATGAGGAATGAGACGACCTGTCGTTGCGTCGCGCTCACCATCCACAATGCTGGGCTGCAGGTGGAAGTAGCTGAGTTTTAGGTGGGTGTGTCCCCAACGGCGGTTGAGCCCGATGAGTCCGGAGGCTGCGTGTTCGCTGAACTGTGACCCCGGCACGTAGCCGTCGCGACTGTTCTGATAAGCGTGGGCAAGTCGGTGGCTCCAGCGCCCGTCCCATACGATACATCGCTTGTTGCCGGCAAAGTCGGCTGAGTAGTCGAAGAGTCCGTTGTTGGTCTGATAGCCTGTAATGAGGTTGACTGACATCTTGCCCAGAGGCAGAATGCGGTGGGGATGGAGTATGACGACTCCTGCCATTGCGTCGGAGCCGTACATGAGGCTTGCCGGACCTTTCTGAATCTCTACGGAACCGACGGACTGACCATCTACTTCGATGCCGTGTTCGTCGCCCCATTGCTGTCCTTCCTGACGTATGCCGTCGTTGATGACTGCCACCCGGTTGTAGCCTAGACCACGGATGACGGGTTTGGAGATGGCTCCGCCTGTGGTTATCTGTGACACTCCGGGCTGCCGACTGATGGCATCGATGATGTTTGTGGAGGAAGTGGATTGCAGCTCCGTCTCGGAGATTGTATTGACGGGCATGGGCATGTCGCGCAGACGGCTGTCGCCTGTGAGTCCGGTCACAATGACTTCACCCAGTCGTAGATGTTTATAATATATGTCGGTTGAGTCGGTTGTTTCCTGCGAATATGTTGATATGCTGAGGCATAGGAGCAGGAATGTTATATATAATGTCTTCATTTCTGTCTTTTAAGTGCGATTTGTTATTTGACGGACAGTCTCTTTATCTTCCAACCTATAGCGGCTACAAGGAGGCTCATCAGCGGACTGAGGAGGTTGAAGAAGCAGTAGGGCAGATAAACAAGGGTGGGGACGCCGAGAACGGTCGATTGGGTCATACCGCAGGTGTTCCAAGGGATGAGCACGGAGGTGACTGTAGCTGCGTCTTCTGTGGTGCGACTCAAGAGGCGCGATTCGAAACCTTGGCGGCGAAATGTCTCTTTATACATGTCGGCAGCCAGGACAATGGATATGAATTGGTCACCTGTGGAGAGGTTGAGGAAGAGACACGTGCCGACGGTGGAGGACACGAGGCTGAAGCAGCTGTTTGCCATGCGGATTATGACCTGGGTGATGCTGATAATCATACGGCTGGCTACCATCGCGGAACCGAAGAACATGGCGCAGAGGATGAGCCAGATGGTGTTGAGCATTCCTGCCATTCCACCCGTGGAGACGAGTTCGTTGAGTGATGCGTTGCCAGTCTCGATGGCTGTCGAACCGTAATAGGTTATTGCAAGGCCGCGAGTTATTGAAGTAATCGACGTATCAGTTGCCATTCCGGCTATTTCGCGAAGCAGATGAGGTTGCAGAATGATGGCTACGATGCCTGCCAGCAGGGCCGAAACGAAGAGGGTGATGACCGACGAGACTTGTCTGGAAATGAGTATGCCCGTAAGTAACGGAACTATCAGAGTCCACAGGGATATGTTGAATGTAGAGGCCAGTCCCTCGGTATATTCGGATACGTGGAGTGGGGCGTCGGCACCTTGCCACAGACCTGCCGTGAAGAAGATGATGAGGGTAATGGTGAACGTAGGTATTGTCGTGTACATCATATACCGGATGTGTTCGAAGAGGTCGGTACCTGTGACGGACGAGGCAAGTATGGTGGTGTCGCTCAGGGGCGACATCTTATCGCCGAAGTAGGCTCCTGAGATGATGGCTCCTGCCGTCCAGGCATGGTCGATACCAAGTGCTTTTCCTATGCCCAGAAGGGCTAAGCCGATGGTGGCGATTGTAGTCCACGAACTGCCTGAAAGCAATGAGACTATAGCGCAGATGACACAGGCGCTGACCAGAAAGAATCGGGGCGATATAATCTGAACTCCGTAATAGATTATGGTGGGGACCACTCCGCTGACCATCCACGAACCAGCCACCATGCCGACCGCCAGTAATATAAATAATGTGATGGCGATGTCGCCAAGTGTCTTCGACAGCTGTTGCTCGAATACCTGCCACGGGGTGCGGTAGAACAACATGGAGATGGCGATGCAGACGGCGGAACTGAATAGGAGGGCTACCTGACTGCCACCTGAAAGTGAGTCGCTGCCGAACATGAAGATGCAACTGATGAGGAGGCATATCAGAACCGCGACTGGTATGATGGCTATCAGGGGATGGGGTATGGATGACGAACTGTCTTTCATTATCTGATTTGTTGTTTCGGATTTGATGAAAAAAGAGTGGATATTTGGGGTAGGGGTAAGCTACGTTTCCCAAAACGAGCTCTTTTTGCCCCGTTCCTCACTCCTGTGTAGTATTTTGAATATTTATCGTTAGTGATTGTAATTTGTTGTTATTCACACTTTTGTCTTCAGACAGAGTCTGCGACCGGAATGTTGCAGAACTGTCTGATTAAGCGATATTTTTGTTCGGGATTTTCGTTCTAAAAAATAGAAACGGAAAAATCGCCCATTTTCGGGGTACAAAGTTAGGGATAAAATCCTGTTTACGTATGAAGCACAAGAAAAAAACGAACGAACAGAAAAATTTGTGATGTATAAAAAATGAAAGAACCCTTTCGTCACGAAAGAGCTCTCCCCAAGAAAAGATTTTAAAGATAGTATTATAAAAAAGGTTAGATCTTTGCTTTTATTTATCTTATTTAATGTTTTGATATGTTATGCAACAACCGTTTGTTAAATATTACATTACTGTTAAATTTTTCGACGATTTGTTCAATGTGAAGCACTCAAATGTGCCGTCATCGAAGAAAATTCGTACTTCTGTGACCTTTCTCTGGGGCTTCTGCATCTGTTCAAGAGTCTTGTTCATTGCGTCTGCAAGATCAGTCTTTGTTATCAGATTCTCAGGCGCTACCTGCTGGTACTGTACTTTCGAACCTGATTGAGCGGCACCTGATTGCTGTGCCATCCCGCTGCCGTTCGGCTTTTGAGAGGTTCCCAGTCCGTTTCTCATCGGACTCAGAAAGTCGTCTATGTCGTCGCTGTCAGTCGCGTTCTTTGCCTTGCTGTCTGTCGTCTGGCCGCTGCCTGACTTCGTCATTTCTCCTTCTCCGAGCAAAATCCACATAGGATTCAGGTCGGGAAATGCATCTACGATACTTCTTAAGATGGGAAGCGTGGGTTTTGTACGCTCGCTTAAGATATGCGACAGGGTAGAGGGCGACAAAGCTGTCTTGCTGCAGAACTCAATGTTATTGAGTTTTTTCTCCTTAATTATCTGCTCAATTCGCTCCTTGTCTGACTGCATAATATGTAGATATTATATATATATTTGTTTCTTCTGTTCAAACTTGGAAGAGGGGAGTGGTGGGGTACCATCTTGTGTGTCGCCCTGATTTTTATCCTGGAACCAGATGTTCTGCCTGTACTGACATCGACATTTGGGTTAGAGGAGTAAAAAAATAGGGTCGAACACCCCTTTCTTCAAATTTTTTACAAAAGTAGAGATATTTTTTAGAAATCACAAAATTTTTCAAGATAAAAAATAAGGATAACGTGTAATTTTCAGTTTGTAACTTTTGAAAAGTAAAACGTAATATTTAAAACATGAAAGCAGATTTACAAATCTACCACAATAAGTGTACAAAACGATTTAGAGAATTAAAATCGGTAATTAAACATAAAAAACTGATTTAAATTCAGATATATAGACAAATTACAACGAAATTTAGGTGTGTAATCCTCGAAATTGGCATTTATGCATTAATTCTAAGCGCCTATAATATGCAATATAGTTATAACTAAAAGAAAATCAGTATAATAATTAAAGCATTTAGGCATTGCATATAGATGCAGTTCAGGAAATTAAAATATAATACACATCTGTAAAATTTAATACTAACATTATGTAGCAATGTGTATTTATTTAGGTTTATAAAATAAATATTTCAAATTCTATTCATTTTAAAAATTAAAAGCAATACAATTTTAAACATGCTTTTTACAGTTATTTTGTGTAAAAACGGTAATTTTTCTCTTAATTGTGGATTTAAGGTTGATTTGATTATTCTCCTGCCCTACCTATCAATTTTGTCATTTTTGAGGCGTTTTATCTACCCTAAATACTATCCAATTCATTGATTATAAGGATGTGAGTGTCGTATTTTCTTGTATTGGATTTTGCTTCGGAAAAATTTTTGTAAGCAGATTTTGTGCTAAAAAATGACGATTTTCCATCTTTTTATATTCAAATAATATTCCTTTTTTCATGAATTCTTTCCGAGTTTAAAAATGTCATGATTTTTTAGAGCTATTTTTCTATACAAGAATTTTCTCCATTCATATTCTCACATAAAAAATGATGCCCCAGAAAGATGTTTTTTTCTTCCTGGGGCATATGGTTTATATATTAAATATGTGTCAGTGAAGGATGAAATATATCAGTTCGCGCATGATATCGCCATCCGTGAGGTTCCCTTTGCGTATTCCCTTGAGTTTTCCGTCTGTTTCCCTCAGTTTGTCTATTATCTGCATAGTTTTCATGGCAGAATAGACGCGCATAGCCTTTGTATAGTCCTTCAGCTGCCAGTCTAGCCTCAGTTCCAGCTGCTCCATCAGTCCACGTGGCGACTTGTCGGGTGCATAATATGCCAGCATCATATTTGAGAAGAAGTTGAACAGCATCGACATGGTCACTACAAGTGGATTGGTCTTTGGGTTTGCCTCAAAATAGTTGATTATCTGGTTTGCCTTGTACACATCCCTGTTTATAAGGGCTGTACGCAGTTCCGGATTGTTGAATTCCTTGCTTATGCCGATGTTTTTCTCTATTATGGCAGCATTTATCTGGTTAAAGCCGAGAGGCAGCGCAAGGGCGAGTTTGTCCAGTTCGCTTGCGATACGGTTCAGGTCAGATCCTATGTATTCTACCAGCATCATTGTGGCCTGTTGGTCGATGCTGATGTTTTTACGCTTTACGTAGTCGGAAATGAACGACGGAAGCATACCTTCACGCAGTTTTTTGCTCTCGAAAACCACTCCTACCTCCTCGATTGTGGTCACCAGTTTCTTTCTGGAGTCGATGCTGCCGTTTTTGTAGCAAATTACCAAAATTGTGGTCTTTAACGGATTCTTTGCATATATTGACAGCTCGTCAATTTTTAACAAATTCTGCGCCTCTTTAACAATTAGCACTTGATACTCGCTCATCATGGGGTATTTTCGTGCAAAATTGATGATATCTGCCACATGAGTCTCCTTTGTGCAGTAAATAATCTGCTGGTTGAAGTCTCGTTCACTTTCAGGCAGGATATTGTCGGCAATATATTCCGAAATGCGGTCGATATAGTATGATTCGTCGCCCATAAGCAGGTAAACCGGGGCGAAATTGCGTTCCTTTATCTGCTTAATGATATCTCTGTGTGTGGTTGAAATAGCTTGTTTTGCCATAAAAACACGGTGCAAATGATGTTTTATACGGAGAATAATCCCTATATTTGCATTTCCTTGCAAATGTAAGAAAAATATCGGAAATGCAGCAACTGAATTTGCCAACATATCAGACTAAAGTAAAGAAAATAGGTTCGGAAGTGAAGATTTTCGACATTTTACGTCGAAAATATGTAGCCCTTACTCCAGAAGAGTGGGTAAGGCAGCATTTTGTGCATTTCCTGATAGATTACAAGGGTTATAGTGCGACGCTGATGGCAAATGAAGTGGAAGTGTCCCTGAATGGCGCAAATAAGCGCTGTGACAGCGTTTTGTATTCGAAAGGGCTAGTTCCACGTATGATTATGGAATACAAGCGTCCTGACGTAAAAATCACGCAAAAAGTGTTCGACCAGATATGCCGTTACAATATGGTGCTTCGTGTTGAGTATCTGATTGTAAGCAATGGTATTGACCACTACTGCTGTAAGATGGACTACGAGAAGCAGGAATACGTCTTTTTGGGGGATATTCCGAGGTACGAAGAACTGTAGGAGGGCTATCGGACTAGTTAGTATATACATCTCAATTAGTCTGATGGCTCAGATAAGAAAGAAAAAGGGCATGTCATTGCGACACGCCCTTTAATTGTTATGTTATCTGTAATGATTATTTTGCAGTAACGATAGCGATACGGTTAGAAGCCTTACCAGTTACACCCTGGCCAATTGAAGAGTTGATAGTAACACCCTTAGCCTTGAGGTACTCAGCAACTGCGTCAGCACGCTTCTGAGAGAGCTTCTTGTTGTAAGCTGCGCTACCTTCTGGAGAAGCTGTAGCAACGATGTCAACAGAACCCTGTACCTTGTCGAGGTCAGCCTTAGCTTCAGAAGTAAGAGCTGCAGAACCCTGAGCGAATGATACAACTGTTGTGCTAGCATATGCCTGAGCAACTGGCTTTTCAACAACCTTCTCAACAACCTTCTCAACTACAACCTCCTTTGGCTTCTTAGCGAGTTCGTCGTTCAGACGAGCGATTTCTGCGCGGAGAGCGCTGTCATCGTACATCTTGAAGTAGTGAGTACCGTTGCGAAGTGGTAGATGTAAGCAACTGTGAGGTGAAGTTCAGCAAACTTAGAACGAAGTGGGAACTTCTGTGCGCCCTGGTCACCAGTCCAATGAGTATCCCAGTCAACAGCTGGCTGAACGCGGATTGTGTGAGCCTTAGCCTCGCCGAGGTTGAAGAGGAAGTCAAGACCAGTCTTCAGAGCCATCTTGTTGCCATACTTGAATCCCTTACCAGGAGCATAAGAATGAATCCAACCTGCACCCAGAACTGCACCTACTTCGAAGAAACGTGGAACACCCTTGTAACCTGCAAAGAGGTTAGTGAGGTTAAGAGTTGCGTTGATGCCAATGTAGTGGCCACGTACAAGAGTCTTGTAAGAACCGTTGAACTGGTTGAAACGATAGCTTGACTTATTGTCTGGATCGTACTGGTTAGAACCGAACCAAACTGTTCCTTCGATTTCAGCACCCCATACTGGAGTAAACTGCTTACCAACGAAAATAGAAGCTGTAGGGTTGAGAGGGAAAATGCTCTTCAATCTCAATGGAACTGCAACACCACCACCGATACCGATGTACATGTTGTCACCTGGCTTCTGAGCTACGAGAGCTGTTTCAGCGCTTGCGCTTAAAACTGTTGCCAAAACCATGGCAAAACTCAAGAAAAATCTCTTCATGTCTTTAAGTTTTTTGTTAATAATAAAGTTTATAAAAATTTTTCAGTTTTTCTTCGATATTATAAAGTTTGAATGACTAAATCTACGTAACCTTTTACATATTATTAATCAATACTAAACTTAAAATCGTCGCAAAGGTATGAAAAATAGTTTTACACAATAATATTTTTTTTTAGTTTTTTTTTGAAAAAAAGTATAATTTACGCACAATTAGATATTTTGTGTACTAATTTTCCTCTTTTTCATCCTTTTTACTGCGGCGGCCAACTTTCTTCTTTGGTTTTTCGTCTGCAGTTGCGTTATTTTTAACACCTGCCAACTCTGGGTCGATAAGAATTCGTCCGCAGTATTCGCATACGATAATCTTCTTTCTCATACGCACATCGAGTTGACGCTGTGGTGGAATTTTTGCGAAACAACCTCCGCATGCGTCACGCTGAACATATACAATACCGAGTCCGTTGCGTGAGTTCTTGCGGATACGTTTGAATGCTTGAAGAAGACGTGGTTCGATAGTGAGTTCGAGATTCTTCGACTTTTCGCGCAATTTTTCTTCTTCTGCCTTAGTCTCAGCAATAATCTCGTCGAGTTCGTTCTTCTTAATCTCGAGGTCTTGGTTGCGTCCTTCGAGAATCTGCTGGTTCTTCTCCAGATATTCCTCCTTGCTCTTTTCCTGAGCTGTAGCCTCGCGGATGCGTTTGTTGCAGAGTTCCACTTCGAGCTGCTGGAATTCAATCTCCTTGTTCAGCAGGTCGTATTCGCGGTTGTTGGCAACATTGTCGAGCTGCTTCTGGTACTTGTCCAGTTGCTGAGTGGCGAGATCGATTTTTGTTTTCATCTCGTTGATTCTTGCACGCAATTCGCTTGCATCGCGCTTTGTATTCTCGATACGTGTCTTAAGTCCCTCGATTTCGTCCTCCAAGTCTTCTACCTCAAGAGGGAGTTCGCCGCGCAGAATACGAATCTTGTCAATTTCTGACAGCATGAGCTGAAGCTGGTAGAGGTTTTTCAGTTTTTCTTCTACCGACATGTCTGCTGTAGCGCTTTCTTTCTTCTTTGCCATAATAGATTATAAATAGTTTATTGGATTTGTTTTCTTACTGGTTATATATACAGGTATATTATTATCTATATTAGTAATTATACTGCGTAGAATCTCGATTGTGAACTTCTCACTCTCGTAATGTCCCAATTCGAGGAGCAGAATCTCGCTTTCGTGTCCGAAGAACCTATGATATCCGATTTCTCCTGTTATGAAAGCGTCGCATCCCTTACTGATGGCAGCTGGAATCAGGAAACTGCCTGCTCCGCCACATACAGCAACACGACCGACCTGTTTTCCGTTCCATTCGTTGAACCTAAGAGCATCCACACCGAAGATTTCTTTTACTGCAGCCAGGAAATCGTTCTTTTGCATCGGGGTGTTAAGTTTTCCGATGATACCTTCTCCAGCATCAGCACCCTCCTTCGGTGCCAGCCATTCGATATCCTTCAGTCCGAGTTTCTCAGCAATTTTATAGTTTACCCCGTTCTTTGCCGAATCGAGGTTCGTGTGTGCTGCGTAAATGGTTATGTCATTCTTGATAGCCTTGATTACGCAGCGTTCTATATAGTTCTTTCCGGAGATAGACTTCAGAGGGGAAAACAAAAGAGGGTGGTGACTTACAATCATGTTGCATCCCCGTTCTATTGCCTCGTCAATCACTTCTTCGGTGACGTCCAGACACAATAATACCCCTGATGTCTCTGCATCCTTTGTTAGTCCAATCTGCAATCCTGCGTTGTCGTAGCTGTCTTGCAGGGCCAAAGGAGCGAAATCCTCAAGGGCACCTATAATTTGCCTTATATGCATGTAAAAGAGTCGTTTTATTGACTAATTCGGGCGCAAAGGTACGAGTTTTATACAAAATTAAAAAAAGAAAGAGGAATTTTTTGAATTCCCCTTCCTGTATATGTTGTTTTGATGATTGTTCCTTGCGGTTCTGATTTGTTAGAAGTCCAAAGTCACACCTACACCGAATACGCGGTTTGTACGGTCGAATTTATCTGTTCCGGCAACCAAATCAGCTGATGGTATCACGTCGGCTGCGACGAGAGCCTGTGGAGCAGACATGCCTGCAGGGAATACGGCTCCGTTTGCTTCGAGTGCCTTTACTGCTGTTGCAGCCAGTTTGTTGTAATCAGCCTGTGTACGTTCATAAGTGTTATAGACAGTCTGGAAATATGCAGCCTCTACAGCTACTACAGAGTTGATTTGCCATTTCAGTCCGAAGCCGAAAGTGTTTGAGTTTGTAGTGAACGAGATGTCACGCATATATTCGTCGGTGTTGGGGTAGTGGGTTGTCTGCCAACCTGCACTTACGGTCCATCCCTTTGTGAAGTCCCATTCTGCACCGGCAGTTATTTCCCATGTGCCGCCGTTGAGCAGTTTGTTCTCGTCACCATACTTCGTAGCCTGCTTGTCCCAGTAGTAGTGGAAACCGCCGTTGATACGCAGACATTTGATTGGTGAGTACATCGCACCTACAGTCAGGATTGAAGGGATATCCTCCGAAATGTTTGTGTCGTTGTTATACTTCTCCAGTCCGTGACCTTCCGTATTCTCGTTGAAACTCTCGTTGTGCAGACGGAGACGTGTCTTGAATTCGAATTTCGCAGCCAGATTCCAGTGCTCGTTTATCTTCCAGTCAACACCGATGATAGGAGTCACGCCCCATCCAGCCTGGTTACAGTTCAAACCGATATTCTCAGTCATATCTGACAATTTGTAACCGCTCTCATCAATATTGGCATGCATGGCATTTGCTGCAGCAGGAGTAATATATCCGTCGTCTGTCATTTTCTTTACGTATGCATGCTGGTCGGCCATCCACTGACGGGCAGTAGTATATTCATTATTCTTTGTGAGCAACTGGATATTCTTCACATATCCGAAATAGTTGTTTGTAGCATAAACCAGTCGCAAACCACCATAAATGCTTACATTATCATGTACCTTATGTGCGGCACCGAATTGGAAACCGAACTGATATGAACGTCCACGCATATAAGTGTCGAACTTGTAGCCGTTCTTAAACTCACCTTTTCCTATTGCTGTGGCAATCATCGAGAGAGCTGCAACTGAAGACTCGAACGATGGCAGACCTGAGTTGTACTGACACTTACCACCACCACCGACAAGTCCGAAATCGAAACTGAACGACCATTTGTTGTTCTTTGTGTTGTAAGCAAACTGCAGAGAGGGTAGGATAGGGGCATCAGCATCACCCTCAAAAGTCTTTGTAGTTGCTCCGTTGTTACCTGCTCCGAAAGCAAACGGGGCATAAGTAGTAGTGATGTTACGATCCTGGTGTACGTTCATCAGTCCTACCGACATATGGAAGCCTGGAGCCAGGAATGCCGTATTGGCTGGGTTATTATACAGGGCACTGATGCCTATTGCTGCATCCTGTGAAGGATTGCGAAGAAATGCAACGCTCTGATTTGTGTTTGTCTGGTAACCACCTGCAAATGCCGGTGTGGAAAGTATAGCAAAACTGATTGCTACAATACTCTTTACTGCTTTTCTTGACATTGTTCTAACCTTTTTGTTCTTAAATCCGGTGCAAAGGTACGTTAATTTTTTAGCACTAAAAGAACAAAATTAAATAAAATTTGAACAATGTGTGCGTTTTCACTACATTTAGAACAACTTATTGTCCTAATTTTATTTAAAACTTATGTAAGGCAGTAACTTCTTCAGTTCCTCTTCCTTGAAGATGCCGGTATGCTTCAGAATGTCAGCGTCCTCAATTCTTCCGTACAGTCTTCGGTAATCCAGCAGAGCCTTCGTCTGTTCCTTGCTGATATACGGATGACCGGCGAGTTCGCCGAACGTAGCCTTGTTGATTTCTATCTTCCTCATCTCTGCCAACGAATCGATGTACAGCCATTTCAGGAATGCTTCGTGGAAATACTTGCATTCAAACAGCTGTTCTTTGGAGTGGAATCCTCCTAGTAGTTCTCGTCGTCTGATGATTATCCTTGATATAGTCTTTCCTATGCCAGGTATCTTGCACAGGGTAGCCGAATCTGCGGTATTAACGTCTATAGGTGTTACATTGCTGAACTTCTCCGATTTGAACGTCCTGTCTTGATGGTCCTGTACCCTTGCAGTCCTTTCCACGTTCCGTGATTCCTCCCATCTCCTTGCATCCCTCTTCCTGTACTCCTCTCCGATGACGATAAACTTCCGCAGCCGCTGCACATCCTCCTCGGTCCAGTTATATAGCCGTGCTAAGTCTTCCGCTTTCCTTATTTTACCCTGCTTTCTCCTGTAACCCAGCAGACTCCTGATTCTACGTTTGTCTATGCCCATGTCTGCCAGCGTTGTGGAATCGACGGTGTTTGGGTCGAACGGCTTCATCTGTGCTTCTATATGCTTTCTGACTACCATCTCGAAGGTTCCTTCCTCTTCGACAGCTTCCGTTGCCGTCTTTTGTTCCGCATAGTCCTTATCCTTTATGATATCCAGACAGATGATGATAAAGATGAGCTGTGACAGGAAAACAGCGACAGCAGAAAACAGAATTACTACATTCCGTCCGCTGCTGTCGAATATGTTTTTCCAGATTTTCATTGTGAAATCCAGAAATCCTTACTTGTCAGGATATTATTTGATAATCAGTTTGTCGCTGCCTTTAGCCTTGAACGACATGTCGAGTCCTTTTACGGAGTGGGTGAGTGCGCCGAACGAGATGAAATCCACTCCGGCCTTTGCGTATGGAATCATATTGTCGTAAGTGATGCCACCCGACGATTCTGTCTCGGCACGTCCTGCTACGAGTTCTACGGCACGCTTTGTATCTTCCGGGGTGAAATTGTCGAACATGATACGGTCGCAACCTTCCTGCAGAGCCTCTTCCAACTCCTTCCAGTTGCGCACCTCGCATTCAATCTTCAGATTCTTGCCCTTCTCCTTGCAATACTGCTTTGCCCTTGAGATTGCATTATGCACACCGCCGCAGAAATCAATATGATTGTCTTTCAGCAGAATCATGTCGAAGAGTCCGATGCGGTGGTTCTTACCTCCGCCAATCTTCACCGCTTCCTTCTCCAGCATACGCATGCCTGGAGTAGTCTTACGTGTGTCGAGTACACGTGTCTTTGTACCTGCATCAATCAGGGCTTGCTGATACTTATGAGTCATGGTCGCAATACCCGACATTCTTTGCAGTATATTGAGCATCAGGCGTTCAGTCTGCAGAAGCGACTGCTCCTTACCCTTCACCGACATTACTATGTCGCCTGGTTTTACGTGAGCGCCGTCTTCGATATACACCTCCACTTCCATCGTGGGGTCAAACCTGTGGAACACCTCCTTAGCAATCTCCACACCTGCGAAGATGCCTTCCTCCTTGATGAGCAGAAGACTTTCTCCCACAGCGTCAGCTGGAATGCAGCATAGGGTGGTGTGGTCGCCGTCGCCGATATCTTCAGCAAAGGCCAGGTCTATGAGCCTGTCGTTCAGTTCCGATACTGATAGCATAACTGTTATGTTTTAAAAGAAGAAACCGATGCCGACCTTGAGTCCGAAACGACTTCTGTCGCCAAACTTGCTCATCGACATGTCGTAGTAGATGCTTGGTTCAAGTGTCACCTTGCGGTTCAGGAAGAAGCAGTAACCCACTTCAGGTGTGATTACGAAGTCGTTGAAATCTTCCCATTCGTGTACGAACTTACCACCGACACTCAGGAATATACCGTTCTGCTCAATGTAGTAGCGACCGCTGACACCGATTGAGAACGACTGGGTATCAGAATTGTGATAGTTGAAACCGAGCTGTCCCAGTATCATCCAGTCCTTTGCAATCATGTATCCTCCTTTGGCGTCGATACCGAGGTGGAACTTAGTTGTTTCGCTGTACGACATGTCAAAACCTGATGCAGAAGCACCTCCATAAATCTTTCCTTTCTCAAACTGTGCCGATGCGCTCGTAACTCCTACGAGGGCAAGCATAAGAACAAATGCAATTTTCTTCATTTTTAGTAAATATATTAATAATGTGTAAGTTTATTTACCATTTACGGCCTCACCCCCGACCTTTCTCCCGCCTTTCTCTCAGTTCGTTCTGTTTCCGCAGAGCCCATGCCAGAGTAACGATGATTACCATGTAGATAATCATGTTAGGCAGGTTCTTCATCCACGCATTCCAAGTGATGCCGTAGTAAATATATACGGCAAGTCCGATGCACAGGAACGTGCACGGCAACCACACATGTTTCCTTAGATTTTTTTGAACCATGTAATGAAACCGCCTAAGAACGACAATACCACGACGCATGTTATGGCGTATGCGA
>CAJODY010000068.1 GCA_905233285.1 uncultured Bacteroidaceae bacterium
ATCCGTAGGTTCCGTGGAAAGCATTCTAAGCTTGAAAAAGATTGTTGAAGCAGAGGCTCAGAAGCAGCCTGTAGTAGTGGTTGTCAGTGCATTGGCAGGCATAACCGACAAACTGATATCCACTGCCCAGATGGCAAAGGAGGGCAACAAACAGTACCGAATGGAGTACGACGCAATGGTAGAACGCCATCATCAGATGATTGATGTCGTCGTTACCGACAAAGAGCGCCATGCCGATGTATTGCGTGCTGTCGATTCCTTGTTTGAGCAGTTGAACAGTATATACCATGGTGTGTATCTTATCCACGATCTGAGCGAAAAGACTCAAGATGCAATCGTAAGCTATGGCGAGCGTCTCAGTTCCAACATCGTGGCAAATATGTTCGATAAGGGTGTTCGTATGAACTCTCGCGACTTCATCCGTACGGAGCGCAAGGGAGGCAAGAATGTTCTCGATTCTGAACTGACCAACCAACTGATAAAAGAGGCATTCCAGCCAATGCCACGCATCGCTATTGTTCCTGGATTCATCTCGAGGGACAAGGATAACGGCGAGACTACCAATCTCGGTCGTGGCGGCAGCGACTATACAGCAGCTATCATCGCAGCAGCACTCAATGCTGAGGTATTGGAGATATGGACTGACGTTGACGGATTCATGACAGCTGATCCACGCATCATCCAGTCTGCTTACACTATCAATGAACTCAGCTACATCGAGGCAATGGAACTCTGCAACTTTGGTGCAAAGGTTATCTATCCTCCTACAATATACCCCGTATGCATCAAGAATATCCCAATCAGAGTGAAGAACACCTTCAACCCTGAGCATCCGGGCACCCTCATCAAGGCAAAGATAGAGGACGACCAGAAGCCTATCAAGGGTATCAGCAGCATCAAGGGTACAACCCTTATCACCGTTACAGGTCTTTCGATGGTAGGTGTGATAGGTGTCAATCGTCGTATCTTCTCGGCTCTTGCAAACAACGGAATATCTGTCTTCATGGTGAGCCAGGCTTCGTCAGAAAACTCTACATCCATCGGTGTTCGCGACGAAGACGCAAAAGAGGCAGTCAAAGTGCTGAATGAGGAATTTGCAAAGGAAATAGAGACCGGTGCTATGTTCCCTATGAGCGAAGAAAGCGGACTGGCTACCATTGCTATTGTGGGTGAGAACATGAAGCATACTCCTGGTATCGCTGGAAAACTCTTCGGAACACTCGGTCGCAGCGGTATCTCCGTCATTGCTTGTGCACAGGGAGCATCCGAGACAAATATCTCGTTCGTTGTCGATGGTAAGTATCTGCGCAAATCGCTCAACGTACTCCACGACTCCTTCTTCCTCTCTGAATATAAGGAACTCAACATTTTCCTCTGTGGCATCGGTACTGTCGGCGGCATGCTCCTTGAGCAGATACGCACCCAGCAGCAGGTTCTCATGCAGAAGAAGCGTCTGAAGCTCAACGTTGTAGGAATCTCCGATGTTGACAACTTCATTCAGGATCGTGAAGGTATCGACCTCAATGAGTACGAGAAGCGTCTGCGTGCCGGTGAACCAGCCAATACTGAGAAGATGCTGAAGGGTATCATTAATATGAACATCTTCAACGCTGTATTTGTCGATTGTACGGCAAGCAAGCAGATAGCATCACTCTATCAGACCCTGCTCGAACATAACATATCCATCGTGGCAGCAAACAAGATAGCTGCTTCGAGCGACTACGAGAATTACGTACGTCTGAAGCAGACGGCACGTGACCGTGGAGTATGGTACCGCTACGAGACTAACGTAGGTGCCGGACTTCCAATCATCGGTACTATCAACGACCTCTGCAACTCAGGCGACAAGATACTCAAGATTGAAGGTATCTTCTCTGGTACCCTCAACTTCATCTTTAACGAGATATCGGCCGACGTACCATTCTCCGAGACAGTACGTCGTGCAAAAGAACAGCGTTACTCCGAACCTGACCCACGTATCGACCTCAGTGGTACAGATGTCATCCGCAAACTTGTCATCCTTACCCGTGAAGCTGGTTACAAAGTGGAACAGGCAGATGTCGAAAAACACCTCTTCGTACCCGATGAATTCTTCGAAGGTAGTCTCGATGACTTCTGGAAGCGTCTGCCCGAACTCGATGCCGATTTCGAAAAGCGTCGTCAGCGTCTTGAGGCAGAAGGCAAGCGTTGGCGTTTCGTTGCCACTATGGAGAATGGCAAGACCAGTGTGGCTCTGAAGGAAGTACCATCAGACCACCCGTTCTACCCACTCGAAGGTTCAAACAACATCGTACTGCTCACTACCGAACGCTATAAGGAGTACCCGATGCTCATCCAGGGCTATGGTGCTGGAGCTGCTGTTACGGCAGCCGGTGTGTTTGCTAACATCATGTCTATTGCAAATATCTAATCTTTCCGAGAGGTGAAACATATCATCATACTTGGCGATGGAATGGCCGATCATGCCGTAGAGCGTCTGGGCGGCAAGACCCTCCTGCAATATGCCGACAAACCCATGATGGACATGCTGGCAAAGCAGGGGCGATGCGGAATGCTCGAAACCGTTCCACATGGTTTTCCTCCTGGCAGCGAAGTGGCAAACACAGCTATTCTGGGTTACGACCTCAACAAAGTATATGAAGGACGCGGTCCGCTCGAGGCTGCTTCCATCGGTTACGATATGAAGCCCGACGACTTCGCCATTCGTTGCAATATCATAACCCTCGCTGATGGTAAGATTATCACTCATAACGGAGGAAACCTGCAGACCGACGATGCACGCCAACTGATTGACTACCTCAACGAAACTCTCGCAGCACCAATCAACCGTGAAGAGGGGTGTGAACGTGTGAAGTTCGTATGTGGAATACAATACCGTCATCTGCTCGTCATTAAAGGTGGCTCGAAACATATCGTATGCAACCCGCCACATGACCATCCAAATGAAGAGTGGCGTCCGCTTCTGGTCACAGCTGAAGCAGGATATGAGCAGGAGGCTCAGCCTACAGCAGACCTCATCAACCGACTTATCCTGCGTTCTCAGGAACTGCTTCCGCAGCATCCCTATAACGTTGAGAAAGCACGCAAGGGTGAACGCCAGGCAAACAGCATCTGGCCGTGGAGTGGAGGTTATCGTCCGTCCATGCAGACTCTCATGCAGCAGTATCCGCAGGTAAAGAGAGGCGCAGTTATTTCAGCAGTCGATCTCATTCAGGGCATCGGTCGTTATGCCGGACTGCGAGTTATCCGCGTTCCAGGAGCTACCGGACTTGCCGACACCAACTACGAAGGAAAGGCTGAGGCAGCCATTAAAGCTCTTCAGACCGATGACTTTGTATTCGTACATGTAGAAGCTACAGACGAGGCAGGACATGACGGTGACCTCGACCTAAAACTGCGTGCCATTGGCTACCTTGACCAGCGTCTCATCCGCCCCATATACGAGGCTGTTCAGCAGATGGACGAACCAGTTTGCATCGCAGTCTTGCCCGACCATCCCACACCCGTCGAGTTGCGTATTCACGTCAATGAACCCGTTCCATTCCTTATTTGGTACAAAGGAACCGAGCCCGATTCGGTAGTGCACTACGACGAGATATCCTGTCAGTCAGGCAGCTATGGACTGCTCCGTCTTGGCGGCTTCATGAAAGAATTCATGAAAATACAATAACAGAAACGAAACAATATAAACCGATGAAATATTACAGTACAAACGGAAAAGCACCTGTGGCTACACTCGAGAAGGCTGTAGTCAAGGGACTTGCAGAGGACAAAGGACTTTACATGCCAGAGCGCATCAAACCACTGCCTAAGGAATTCTTCGATGGAATCGACAAAATGTCATTTCAAGAGATAGCCTACACGGTAGCCGATGCTTTCTTTGGTGAAGATGTCGATGCAGAATCGCTTCGTACCATTGTTTACGACACACTGGCCTTTGACTGCCCTTGTGTCAAAGTCACTGACACCATCTATTCGCTCGAACTCTTCCATGGTCCCACACTTGCATTTAAGGATGTGGGTGCTCGCTTCATGGCGCGTCTGCTCCAGTATTTCTTGAAGAAAGAAGGCGAGGGTTCACAGGTCAACGTACTCGTAGCCACCAGTGGTGACACTGGTTCAGCTGTAGCCAACGGCTTCCTTGGTGTCGATGGTATCCATGTCTATGTACTCTATCCCAAAGGCAAGGTAAGTCCCATTCAAGAGTGTCAGTTTACCACCCTCGGACAGAATATCACAGCAGTCGAGGTCGATGGTGTGTTCGACGACTGTCAGGCGCTGGTCAAGAACGCATTTATGGACGACGAACTCAACCGCCACATGAAACTGACGAGTGCCAACTCCATCAACGTGGCTCGTTTCCTTCCTCAGGCATTCTACTATTTCTATGCTTATGCACAGATGAAACGTATTGGAAAGGCTGATGAAATGGTTGTTTGTGTTCCTTCAGGCAACTTCGGCAACATCTGTTCCGCACTCTTTGGTAAGAAGATGGGACTGCCCGTAAAACGTTTCATCGCAGCCAATAATGCCAACGATATATTCTTCAAATACCTTCAGACCGGTAAATACTGTCCCAAACCATCCGTGCAGACAATAGCCAACGCAATGGATGTAGGCGACCCATCCAACTTTGCCCGTGTCTATGAGCTCTACGGCAAGAGCCACTCAGCCATTTGTGCCGACATCAGCGGAGCTACTTATACTGATGCCCAGATAGCTGACACCATTCGTGAGGTGAAGTCCCAGACAGGCTACGTTTGCGACCCTCACGGAGCATGTGGTTATCGTGCCCTCAGCGAAGGACTCCGTCCGGGTGAGACGGGTGTATTCCTCGAGACAGCCCATCCGGCTAAATTCAAGGATACAGTCGATCGTATTCTTTCTGCCGACATTGCTATACCAGCCAAACTCCAGGCATTCATGCAAGGCACCAAGCAGAGCATACCGATGACCAACGACTTCGCAACCTTCAAGTCGTTCCTCATGAAACAACCGTAACAAAAAAGGATACAGATAATGTTAACAAAGCAACAGAAGCGCGAATTGCGAAACAAACTACTGCTGAAGGTGGCACTTGTCATAGTGTCCACACTTCTCATCGTCTTCTTCCTGCCCCGCAGCGATAAGTTTGCCTACGAATACTCCGTTGACAAACCATGGCGCTACGGACAGCTCATAGCCACATTCAAATTTCCTATCTATAAAGAGGAAGCAGTGGTGAAGAACGAGCGCGACAGTGTGCTCCGACGTTATCAGCCCTATTTCAACCTCGACGAGGAGGAAGGTAAGAAGATGCTCAAAGCTCTCTATACCACTAAACTCGAAGAGTGGAAATTCCAGAATGCCCCCCTCTACGTCAAGCATATAGCCGAACAACTCAACGACATCTATGCTAAAGGTGTTATCAATAACGATGACTTCGACCGTTTGCGCAGCGAAGGAGTCCGCAACATCCGCATAGTTCGTGAAAATGAAGCCCAGACTATACCGCTCTCTGATGTCCTGACCACACGCTCTGCCTACGAACAGATTATGAAGTCCGATACCGTTGCCTTTTCCAAGATTGTCATGCAGCGGCTCAACCTCTACGAACTCGTTGTTGCCAACCTTGTGTTCGATAAGACGAAATCCGAAAACGCACGCAACGAACTCCTTTCCAGCATATCGACAGCCAGTGGCATCGTACAGAGCGGTCAGAAAATCATTGACCGAGGCGAGATAGTCACTCGCGAAACATATAATATACTGCGCTCCTACGAGCGTGAAGTATCTAAGCATACCACCACCGACGAACACATCCCCCACATCCTCATAGGGCAGATAGTATTCGTGTGCTGCGTATTGCTCATACTCATCGTCTATCTCAACCTCTTCCGTCGCGACTACTATGACAAACCCAGCTCCGTCCTTCTGCTCTTTGCCCTGATGGTACTCTTCTGTGTCATAGCCGGCATCATGGTATCCCACAAATTCATGAATGTCTTCATGCTGCCGCTCTGTATGCTACCTATCATCATCCGTGTATTCATGGACAGCCGTACAGCCTTTATGTTCCATTGCGGCACGGTAGCTGTCATTTCCCTCTTCACCCCTATTCCCTACGAATTCCTGCTCCTGCAGATACTCGTCGGCATGATATCCATTCAGACTCTCCGCGAACTCGAACAGCGTTCCCAGATTATACGCACCTCCATTATCATCACCCTCTCCTATGCTGTTTTCTACACTGCATACGAGATTATCGTCGAGGGCGACCCGATGAAGATAGACACACGTTACTATATCCACTTCCTCATCAATGGTGTCCTTCTCCTCTTCACTTATCCGCTGCTCTATATCCTTGAGAAGAGTTTCGGCTTCATCTCCGATGTTACACTCGTCGAACTCTCCAATAACAATAACCCGCTCTTGCAGCGTATGTCCGAGATAGCTCCAGGCACCTTCCAACACTCCATGCAGGTAGCCAATCTGGCCAGTGAGGTAGCACGTAAGATTGGAGCACGCGCACAACTCGTCCGCACTGCAGCCCTCTACCATGACATTGGCAAGATAGAACGCCCCGTCTTCTTCACTGAGAATCAGTCGGGCATATCGCCTCATAAACATCTCACGCCTCAGAAGTCGGCAGCCGTCATCATAGGACATGTAGCCAGTGGATTGGCCCTGGCAAGTAAGAACAACTTGCCTGACATCATCCGTCGTTTCATCGCCACTCACCATGGCACAGGCATCGCAAAATACTTCTATATCACATACAAAAACGAACACCCCGACGAAGATATCGACGTAAGCCTCTTCACTTATCCCGGTCCCAATCCGGCAACAAAGGAAGAAGCGATACTTATGATGGCAGATTCTGTAGAGGCTGCTTCACGTTCGCTGCCCGAATACACGGAAGAGAGCATATCCAACCTCGTCGATAAGATTATCGACACACAGGTAAGCGACGGATTCTTCCGTCAGTGCGACATCACTTTCCGCGACATCGACACAGCAAAAGAAATATTAAAGGAAAAGCTGAAGACAATATACCACACCCGCATCAGCTATCCTGAGCTGCAAGGTGATTAGAAATTACCCTTTTCATCGACCTTTATAGGGTTCTGATGAATATCTTCGCGACTCAGTCTGCCCATCTCCTTGGCTACGACTTCTGACTCGTCCTTTCGCGGGCCAACACCTTTCTGTTGGATGAACGAATGCACCTTTCCTTTCAGGAAGCGTCCGTCTTTCGCAATCTTTATCTCCACCACAGGAGCATATCCCGATATGCCTGTCAGGTTCATGCCGTAAGGTGTGCAGAAATTTCCCAGACTATATACGATGAACCTGCCCTTGTACACCTCCATGCAGCGCACCACGTGAGGTCCGTGTCCGTAAATCACATCTGCTCCGTTGTCAACACAGAAATGAGCAAACGTGCGCAGGTCGCCACGATCCTCTCCAAGAAACATCTCATGTCCGTAGGGTAAGTGATTCTTTGTCTTTCCTTCAGCACCTCCGTGAAACGACACCACAACGATTTCGCACTGCCTCTTCAGTTCGTCCAGTACACTTTTTACCAGCTCCAAGTCCGTATGCTTCATTGTGTAGCTGTTATGTCCGAATGCGCAGATGCCATACTTCACACCGCCACGTTCCACCACAGCCATCCGTGCACGTCCTTCCACACCGGCATACTTGATTCCCTGTTCATCCAGACATTTCTCCGTTGAGTTCATTCCCTCGTCGCCGAAATCGTTCGAGTGGTTATTCGCCATGCTCAGGAAATCATATCCGGCATCTTTCAGCAGCGGAGCATACTTAGTCGGAGTACGGAATGCATAACTGTTCTTTCCTGGGGTTTTCGTGCTCTTTCCTGCATCGCACAGCGTACCCTCCAGATTTCCCACAGCCAGGTCAGCCCTTCTCGTTATCGCCTTCGTATCGTCAAAGAGATTACGTCCGTCGTTTTGTGGCAGAGCCACCTCTGGAAACGTCGTCCCCATCATAATATCACCAGTCATAGCTATCGTCAGAGTGTCCGACTTAGCCTGTGCTACAGTTGATGCAATCAAAAGAATTGAAGAAAGAAAAACACTTTTCATAATATTGTTAGGTTATATCTCCCCTCTCATCAGGGAGAGGGGTTGGGGGTGAGGCCTAAAAAATCGCCAACTGCCTTGCAGTCAGCGATTTCTCTTGTGGTACCACCAGGATTCGAACCGGGGACACACGGATTTTCAGTCCGATGCTCTACCAACATCTCGTTTGCGGGTGCAAAGGTACGATTAAGTGAGGAAATAGCAAAATAAAAATAGAAGAAAATTCATTTTTGGATATTTTTATGGGCTATTTCGAGCGGAAGTACCTTCGACGGAGCGAAGCGAAGTCAACGGTACGCTCACTTAGTCGTACCTTCAACACTTCATTTGTACGCTCACTTAGTCGTACCTGAAACCTTTCAAAACACCTTCTTTTTCCCGTTCTGGATATACACACCTTTGAGTGGTTCCCCTTGTACCGGTCTTCCATTCAGGTCGTATATTATCTCGTCCGACAGAGTGGGAGTCAGTAACGGATTTCCTATATTCGTAACGACATCTATATACGTATCTACGTCATCCGTAAAGCATATGTCGTAGATATTGCTTTTCCCTGTTGTTGACGTAAGTCCAAAGATAGTCTGTCCCATGCACACGTTAGGACGATCGCCTGAGAAGTTCTCGTATAGTCCGCTTTTGGTCATGTCCCATGCAATCACCTTTTGCGATTTGCCGTCCACCCTGATGGTTTTTGTCCTATTGGGAGCTACGGACGAAGCATGATTAGTGCCATTGAGCCACCACAGATAGCTTGATCCGCTTGAAGTTCCCAGATTCGTTCCCCTTACCACGAGGTAAATCTGTTCGGGTGCAATGGTATAGTCCGTATCGTCATATTTCAGCATCAGACATACATTATTGGCACCCGTACCTGCATTGACGGTTATAGAGTTCAGTTCCTCATCGTAGGTAAACTTATTGGCAGCCACACGTCCGGGGTCGCCTGTAGTCCAGTCGGAGGCACGGAACACATAGGCATGATTGTCATAGCTGCGCATCAGTCGCAGGTAATAAAGACCCGGACACAGAGTCGATGAAGAGCCCGTCAGACGAACCACGAACTCACGCTTCACATCGCCCTGGGCATCGCACACCAAACTTGCAGGTATCGGATACTCCACATTATAGAAACCGTTCGAGTCGCTACCCTTTGCCGAAGCAGGGATGGTTATGTCGGCAATCTTCGTTCCGTCAACCGTCAAAGTGCCCATACGTCCACGGTCAGCCAGGTTGAAACGCAGCATCAGACTCAGACTGTCGCCCACCTGCTTTTCGTTGTACAGAGTATATTGTATGTACCCGTTCGCCCGCGCGTCGCGATAGCGTTCCGTGTTATAATCGCCCGTACTCGAATCTGAAGAATGCTTGCTCTCGTGTCCTGCCTCGCTCTGCTGCTCACCTGTAGCTACAAAGTCGAGTGTGCGAGCCATCAGAGCCTCATTCTCGGCCTCAGTCTTTGCCATCGAGCTGTTGGCATAATTCTCAGCTGTCTGCTGATACCAGTAGCACTGGTAGCGAGTATGATGAATCTGATAGAAAGGTTGCAGGAGGAGCGTCTTCCACTTGTAAGTCTCTACGCCCTGACGACTGGCATCTATAGTGAATGTCAGGTTGTCTGTGTCGTCCGTACGTTTTATCAGTTTCAGTACATCCTCTCTCTCTCCAATCAGCAGAGGCGCACTCGTCAGGTTCTTCGAAGTGGCACGATTGCCCGGAGCATGATCCATACGTCCCTCGCCGCCATATTCGTTCTGTAGCGCCTCCGGCTCCAGTCCCGTTTCTTCAGCCTCCTGCTGGGTGGCAGCCGTAGTCTTGGCGGCAAGCAGGATGGGACCATACTTGAAAGCTATATAATCCGTATAGCCCGGACATTCCTCATAGCGCACTTCCATAGGCAAATCGACTGTGACGACATCCCCTACAGCCCAGTTGCTGGTGATGAGCGCATACGATGCCTTTCCTTTTGTCACGTTTACATTTGCAGGAATGCCGTTTACCTTTATTGCGAATCCGTCGCCCACCCATGCCGGATGGCGCACAGCCAGCGTAAAGTTCCCCGCCTTGCCTATGGTGAGTTTTGTTTTCGATTCGTTGGGGAAATCCGTCTCCTGAGTAACGATGAAATCGTCCGATTGCAGCCTTGAAGGTGTGAACAGATTCACATAAAGCGTTTCCTTTCCGTCGTGCGAATAAATGAAATGTCCGTACTTCGAGTGGTTCTCCATACCCGTACCCACGCAGCACCACATGCCCTGGTTTACCTGCGAATAGATGCGGTAGCTCTGTGGACGTAGTGTAGTGAAATAGACATAACCTCCCGTAGTAGGGTCTTGAGTCGAAAGGATATGGTTCCACATCGTCTGCTCATAGAAATCTACGTACTTGGCATCACCTGTGCGGTCGGCCAGCATCTCCGTCAGTTTCAGCATATTATTCGAATTGCACGACTCTGGTCCGTCCAGAACGTCTATATACCGGTTTGCATTGCTCTTGGCAAGGAAATGCTCAGAAACCGAATTACCGCCTATACAGACCGTGCGATTCTGCGACACGTCCTGCCAGAAGTTCTCGGCTGCCTTTTTGTAGCTGTCGGATGTCGGAGCCGCCTCGTAGATACGTTCCATACCGATATACTTCGGCACCTGAGTGTTGGCATGCTTGCCGTCGAGAAACGATGTGTTCAGCGTCTGCATACCATTGAGCATTGCCTTGTGCGTATATTTCTTCGCGGCAGTAAGGTACTTCTCATCGCCGAACAGCTGATACGCATCCAGCACCGTCTCGTTCATACCGCCGTGTTCGCAATTCAGGAAATCCTCAAACTCATTGTCGCCCACGTTCGCTATGAGGTTCACGCTCCAGTCAGCCAGCTTACGGAACAACTCCTTTGCCACATCGCTCCCTCCATATACATAAGCATCGCGCAGACCCGCCAATACCTTATGCTGACAGTAAAACGGCACCCATCCCCAGTGATTCCTGATTGCAGAAAGGTCGCCCTTGTACATCGCTTTCCAGTCCTCATTGATAGGCTGACCACCGATGAAACCGTACAATCCTGTAGTATTTCCGTCATACTGATCCTGACAATCCTTCATCACCTCCAGCATATAATCCATGCGTTCCTTCAGCTGTGTCTTCATCGCCTCGTCGCTGCTTGCAGCATACGCCAGTGCCAATGCCGTCAGATAATGACCGCCCACATGACCACTGAGGTCGAAATCGCTGCTGCCCCAATTCGGAAAATTCGGATGCTTCGTCAGCCACTGGTAATACCTGCTAGATGTGTCGGTAGTGCTTCCCAGTCCAGCCTGTCTCACGAAAGGAGTCAGCAGGCGGTCCACGTCATACTGCATCAGCACGGCGCAGTTCAACTCCATAGCCGTTTTCATCGGGCCGTCGGCAAGAATTACCTCAGAAAGGTCAAAATGTCGGGGATAAAGTACCTTTTGTGCCTGAGCCGCAACCGTCAGCGCCACAAGCATAGTCAGAATCATTCGTTTCATAGCAATCATTAAACATGGTTATGGTTGCGAAGATACGCATCTTTTGTTTATGTTGCAAATAAAACATAAAAAATGTGTCGCGACACCAGCATTCCCACCACGTCCCAGCGATGGTTCGACGCGGCGCCCGACACGTCATGACGTTGCGCCCGACTCAAACGTTCATCGCGCCGTCACGCAACATTCAGCGCTTAGGAGGGGGTGGATAAGGGTTAAGGGTTAAAGAATTATGTTCGAAAAGAAGATTTTTCTATTTTACCCTCACTTACTCACTAAATCATGCTCTAGCCCTTTATCCATCGGGGATGTAGATAGTGATCCATCCGCGAGATGGGTCACTATTAGGGTCACTATTTCGTTGAAATGACCCCCAAAAGTTGGACGGTTAATACTATGTTGTTTGTTCATAGTGAGGGTTTTAGTGACCCACTTAGTGACCCATCTTTCACATGGGTCACTATCTGAAAGTCCG
>CAJODY010000069.1 GCA_905233285.1 uncultured Bacteroidaceae bacterium
GAGCTGGTCGAACGAAAGGTTTGAATACTTCACTGGGACTCCCACCCAGCGCTTCTGCATCACGCCCGTCTCCGGGTTCTTCGTGTAGCCGATGTCGCGTTTTGCGACGCGTACAAGAATTGTTTTTGCCATGTTCGATTAAATTTTAAGGTTAGTAAATAAGGTTATCCTTTCAGCGCTTAAGGTTATGCAAATTTACGCATTTCTTCGGGGCTGTGCAATAGCAAATCGGCAAAACGGGCTGTTTCGGGGCAGAGGGTGCTGGAATAGACTTATAAGTTACAGATTTTCAGTAATATAAATGTTGGGCGTTTAGCGGTTTTAACTTCCCTGTAAGCAGTAAGCAGTAAGCAGTAAGCTAAAAATCAATGAATTTATTTTGTATTTCGCTCACCTTGCACTATCGTTGGCTTCGCCGAAGATAGGCTGCGGCTCGGAAATAAAAATAAACGGGATTTATTTTGTATTTCGCTCACCTTGCACTATCTTTGCGACATGAAATACGCGCAGGTTATAGACAATATTAAGAAGGTGGCACACAATGTTTTGCCTTCTGGTAGTTCGTTATACCTTTACGGTTCCCGGGCTCGTGGCGATGCACGTGAAGGTTCTGATTGGGATTTGCTTATTCTGCTTGACAAGCCTAAACTCGATGCCGACGATTATGATATTACTTATCCCTTCAGAGAATTCGGATGGGATAATGGCGAGGAGATAAGTCCACACATTTATACAAAGAAGCAATGGAAAGAATGGACTTTCCTCCCTTATCGAAAAAATGTTGAACGCGACAAAATAGTATTGCTATGAGCCTGACAGATGACGAAAGAGCTACCTTGGTAGCATTGGAACTTAAAAAAGCACATGACACCTTTGAGGAGATAGAAGTTCTTACGGCTGCCAACAAATGGAGTGGTGCCGCGAATCGCCTTTACTATGCCGTATTCCATGCTGTTAATGCCTTACTTATCAGCGATGGTCATCCTGTTAACACTCATAAAGGTGCTCATGCGCTATTCAACCTGAATTACATTAAATCAGGCATAATGCCCGTTGAGTATGGTAAACTATATAACCAACTTCAAACTATGCGCGAGGAGAGTGATTATAATTGTGTTTACGATGTCGAACCAGAGGAACTGAAAAAGAGGATTGAACCTGCTCGCCAACTTATAAACAGAGTAGAAAGCTATATTTCAGAAAAGAAATAAACTTTACAAGTAAGATGTCTGATGTTTGAAGTCTGATGTCTGATGGAAACAAAAGGTCTTTAACCCTTAAACATTAACCCATAACCCTTATAGAATGAAAACATAACACCATAAACTAAGGACATAGACTGGACGTCCACTTTTGATTCTTGTCTTCTGACAATTGGGGATTTAAGCTTTTTGCTTCTTCATCGTTAGATTCCATATAGAAACTTAGTCATCAACAAACTGAATAAACTCGTGAAATTAACATCATAGAGTAATTACTGGGGTAGAGATATGATTATAGATAATGAACATCAAATGCATTATTCATCTTTAGAAATATGTGCAGGAGCGGGTGGTCAGGCTCTAGGGCTTGAAATGGCCGGTTTTAAGCACCTTACCCTTGTTGAGTATGAAAAAGACTATTGTGTAAGTCTCAAACGTAACCGGCCGGAGTGGGATGTTAGGTGCATGGATGTATGTGAATTTGATGGCAGGCCTTACAGGGGCATGGTCGACTTGTTGGCAGGAGGCGTACCTTGCCCACCTTTCAGTATTGCCGGAAAACAACTTGGTGCAGAAGATGAACGCGACCTATTTCCACAAATGCTAAGACTAGTTGAGGAAATTGATCCCCGAATAGTGATGATAGAAAATGTGCGTGGTTTTTTAGGTAAGCAGTTCGATACATATCGTAATTCCATTATTGCCCGGCTGAATAAGTTAGGTTACAATGTTCATCTGAGCCTTTTGAATGCTTCTGATTATGGAGTGCCACAACTTCGTCCTCGTGCCATAATTATTGGAATAAGAACAGACATGTATGATATATTCACCTTTCCTCAACCTCATCCTGAAAAAAACCAAACAGTAGGTAATACTCTGTATGATCTCATGGCTGCAAATGGCTGGAAGGGAGCTGAGCAATGGCGTAATCTAGCCAACAAGATAGCCCCGACACTCGTTGGTGGTAGCAAAAAACACGGCGGTCCAGATTTAGGGCCGACACGGGCGCGAAATGCATGGCTAGAAATGGGAATCGATGGACGAGGTGTTGCAAACGAAGCACCTTTGGCAGATTATGATGGTCTAGTCCGTTTGACTCCACGAATGATGGCACGACTACAAGGTTTTCCGGACAATTGGCAATTCGCAGAAAGAAAGACAGCGGCCTGCCGCATGATAGGCAACGCTTTCCCGCCACCAGTAGCAAAAGAAGTAGGAAAAAAAATAAAACAAGTATTAGATTATGCAAGCATTGATAACAGAAGCACGACGGAAGTACCACGCTGGGCTATTGGCTAATGGCGTACTTACAATTGATTCAAAAGGCGTGCCGAGTAATGCTGATAGTTCATCTAAACTCTCTATCTGCATCGCACAAGGAATAGCTCATCGATTAATGGCGGAAATTTCTGAGAAGAGTGTCGGTCAAACAGCGGGAGCCAAATTTGAGCAAATGAACATGGAGTTTATCGAGGCTACGTTTCCCAATCTGCAGAATCTTCGCCCGGGCAAATGGCATATTGTAAAACTCGGTAATAGAAACAGTATCAAAACCAGTAGTTTTTCACAATACGAGCATCTTGAATATCTTAGCCGTCTAACGAAAGATGATGCCAGATTAGCTGCCAGCATGGGAAATGACTACATGGTGGCTCCGGATGTTGTAGTTTATCGCGAGACAGAACCTGACGAGGTTATTAATGCAGAAAGAATGATAGTAGATGATTTTGTTAGTGTTTTGTCAAATATTAGGAAAGCTAGTGGCGGTTTGCCTATTCTTCATGCATCTATTTCAGCAAAGTGGACAATGCGTAGCGATAGAGCACAGAATAGTCGTACCGAAGCTCTTGGACTCATACGTAATCGAAAAGGGCATCTTCCACATATTGTTGTCGTAACAGGTGAACCGCTGCCGACTCGTATAGCCTCGCTAGCTTTAGGCACAGGTGACATTGACTGTGTATATCATTTTGCACTCTACGAACTTATTGAGTCCGTCAAGGAGACTGGAGCAGAGGACTCAATAGAAATGCTAAATATTCTGATAAAAGGTAAACGTCTGAAAGACATTAGCGATTTGCCTTTGGATTTGACCGTTTAAATGATATGTAAGGGACATAACAAATGATACTCCTATTCAAGAGTAAATATCGGGACATTTGTTCTAGGCGGGGCAAAGTACGAAATACAGCAATAGAAGGATAAACCAATAGGTGTTTGAATATATTACAGAGTACCACAGATTACTATGAATTATACTAATATTCCTGAAGCTTTATTATATAAGAGGAAGTCCGTGGATAGATTTGTAATGCTTCATCCATTAAATGCCATAATATATAAGCGTCTCATGAAGATGGATGGTTGGCAAAAAAGCTATTCAAGAGACCGACAGACTCTTCCATGTATGAATAATGCATACTACATTTGCACCATCATGAGGCTAGAATATGATGCAACATTACGAGAAGATTCGTACAAAAGAATTGCAAGAAGTGGGTTTATAGAAGGTAGCAATACGTTTATCGAATGTGTTACGCTGTCCTTGGTGGCTATTCTAATTGAACACAGTACTCCAGAATGGCATCAAAAACTTCAAGAGGTAGCAGACGACCTACGCCTTTATGCAGGCAATTTGTATGATAGGAGAAAAGAAAGTGCTCGCGGTTTTTATGAACCAAATCGTACAGAAATAGTCCACTTGATTGGCGTACCAACATATCTGTCAAAAGATTTGGATGATTCATGGGTATTGCCGGATGAATTGTTTCAACCGCGCACAATTGACGATATAGCCCTTTTAGACATGCGTAGACAAGACCCGACGTTTAATTGGGATAAACACTACTATCATCATGACGAAGAAGATATTCGTGAGATGCTAGAGAAACTAGGCAAAACACAACAAGAAAAAGCAACTCTCATATATTTTTTTTGGCGGGATATATACTATTCAAGGAAGGAATTCAACATGCCAATAAATGAAACGTGGCTTTTTCTAAAAAAACTTGCTCAAGAATTTTGTCCTGATTATATGGAAGAAACTGAATTGCACAAGATTCCTGCAAATGGTATTGAATTTGAAAAGCGAATAACGGAATTAGAAGCTGAGGTAACGTCGTTGGAACAACAGTTGAGTAATGTTAACAAAGAGGCATCTTCTGAGCAACAGACAAAAGAGGACGATAAAACGGATCGAATAATTGAGTTGGAAAAGGAAGTTGAAGGGCTGAAAGAAGAGAGCACGAAACTAAATCAACGGCTTGAAGATGAAGAGCCGGAGAAAGCATTTAACGCTACGTGTAAAGAATGCTTCTCAAAATCTAAGATGGGTTTGCTTATCTATACCATAGCTTCAATAACTGATGGACCGATACCTGTGAAGAAAAATTTGGTTCCTATCATATCTTCAATTGGTGGATGGGAGCCTACTTCTGTTGAAAGCGAAATAAAGAAGGCGGGATTCAGTCAGAAAAATATTGATGAAGTGGCAGAGGTCTTTAAAAAAGCCATGCCCAATCTCGCTTCTAAGATAAAACAACAGACTGTTAGACCAAAAGGAAAAAAGTAGCCCACTACCTAGGGGCTACCTCGTTTTTAGTAGCCCGCTACCACTAGAAAATTCAATAAAATTGATATATTTTTGCACCCGCATTTGGAAGTAAATCCATTTGCGGGTTACTTGTGTTTGTCTATGATTGTTTTTTAAAAAACTAATAGAAATACGCAAAATCGCAAAAGGCAGTTTGAATACTACCGAATTTTGCAAAAAAATTGTAGTAACCCTGAGAAGGTATTTATACATATATAAAATTAATAATCATAAAAAGGTTGCATAAGGAGGCGACCTGTTGAGCGAGTGAGAGTCTCCATGGATTTATGTAGCTACAACTCCGCACTTCTCACGAACTTGACGAATATGAAAATTCTTTTAGAAAAAGGTGACAGCAAGGAACAAATAATGGTGGCAGATGCACTTCTGGCAAATCATATCGTTCGAGTTATCGAACGGGATGTCGTAAATTGCAGTGACATTCATAAAAGCGGGGAGGAAGAAGAACCTCTACACAATTATATATTCGATAGTAGTGTGTTTGATTCTGACAACAGGCTCAGGCGGTTACGCAAATGTATTGCTGCTTCAATCGATATGGGCAATGGTTCATCCAAATTTGGGGAGCCGCAGACTACGCGTATAAACCCCGAAACGAAATGTGACTGGTATTATATCATCAAGCCGATAAAAGAGGCAAGAGCAGCAAGGTGCTTTACCATACCAGTTTTTTTTGACCAGATGAGGGAATGGTTCCCTGAATTGTTTCAGTTTGAAAATGATGAAGCCTACAAGGATTATAAACGGAGTATGTCACGTGGAATATCTGACGAAAAAGGACGATGGACATACGGCGTGAAGAAGGAAGAAATCAGTCTTCAAGACATGTGGGCAAAAAAAGATATTATCCGCTTGAGTAAGACTAAGCTGAAACGTGTAGATTCTATTGCACGCATGGGATTGAAGAAGAATCTGATGGCGTTGATGCAGGAATATGAAACCGAGAAGATGATGGATTGAAGTATTTTTTTGTAAAATAATTTGCAGGAATGTAATTTATAAATTACCTTTGCGGCTGAAATGAAAGTCAGACAAGTCATAACCTACAAGGATTACTTCAGGGATTTCATGCTGGAGCAGGAACCGAAGGTGCGAGTGAAGATTGCCAAGGTGATAGAACTCGTGGAGCAGTTGGAACGTATCCCTGCGAAGAATTTCCGTTTCATCGAAGGTACTGACGGACTATATGAGATAAGAGTCCAACTGGGCAGTAACATTTTCCGTGTATTCTGCTTCTTCGACGAGGGACGGCTGGTTGTGCTCCTGTCCGGTTTTCAGAAAAAGACCCAGAAGACTCCAACTAAGGAGATTGAGAAGGCTGAGAGATTGAAAAAAGAGTATTACGAAGAAAAAAGAAAGGAACAAAGAAATGAACATCAAGACATTTGACCAAGTAAAAGACGAAGTATTCGGACTGAAGGGCACTTCGGAACGCGACAAACTGGAACGCGAGTTGGAAGTTCTGCGAGTTGGTGCTCAGATTCGTAATGCACGCAACCGACTCAATATGACTCAGGCAGAACTGGCTGAGAGGGTTGATAAAAAGCGTACGTTCATATCCAAGGTTGAGAATGACGGCATGAACCTTACACTCCAGACCCTTTTCGACATTGTTGAAAAGGGACTTGGTGGCAAACTGAATATCGAGGTTCTGCTTCCGGGGACTGAATCGATAATGGCTTCTGAACCGTTACAAGGGTATCAGTATTGATTATCTGACACATTATTATTTTAATATAAGCGACTGCTTCGGTGGTCGCTTTTTTGTTTTTTAGTCGGACATACAATCGGACAAGGCGGACAAAAATATACTAATCCGTCGGACACGCTGTATGAAGGCTTTCGTATACTCATTTATTTTAGATTACCTGTTCTCCACCCCGTACCTTTGTCGTAGAAATTTCTCAAACGGAGTTTCTGCTGCTTTCATTTTAGCTCGCGCCTGCCGCGTAACGACGCGGCGCCCGACACGTAACGACGCGGCGCCCGCGCGGTAAACGCACGGCAGGGG
Source organism: uncultured Bacteroidaceae bacterium (assembly GCA_905233285.1). Taxonomy (GTDB): domain Bacteria; phylum Bacteroidota; class Bacteroidia; order Bacteroidales; family Bacteroidaceae; genus Minthosoma. The sequence goes on from CAJODY010000069.1 coordinate 6,827, forward strand.
AACGGGATGGAAGCAAGGCGGAAAAAAACTGAGCACGGCTCCGTCGGCACGAGATGAAGGATGCCCATCTATGTCATCGTGCCCGAGTGCAAGAGGGCAACTTAATACCTATAAAAAAGAATATGAAAAAGGTATTTTCCCCATTCAATGAGGCAGGTTCAGCAGAACTGGAAGAATCTCGCCTCCGCGGTTGGAACCGCAACACCGATTTTTGTATGGACGTGAAGACTCTTCTGCGCAGCGACCGCATCACTCGCATCGGCAAGGTGTATCAGGGTCTGCTCCGTCTGGACGACCGCTACCACTACACGTTCACGGAGACTCAGGCCGTGAAGACGCAGCGCCGCAATCCGCGCATCTACGACGGACGGTACGTCACGCTGACCCTTCAGGCGGACGGCTCCCTGCGCCCGAACCTCCGCCAGGTAAAGATTTCCGCCGGCTTCGATGTGGACGATTATATCCTCGGGGTACGTAACGAACTTCGCTCGGCTTTCAAGGGCCTTGTAGAAGAAAGTGAGTAAAGTCCAAGCGTTACAGTTACAGTTGTTACAATTAAAAATTGAGGGGTACACTTCCTCTCTAATATATATATAAATAATTGATATATAGATAGTTATATATATAAATATATGTATAATAAGGGAAATGGATACCCTCAAAAACAAACTGTAACAACTGTAACTGTAACAAATGGTCATGTATTAATCATCTAAAAAGCAGAAAATCAATGAAATACGACATTAGTAAAGCGTCTGCGCCCGCTATGCCAGTCCTTGGCAAGGGCACAGAATGTATCAAAATCCTGCTCTCGCAGGTATCAAAAGACATGCAAGAACCACTGGTTCCGATGTTTTTTCCTGTACTTGGCGCACACATCAGTGGAGCGGAATTTCAGTATCCCGACAACAGTTGGAAGGAACCGACGGGTATGATGGCCAATCTCGTGGCTCATTCTGGCGACAACAAGGGCCAATTAACACTATTAGTGGAAGCCATCTGTCGCGATTTCAGTAAGTGCGATAAGGAGGAGGGTGACAAGTATCTGGAATGGCAGCGACTTAAGAAGACCGAGCCTGACAACAGGAAAAAGACAGCCGAACCGATTGTTGCCTATCGTTTTCCACCAGCTAACACGACCAGTGCCGGCTTCCTCAAGAATGCGATAGCCCTTGAAGCTCAGGGTGGACTTACTCAGTACTTCAATCTGCCTGAGGTGGAGATGGCGGACAAGTTGTGTGGTGGTCACAAAGAAGTGTCGGTGTTGCTCCGAAACGTCTATGACCGTGCCCGTGCAGGTGCTTTGAGAGCTACAGCCGATGGAATAACAGGTAATCCCCTAATCCGTGCCTGCTTTACTTTCTCTTCTAATCCGGATTCGACCCGTAAGTTCTATGCACGTTCGGACGTATGGTGTTCAGCTACAAACCACGTGGCAATCGCGAAGGGAAAATTCCACGTCAGGGCAAGTATGACGATGAGTTTTATAAGAAACTCGATGAGTACATAGCTCGCCTCGACCTCTGCAAGGGACGTTATATCATCCGTCCGCTAAATAAACTGATAGACCGCCTGGCTCAGGACATGGCTACGCTTGCTGATCTTGCTGATGATGACGTGCTGTTTGAGGTGTCACACCGCTCGCTAGTGTCAGGATGGAAAGCCGGCTGCGTTCTCTGGGCACTTAACAAGCAGACGTGGACTAAGCCGATGGCAGAGTTAGTAGAGTGGCTGGTATATCACGACCTTTGGAGTAAGATGCAAGTGTTCGGCGATATGCTTAATCGGGATGCTGACCCGCTGTGTGAGGCTCAGCGCCGTGGACCGAAAAATATGCTCGATAAGTTGCCCGATACATTCAATGAGGCTCAATTGGAAGCACTCCGAGTACAATTTGGAAAGAGTTCGGAGGGAACAAAGAACCAGCTTTACAAATGGGTATTCCGTAAGTTTATCACTTATTCTAACCAGACAGGTCTTTACACGAAGACCGATGAATACCTAAAGGGCAATGGATAAGTTTGAACTACAAAAGCTCCGCGAACTCCCCATTGAGGGAGTCGCAGAGCGCCTCGGAATGCGAGTCGAGCGCCATAAGTGCCTCTGCCCCTTCCACGAGGACAGCCACCCGAGCCTTTCGTTCTGCCAGCGACGGAATACCTACCGCTGCTTCGTGTGCGGAGCCGCAGGGGGAACTATCGACCTCGTGATGCGATACCAAAATATGGACTTTAAGGAAGCGTGCAACTGGTTGAGCGGCAATGCTAGCTTACCGCTTACGGCTTACAGCTTACCGGAAGAGGGTGAGGTCTCTTTCGACGCTAGTCGTTACCCCTTTCCTTAGTGAGGCTGCACGCAGGTTTCTCTTCGAGGAGCGCAGACTTGACCCTCGCGTCGTTCGCTGGTGCCGCCTGACTTCGTGGCGCGATAAGCAAGGGGTAGATTGGCTTCAGATTCCATACTACAGCAAGGAAGGAAAGCTGGTGGGCATTCAGAACCGCAACCTGAGCGTTTCAAAGGTTCAAGGAGTTCAAGGGGTTCAAGGAGTTCAAGGAGTTCAAGGGGTTCAAGTGCCACGTTTCCGATTCCCCAGCGGGTCGAAGTGCGGCATATACAACCTGCCCATCCTGAACCTGCTGCAAGAGGGTGAAGAACTTTACATCACCGAAGGCTCGTCTGACTGCTGGGCAATGCTCTCGTCAGGACACAAGGCAATCGCCATTCCATCGGCAACTTTGCTTACAAAAGAGGATATCAATCAATTGTCAATTCTCAATTCTCAATTGTCAATTCAATATCACATGTAC
>CAJODY010000070.1 GCA_905233285.1 uncultured Bacteroidaceae bacterium
ACTCTTCCTGCCTATAACCCTCCGTGCCGAAGCTCCTGCCGGCTACAAGTTCGCAGGCTGGAAACAGAAGATGAACGGCGGCAGTCAGACTTTCTTCGATAAAGGCTCCGAATGGAAGTACTACGATCAAGGCAGTCTCGACGATGTGGAATGGATGAGTCGCAACTCCTACTCCGACTATCCTTGGCCGTCGGGCTCTACTCCTATCGGTTACGACTATAACAGTCAGCACCCGGAAATAGTTACAGCTACTCAAGGCAATCTGCCTACATACTATCTGCGCAAGACATTCAGTCTTGATGAGGTAAGGTCTGATGGCACATACCAGCTCGACTGGATAGCTGACGACGGATTTGTGGTTTATGTAAACGGTACTGAAGCAGGACGCTACAATATGCCTAGTGGAAGTACAAGTTACAATACAGCGGCTTCGACCTATGCCCACAGTAATCCAGACAGCGGCACAATGCCTATCGATGCTTCGCTCTTACGGGAAGGCAACAACCTCATAGCCATCGAACTCCACAACAACGAAACCAAATCGACAGATATCTATTGGAACGCAGCCTTCAGTTTGCAGACTACAGGCGAAACCAAGCAGATTGTCTCCGTAGAGCCTGAATACACTCTGACGAGCAATAATGATGTAGAACTGGAGGCTGTTTGGGAGGCTCTGCCAGCGGAAGAACTGATTGCCAACTCTGCTACTCCTGTAAAGATTAACGAGGTGAGCGCAGCCAACTCAGTATATCTCAACGAGTATTTCAAGAAGAACGACTGGATTGAGCTTTACAACACTACCGACGAGCCTATCGATGTGGCTGGTATGTATATCTCCGACAAATTGAAGAACCCTTTGAAGTTCCAGATTCCGGAAGCATCGGAGGTGGAAGCTACCTATTCGACCATCATTCCGCCTCACGGATATCTCGTCATCTGGGCTGATAAACTCGTATCCAATACTCAGATACATACAGACTTCAAACTTGAAAACGCGGAGGACGAAGTGGTTATACTCACAGCTGCCGACGAGTCATGGGCAGACACACTTTCGTATAAGATGCATAACGGCGACCAGTCGGTAGGACTTTATCCCGACGGAGGCAAGCAGGCTTACGTCATGGACTTCCCGACAATCGGCCAGTCGAACAAACTCACTTCCTATGCCGTTGCCTACGAGCAGTTCCGTCCGGAACCGACTCCTGTACCATCTGAGGTCAGAGAGGTCACTTCCGACGGTCAGATATGAGAATGGCGGCATAGCCATCGTTGCAGACTCGCCGATGATTGTCAGCATCGAAATCGTAAATGCTGCAGGACAGAAGGTTTATGAAACGGCTACCGATGTATACGGTTCGAAGCGCGTAGAGCTCGACGGTCTGTCGGTTGGCATATACATCGCCCGCATCGCAAGCGACAACGATAACCGCTGTCAGATTAAGTTCCTGAAGAAATAGAAGGGGAAGCAGCCCCGTGTTTCACCCCTGCAAGAAGGGATTTACCATAGCGTCAGAACGACGCGCCCTTCGCTCCAAAATTCCAAGCGCTTAGAATTTTATTTCTAAGCGCTTGGAATTTCAGCACCGCTGGGACGCCACTTTTCAGGCACTTCGAAGTGCCGCTTAATTTACATTGAATGTAACCTGAACGTTTACTGCTTTGTTGCCGAATCGGTATTGCATCGTGACTGTATGTGTATCGCCCTTTCGGCAATTCTGTGGATGACAGCCGTAAGACCAACGGTAGAGGTCGTTGCTTTCTATATACACATGTACGTTTCCCGTATTGAATGGGGCTGTGTCGCCGTTGGCATTAAACCATGCTCCGTAAGTTCCGGCTGCTGTGTTGCTGCCTTCCTCGCCGTCGGAGTTGAGAGGAACCAGACTTGTCGGTGAACCGCCCAGCAGACTGGTAACCTCGTTTTGGCTAATGTTTATTTTGCCAGACTGCGAATAGCCTCCGCTGAACGAAACGGACTGTGTCTTCTTGATGGTGCCGACGACTGTGACGTCGAGAGGTTCTATGTCGTCATTGCCGGCAGGGTAGTTTGCTATCACATCGTCGAGATAACTCTTGCGGTTATTTATCCACTGCTCCATCTTGCTGATTTCCTCGGCAGGTGTGTATTGGTATTTGCTCCAATCCCACGCCCAGGTCTCCAGCGGCCAGCGTTCAGAGTCTCTGTCGTATGCCCCTTCCTCAGCCAGGGCATTGGCATATTTCATTGTTTCAGCCCAGTTTTCAGCCACTACGGCATCTGTGTGCTGAAGCCAAGCGTCTTTGTATTGCTGCACGAAGGTAGCATTGCCGAACATAGTGAGCCAGAACTTGTTTATCCTGTAGGATGCGTTCGTACCGTTCACGGGGTCTGTGCCGTAGATGAGTTCGCGATAGTCGGAAAAGAACGTATGGCCTGTGTACATATCGCTCCAGTCGAAGTCGTAGCCTGCGTCCCAGTCCCATACAGGTCCGAAGGTGTATTTCCCGTCTTTGTCCTTGAACATGTAGATGCTTCGTGGTGCATCAATCTCTACGTTGTAGAGGAACTCGTGTATCTGCAGGATGCCGATGAACGACTGAATGTCCATCAGTTCGTTGACTTTCTCGTAATCGCGCGATTTTATCGCCTTTTCGAGTATTGCGAACTCTGCCTTTATCGAGTCAATCTGTTCTGCCGTGTAGCCTTCGGGTTCTTTTACGCACATAGGCAGGGAGAATACCTGCGACGAGAAGTTGTCTCCGTCGTTGGGCGAGAGATCTGGTCCGTCATCCATGTCGAAAGACATCAGTAAACCGCCGGTTTCATCGATGTTTATACGTTTTTTATCTATCTCTATCTTTTCAGTCAGCTGGTAGAGCCCGATGTATTCGTTGTTTAGGAATACTTCCACGTAGCGTGAGTGGTTGGTGTAGGGCATACCCATGCTGTGTGCCGTCTCGAATGCGAATGTATTCATGAGGTCGGTCACGTCGCGATAGTTAGCCAGCAGGTTCCAGTTCTTTGCTTTCTCCAGTCCCAGAAGTTTTGATTTCGAGTCGAGCTTGAACTTGTATGGTTTCTTATCGTACCATTCCCAGCTGGAATTGCCTCGTCCGCGTATGCGTCCTGTGCCGCAGTAGTTGGAATATTCGCCCTTTCCATCGATGGTTATGACGCAGTTCAGCCACACTTCTTTTTCTTCGATGTACTCTCCATTCTCTGTGTAGATGTTCATGGTGAAAGGACGATACTTGTTGTGCCCTTTCTCCGAGTCGAGCAGGTCGGGTGAGAAACTGATGCTGTCAAGGTCGCCCATGTAGAAGGGGAAGGTCATTGCTCCGTCTTCCCTTGGTATGTTTATGAAGATGGATTCCTCCTGATGGTCGAAGTCGCTCTGCACACCCTCCGAAAGACCTATCGTGACGTTGCGGTCCAGTCCTTCGTAGGTCTGGTGTATGTTCATCCAGTTTTGTGCTGCAACCCATGTAGTCGCAGCAAATACAGCCATTGATAGTAGAATACGCGGCATGATAGATGATAATTTTCTGCAAAGATAGGTCTTTCTTTTTTAAGATGTTCGTGCTAGAGCTGAATTTTGCAAATAAAAAAAAAGATGCATCACGAAAATGCACCTTCTTCCAATTTTATTATTTAAAAGGTATTCTTTATACAATTCCCTGTGCCATCATTGCCTTAGCTACTTTAATGAAGCCTGCAACGTTTGCACCCTTAACGTAGTTAACGTAGCCGTCTGGTTCAGTACCGTACTTAACACAGTTCTCGTGGATGTTCTCCATGATCCAGAGGAGCTTAGCATCAACTTCTTCAGCTGTCCAAGAGAGACGCTCTGAGTTCTGGCTCATTTCGAGACCTGATACAGATACACCACCAGCGTTAGAAGCCTTACCTGGAGAGTAGAGCAACTTAGCATCCTGGAATACCTTGATAGCTGCTGGAGTAGTAGGCATGTTAGCACCTTCTGCTACTGCGATTACGCCGTTTGCTACGAGAGCCTTAGCTGCCTCTTCGTTGATTTCGTTCTGAGTAGCACATGGGAGAGCAATCTGAGCGCCCTTCTCGAACCAAGGCTTAGCACCTTCTACATATTTAGCTGTAGGATACTTGTCAACATATTCCTTGATACGTCCACGATATACGTTCTTCAGTTCCATGATGTAGTCGAGCTTAGCGCGATCGATACCATCTGGGTCGTAGATGTAACCGTTTGAATCGGACATAGTCATTGGAATACCGCCGAGCTGGAGAACCTTCTCTGCTGCATACTGAGCAACGTTACCTGCACCTGAGATAAGAACCTTCTTACCCTCGATAGTGTCGCCCTTAGTCTTGAGCATAGCACGGAGGAAGTAAACAGTTCCGTAACCAGTAGCCTCAGGACGGATGAGTGAACCACCGAATTCGAGACCCTTACCTGTGAGCACACCGCTGTATTCGCGAGTCAGCTTCTTGTACATACCGAACATGTAGCCTACTTCACGACCACCAACACCTATGTCACCTGCTGGAACGTCGATGTCTGGACCGATGTGACGACCAAGTTCAAGCATGAAGGCCTGGCAGAAACGCATAACTTCAGCATTGCTCTTGCCACGTGGAGAGAAGTCGGAACCACCCTTGCCACCACCCATTGGGAGTGTAGTCAGAGAGTTCTTGAAAGTCTGCTCGAATGCGAGGAACTTCAGAATGCCGAGGTTTACAGAGCTGTGGAAACGGATACCGCCTTTGTACGGGCCAATGGCGTTGTTGTGCTGGATACGGTAACCCATGTTAGTCTGGATATTACCCTTGTCGTCCATCCATGTAACACGGAACTGGTAAACGCGATCTGGAATACAGAGACGTTCAATCAGATTAACCTTGTCAAATTCAGGGTGCTTGTTGTACTCCTCTTCGATAGTACCGAGCACTTCTTCTACTGCCTGGTGATACTCAGGCTCGTTGGGGAAACGACGCTTAAGGTCTTCCAATACTTTTTTTGCATCCATTGTTGTTGATGTTTTTAAGTTATTAAATAATGATTTTAGTTATACTTTAATTACGCTTTCTCATCGTTTTCGCTGCAAAGTTATAGCATTCTGAATAAACCAACAAAACATTTGTGTAAAAAAAATAGTAAAAGCACTAAAAAAGTTACTTTAATTTACGAAAGACGTGTTTTCTTTGACTTTTTTCTGATTTTTGCAAGGTTTTCAAGCATTTTGATAGAAGATTGTGTGTGGCGTTTGCGTAAACAATGCTTGCTTTATTATGTGAATGTGTGATATATTGCCAGAAAATGCTATCTTTGCACTATAATTATAAATAATGTATAAGTAAGATGGCAACAGTTGATGACAAAAAGGTGATTTTCTCGATGGTGGGCGTAAGCAAGACCATCCAGCAGAATCAGAAACAAATTCTGAAGAATATTTATCTGTCGTTTTTCTACGGAGCAAAGATTGGAATCGTCGGTCTGAATGGAGCAGGAAAATCGACATTGATGAAGATTATAGCAGGATTAGACCAGCAATATCAGGGACAAGTGGTATGGGCTCCCGGCTATACCGTGGGTTATTTGCCACAAGACCCACCTCTCAATGAAGAGAAGACTGTTAAGGAAAATGTGATGGAGGGTGTGCAGCAGATTTATGACACTTTGCGAGAGTATGACGAGATAAATGATAAGTTCGGACTGCCGGAGTATTATGAAGACCCGGACAAGATGGAGAAACTCATGACCCGTCAGGCAGAATTGCAGGATGTAATCGATTCTACAGACGCATGGAATATAGACTCTAAGTTGGAGCGAGCAATGGATGCACTGCATTGTCCGCCTGCCGACTGGTCGGTAAAGAATCTGTCGGGGGGAGAGCGCAGACGTGTGGCTCTGTGCCGTCTGTTGCTGCAGAAGCCTGATGTATTGTTGCTTGACGAACCTACGAACCATCTCGATGCGGAGAGTATCGACTGGTTGGAACAGCATCTACAACAATATGAAGGTACGGTGATTGCCGTGACCCACGACCGCTATTTCCTGGATGATGTGAGCGAATGGATTCTGGAACTTGACAGGGGCGAAGGTATTCCATGGAAGGGAAATTATTCGAGCTGGCTGGAACAGAAGTCTCTGCGTATGTCGCAGGAGGAAAAGACTGCATCGAAACGCAGGAAAGCGCTGGAACGTGAGTTAGAGTGGGTGAGAATGGCTCCGAAAGCTCGCCAGGCAAAGGGTAAGGCTCGTCTGAATTCGTATGACAAGATGCTCAATCAGGAGCAGAAAGAGAAGGAAGAGAAACTGGAGATTTTCATTCCGAACGGACCACGTCTTGGCAACAGGGTTATAGAGGCAAAGCATGTAGCTAAAGCATTTGGTGATAAGAAACTTTATACGGATCTTAACTTTAACTTGCCACCGAATGGTATCGTAGGTGTAATTGGTCCGAACGGAACGGGCAAGACTACTCTGTTCCGACTGATTATGGGGTTGGAAACTCCGGATAAGGGTGAGTTTGAAGTGGGGGAGACCGTGAAGTTGGCGTATGTTGACCAACAACATAAAGATATAGACCCGGGGAAAACGGTATATCAGACTGTGAGTGGAGGTAACGAGACTATTCGTATGGGTGGCAGAGACATCAATGTGAGGGCTTATCTGAGTAAGTTCAATTTCAGCGGTGCTGATCAGGAAAAACTGTGTGGAGTGTTGTCGGGAGGTGAGCGAAACCGTTTGCAACTGGCTTTGGCTCTGAAACAGGAGGGAAATGTGCTGCTGCTCGACGAGCCTACAAACGATATCGATGTTAATACACTACGTGCGTTGGAAGAGGGATTGGAGAACTTTGCAGGATGTGCTGTTGTGATTAGTCACGACCGCTGGTTCCTAGACCGTATCTGCACTCATGTGCTTGCTTTCGAAGGGAACGGCGAGGTATTCTACTTCGAGGGTAATTATACGGACTACGAGATAAATAAAGCAAAGCGCTTAGGTCTGGAAGAACCCAAGCGCATAAAGTATCGTAAACTGATGGAATAGGGTAAACCTATTCTATTGGTTTGCTGTAGCAGCGACGGCGTTTCGGAATCGTAGGATTCAGATGCTGCCATGTACCGAGATTCTTGAAATTGTCTTCAAGTATGCAGTTGGTCTCTGCCCACTTGAAGCCCATTTTCTGATAAACAGGGATAAGGTCGGTGAAGAGCAGTGCATTGACTCCGCGACCTTGCCAGTCGGGATGGACGGCAATGAGCAGGAGTTCTACTCCGTCTTCGTGCTTGAATTTGAGTGATTTCAGTAGGTGGAACCAACCGAAAGGTAGGAGATGACCTTTCGATTTCTGCAGGGCACGCACGATGGATGGCATTGAAATGCCTACAGAGACAAGCTCGTTGGTGTCATCAGTCTCGATGAGTGTCACCATATTGAGGTCGACGAGCGGGAAGAATGTTTTTACGAGTTCGTCAATCTGTCGTTTCGTCATTCGTGAATAACCATACAGCGGACTGTATGCATCGTCGATGAGCTTAAAGATACGCTGTCCGTAGCCATTCTTGAAGATGTCTTTTTTGCCGTTCAGTTTTTTGATGTGTACCTTGTTGCGCTGCATGACGATTTCGCCAATCTTTGTATATTTATCGGGTACCTTCTCTGGAACTGGCATACGCAGTTCGAGCCATTCAACATCCTTCTTGAATCCAAGTTGCTCAATAAACTGAGGGTAGTAAGGGTAGTTGTAGAGGGTGTTCATGGTGCCCAGTTGGTCAAAACCGAAGGTGAGCATACCTTCCTTGTCGGTGTCTTTAATACCCATCGGACCTTGGATGTGATCCATTCCGCGCTCTTTTCCCCATTGCTCAACAGTCTGAATGAGGGCACGGCACACTTCTATGTCTTCGATAAAGTCAATCCACCCGAATCGTACGCTCTTGGTATTCCATGTCTTGTTTGCTTTGTGGTTGATAATGGCTGCCACGCGTCCTACTATTTCCCCGTCTTTATAGGCGAGGAACAACTGCATTTCGCTGAACTCACATCCCGGATTTTTCTTCGGATTGAACGTGTTACGAAGGTCGAATGCCAAGTCGGGTACGGCATATGGATTATCCTTATAGAGTTGGTAGTTGAACTCGATGAATCGGTTCAGGTCTTTCTTTGTTTCTACTTTACGTATTTCTATCTTTGACATTTCGCAGATTGTTTTTTATCTCATTCCCAAATAGAGTGTTTCGCTTTGAATCACGGAACCGCCTGAGGCAAGTGTGATGGTAAGTGGTACGTCGTGTCCGTGGCGGATGCGTCGGCAATAGATGCGCCCTGAGTATCTGACTTTCTGACCCGGTTCGAGGGAGATGGTCAAAGGAGAGGACACGGTAACGTATTTGCTGTTTTGGGTGTCGAGAGTTATATAGAGATTGTAAAGGGTATGCTTGCCAGTGTTCTGGATATAGGTTTCAACCTCAATGGTTTCACCTTTCGACATGTATCCGTCGCCATTACCGTCGAAGTAGGTGATTTCGGATAATCTCAGGGGCAGACGAGGTTGTACTGGTGCAGGGTTGTTGTAGTTGCTGCTATACGAACTGTTGTCCTGATATCCTTCGTGGTAGTTGCGTTCGTTATTCTCCACGCTTTTCTGAATGGCAACGCCGAGTGCTGCTCCCACACCCATACCGATAAGGCTGCCCAGTGCTGCTCCTTGTCCGTTGTAGTGGTGGTAATGCCTTCCACCAGTGGCTGCACCTATGGCTCCTCCAATGTTACTGCCTATAGCTGCTCCTGTCAGTCCTGCTACGGCCTGACCAGATGAAGTGCAACTGGTGAGAAGCATAACAGAGGATAGGAATCCTGCAACGATTGTGATAATATTACTCTTCATCTTCGTCGCTTATTGAGAATAAATCGCTGCAAAGGTACGACTTTATACGAAAATCCGTAACTTTGCACCCCAATAAATATCTTAATAAATATGAAAAGAACCAATATCGCTATATTTGTGTCGGGAAATGGTTCCAATTGTGAGAATCTGATAAGGTATTTCAAAGACTCTCAATTGGTGAACTGTGCGCTGGTTGTGAGTAGTCGTGCTGATGCTTATGCCTTGGTAAGAGCTGAGAGCCTGAATGTGCCCTGTCGGGTGGTGACTAAACCGCTGTTGGCAGAACCCGACAACCTGATGCCGATGCTAAAGGAGTTCGATATCGATTTCATCGTGCTTGCCGGTTTTCTTCCCCTCGTTCCCGACTATCTCTTAGAGGCATTTCCACGTCGTATTATCAATATCCATCCGTCGCTACTGCCAAAATATGGTGGCAAGGGGATGTGGGGGCACCACGTTCATGAAGCTGTGAAGGCGGCAGGGGAGAAGGAGACTGGTATGACTGTCCATTACGTCACACCTATCTGTGACAGTGGTGAGATTATAGCTCAGTTCCGTACACCTCTCCTACCTACTGATACCGTAGAGGATATAGCGGAAAAGGAGAACCAACTGGAGATGGAACACTATCCCAAAGTGGTGGAACAGGTCGTAAGGGAACTGTGATTTTGAAACTATAAAAAAGGAGAGGCATCATCGCCTCTCCTTTTTCTGTTTATTCGTAGTCTCGGTTGAAGTTTGAGTTTATGATGGTTTCCACAATCTGCGGATTGTCACCGTGGTCGTTGTAGAAGTCGAGGAATACGACACCGAAATCGTTATAGTCTTTCAGTTCGATAATCTCACGCAGACTCTTGTTCATCGGTTTGCGTATGTTCTTTGCCTTTAGCTGTAAGGATTGTGGCGACGTGGTGACCAAGCAATAGAGTTGAATGTGAAGTACCATTTGTTCGGGTCTTCGTTTTCATAAGCCTCACGTATGTGCTGCTCTACGATACCAATCTTCTTGTACGTCTTATGTTCTTTGTAAACGTCCTCTACATGGAATCCGTCATATTCGAACACTGCATTATCTGTGAACTTCAGCAGTTTGCCGAATGGACACTCTTCTTGACGGCGTAGTACAAGAATCTTACCACGTACACTGTCGATTGGTGTTGCCGGACTGAAATTCTCCACGAAGCGGTGTGGGTATTTTTCAATCAGTTTTCTGTAGTTTTCAGTGAGTTCTTCACCCCACTTACCGCCTTCGTCACTACCAATGAGAGCCACTATGAACTCAGAAGGATAATTTGTCAGGAATTTATCCCAAGCCACCAATGTCGAGTCGAATCGGTCGCGGCATATCATGGTGTGTCCGTAGTGCAGGTCGCGTTTTAGACGAATGTCGAAGGCACGTATGCCGTCAGCCGTCTGTGCAGGTATGGAGAAGTTTTGAGTATGTCCGGCACGGAAGATGGCTGCGGGTTGTTCAGGCAGTCCTGATGTACCCGAGTCGTGAGTGCCTGGTATCGACAACGTGCTAATGGGACGGTTACCGTCAATCGCTTGCATCCAGTTCTTGTTCGACTCGTATAGTCGTGCCACATACATATTTGTCAACTTTCCGCGACTCTTCTGCTCGATATAAACGCGACAGTCTTTGCCGTTTATCTCGGCATGTCCTTCTATGCTATAGGTGGAATAGGATTTATACGAACGTATGCCCATCTGATAGAAACTGTTCGTCTCTTTTCCATGGTTAACGCAAAAATCGTCAATCTCAACCTTTACAGGCTTCTTTGTTCCGAAAATGCGTCCGCGCAGATAGAGGGTAAGTTTTCCCTTCAAAGCATAGTGCAGCATTTCGGGGTACCAGTGGTTAGGAATCTGGTTTATGTCAAGCTGCGACTTCCACCAGTTTCCGGCACGTATGCTATTGTCGTGTCCGGCTTCACAGCGGAACTTACCATTCTTATCCACTTCGACAACGGTACCAGAACGGAGTTTGCCTTCAGTGTCCTGACCGGGTGCAACGTAACCGTCCTGAATCTCATACCATCCGTATCTTCCGTCGGGACCTGTCACAAGATCACATCCGAACACGGACACGTTGAACTCGTCCGTGTGGTACTTTGTCTTCTTGCCTCCAGCCAACAGATATGCTCCGCCATCGTTGATATTGCTCTTAGGCATCGTATCCTTCATCTCCTCTATCTGACTCTTCGTAAGTGCAGCTTTTATATAATCCTCGCGCATTGCA
>CAJODY010000071.1:0-7305 GCA_905233285.1 uncultured Bacteroidaceae bacterium
ATGCGCTCGCCACTACGTGCTACGGCTGCCAGTACCATGTTGTTGTCCTTTTCGAGCGTGGTGCTGCTCATGGTTTTGCCTATCAGACTGCTGCCGAATTTGACGTATGCCGTGCGCAACTGACGGTTGTCGTCTTCCTCTTTTGCAGAGAAGACATGGTGGTCGGCACTTACGAGACCGTGGTTGTATGCCATTTCGATGATTTCGTCTATCTGTCCGGCATAGACCAGGTGGTCGCCACCCATGACGGGTTCGTCCTCTGTGACTGGTATGGGACTTTCGTCGAAGTGGTACATCTCTATCAGACTACCGCCCTTGACATGGAACAGTCCGGCTTCAGCCAGTGTCTCGCCGATGTGCTTGTTGTCCGATGGCACCTGCACCTCAACGGTGTATTCTGTCGTGGCTTCGAAGGCTGACTCTGGCGCTTTCCTGTCTGGAAGCAGACGGCGCATGGCAATGACTGACAATATACCTATGACAAGACAGAACAGTCCGGGAACGGTAGTGGTCATGATGTTCATAGCCACACCCGTATTCTCTTCGTATAGTCCGCTGATAATCAGGTTGGGCGGAGTACCGATGAGGGTACACACACCACCCATGCCCGAGGCGTAGCTCAATGGGATGAGCAGTTTCGAGGGCGATATGCCGAGTTTCTTCGACCACATCTTGACGATTTTCACGAAGAGCGCCACGACCGTCGTGTTGCTGAGAAACGAACTGAGGAAAGCAACGGGCAGCATCAGTCGAGTCACTGCCTTGGCGTAGGAGCCGGGTGTGCCCATCAGGTACCTCACAATAAAATACAGTACACCCGTACGCGTCAGTCCGGCAACGACTACGAAGAGTACGCCGACCGTGATGACCGACGTGCTGCTGAAGCCTGAGAAAGCCTCCTTGGAATCGAGTACACCTGTGACGTAGAGTACGCCGATGGCGCTGAGGAACACTACGTCGGCACGCAGTTTCGTCACCAGCATCGTAGTGAACATAATCAGTACGGTAGCAATGGTAATCCATGCATAAATACTGAATCCGAAATAAAGTTCTGTTTCCATGTCGTTTTATTTTGTGTCAACAAATATGTTTGTGACGCAAAAGTATGCAAGAAAAACGATTCCTGCAAGAGAACAGACGAAATATTACAGGATTTACCCCGTTACTACGTCGAGCACCACGACATCGGGTTTTACGCCTCCGAACTATGCATTACCACGACCTATCTCTCGCGAGTCGTTCGTCAGGTATCCTGTGGTCGTACCGTAGTCGATTACATCAACCAGTTGCTCCTCATGGAAGCCACGTTCCTGCTTCGCCAGACTTCCCTGAGCATCACTCAGATAGCCGACCAACTCCATTTCGCAGATGTCACCACCTTTGCCCGCTTTTTCAACCGTATGAAAGGAATGAATCCTAGGGAGTTTAGGAAGGGAAAGTGAAATTATTTTTTCAACGTCATTATTTTAGTTGGACAGGCCAGCGTACATTTTCCGCATTTCAGACAATCTGGATGCAGATAGCCGATGGCTTCGCCGCGCGAGTCGTAGGGTGTGAGCTGCATCGGACAGACACGGGCGCACTGCTTGCACTTCATCTGACAGGCACTCGACACGTGGATGTTACTGAATGTCTTGGGTAAAGGAGTCTTCCGGGGCGCTACCCAGTTGGAGATGGTTCCCATAGGGCAGAACGAGCACCATGTGCGTGGGGCATAGATGAACGATAGCGTGACACCTACGATGGTGGTCATGACAATAATCGTCCAGAATACGTTGCCTATGCCTTCCCACATGGGAAGTCCCCCCTCGCTCCAAGGCACAAGACTCAGTTGGAAGCCAAACATGCCGAAGATAAAGAACACCATAAACAGGCGAAAGCCGAAGGTGCGTACAAACCTTGGAATAGGACGATGGGGCGAGTATTTGGACAGCAGACGGTCGTACATGTTGCCACGAGGACACACATGTCCGCACCACCAGCGCCCTTTATAGATACTTGTCACCACCGGACCAATCATGCAGATGATAGCGATGAGTCCTATCACAGGAAAGAACCAGCCGAGGATGATGTAGGCGATGATAATCCAATAGAGCGGTACGCCTGGAGTCTCGAAATGTCTGTGGAATCGTTTCTGTGTCATATTCAAGGGTTTACATGCTCTCTTTCAGTATCTCCGTAATATCCTCTTTTGTCAGATTCAAGTAGCCGGCTGGATAGACAACGGTGGTTTCGGTGATGCCTGGAATCATCTCGTTGGTAGCTCCCAACTCACTGATGGTGAGTGGCAGACCAATTTCCAGCATCCAGTCCTTCAGAGCTTGAAGGCCAGCCTCTGCCAGTTCACGTTCGGTCTTTCCTTCTGTCGGGATGTCCCATACGTTGTGCGCAAAACGGGCAAACTTAGGCAGACCGTTCTTCATGGCACGACGATAGTAAGCCATCGAGACGGAAGCTAAGGCATAGCCGTGAGGGGCATGTGTCCAGGCACCCACACTGTGACCAATCATGTGCACCATCCAGTCTTGCGCCTTACCCATTCCGATAAGTGTGTTCAGTGCCCAAGTGGCCGTCCACATGATGTTCGAACGTGCCTCGTAGTCCTGCGGATTCTTCACGGCGATACGGCTACTGGTGACGACTGAACGCATTAAGCCTTCCGCGAGGTAATCACTGGTATTGTCATCAAAATCAGAGAAATACTGTTCCATAATATGGTTCATGATGTCGTAGATTCCAGCCTTCATCTGGTTCTCGGGAACGGTCATCGTGAACTTCGGATTCAGTATGGAGAACTTCGGCATCAATCGGCTGTCGAACACATGACCCATCTTCAGCGTATGCTCCGCATCGGTAATCACCGTGCCGGCATTCATCTCTGAACCTGTTCCTGCCATTGTCAGGATGCAAGCTACGGGCAGCAGTTTCTGGTCGGCATCGGGTTGTTCCTGATTCAACCAGAACTTAGTCCAGTAGTCGCCATCGTAGAATACCGACGCTGCTACAGCCTTCGAGTAGTCGCATACGCTACCGCCACCGAGGGCAAGAATCAAATCGACATTATTTTCGCGAGCAATCTTCACGCCTTCGTTCAGTTTCTCCAATGTGGGGTTGGTCATCACACCCGGGTTCTCCACGATGGTCTTGCCAGCCTCCTTCAGGATGGCTACTACCTGGTCGTAGATACCATTGCGTTTCACACTGCCACTGCCATAGTTCAGCAGCACAACAGGACCGTAGCCCTTCAGCTCATCCTTGAGGAATTTCAACGACTCATCACCAAAATACAACTTGGTGGGATTGTAGTAAGAAAAGTTTCCTTGCATAGTTTGTACGTTTTACTTTGTCAACTCCTTTTCGATGCTCTTTTCCATATCCTGTGGTTCTGTGGTAGGCTCGAAGCGGCATACTACATCGCCTTCCTTGCTGATGAGGAACTTGGTGAAATTCCACTTGATGTCGGGTTTCGAAGCATAGTCGGGGTCGGCTTTGGTGAACATCTGGTCGAGAAGTTTCGTGAGTTGGTGCTCAGGGTTGAATCCGGCAAAGCCTGCCTGACTCTTCAGCCACTTGTAGATAGGGTGGGCATTGTCGCCATTGACCTCAATCTTCGACATCAATGGGAAGGTGACACCGTGGTTCAGGCGGCAGAACTCCTCAATCTGTTCGTCGGTGCCTGGTTCCTGATGTCCGAACTGGTCGCACGGGAAACCGATGACTACGAGTCCCTGGTCTTTATATTTCTGGTAGAGAGCCTCCAGACCATCATACTGAGGGGTGAAACCACACTTTGAGGCGGTATTAACGATGAGCAGAACCTTGCCCTTGTAGTCGGCGAAGTTTATTTCCTTGCCCTTATTCGATAGGGCGGTGAAATCATAAATCTTTTTCATATCACTTGAATTATTTTTGAATGACAGCAGACCAACGGCAACTGCCATAGTTATTAAAACAGTAAAAATAGAATTGATCTTAATCATAATCTCCATGGGCGTTTGGGTTACAGTTTTCCAACGAGTGCTATCACCTTCTGCTTCGTCTCGGCAGTCTTCTGTTCGTCCAGTTTGGCAGTGACAACGCCTGTATCCTCATATCCGCAGAAACCGGTGATGAGCTTATACTCGGCGATGGCAGCATCATAAACGCCAGGCGAATGTGACGACAGCAGCAGAGCTGTTTTCTTTACGTTGGCAGGTTTCATCACGCTGTAGAAGCGCTGGATAGGAGCCTGAATCTGAGCGCTTAGGGTGAAGTAATAGATGGGTGAAGCCAATACCAGCACCTCTGCCTCAGCCAGCAGCGGATACAGTTCCTGCATGTCGTCTTTCTGGATGCAAGTACCTTCGCCCTTGCCGTGACAATACTCGCAAGCCAGACAGCCAGCAATCTTCTTTCGTGCTACGTTGACTAACGTAACTTTATGTCCAGCTGCCTCAGCAGCCTGCTTGTACTCTTCCGCCATCCATGCGGTGTTTCCGTTAGCTCTCGGAGAGCCTTGTAAAATCAGAATGTTCATAGTAAATTATAAGGGTTAAAGGTTAATGGTTAAGGGTTAAAGACACGGCGCCTTTGATTTTAATTTATTTCCGCCCAGTCGCTGCGGTCAAGGTTTCTGTATCCTATTGCTTCGGCGATATGTGGGCTTCGCACATTCTCGCTGCCTTCGAGGTCGGCTATAGTACGTGCCACCTTAAGTATTCGGCTGTAGGCACGGGCGCTAAGCTTCATGCGCTCCATAGCCGTGCGGAGCATATCAAGACTCTGACTGTCGGGTTCGGCAAACTCGTGTAACATCTTCTCCGTCATCTGGGCATTGCAATAAATCCCTTTGTAATCCTTGAATCGTTCCTCCTGAATCCGTCTTGCCTTGATTACTCTCTCGCGGATATTGGCACTGGGTTCGCCCGGCTTCATTTTTGACAACTGACTGAACGGCACAGCTTGCACCTCCACATGCATGTCGATACGGTCGAGTAGTGGTCCGCTTATCTTATTCATATATCGCTGAATCTGTCCCGGAGTACATACGCACTGATGCGTAGCATCGCCATGATATCCACACGGACAAGGATTCATTGAAGCCACCAGCATGAAAGAGCAGGGGAGGGTGAAGTTATAGCGAGCTCGCGATACCGTTATCAATCTGTCCTCCAGTGGCTGACGCAGAGTCTCCAATACGTTTCGGTTGAATTCGGGCAACTCATCAAGGAAGAGTACACCGTTATGGGCCAGACATATTTCGCCCGGCAGGAACGTGTTGCCACCACCTACGAGAGCCACGTCCGATACCGTATGGTGGGGTGAGCGGAACGGGCGCTGACTGATGAGGCTGGTGTCCCTATGCAGTTTTCCCGCTATACTGTGAATCTGAGTTGTCTCCAGACTCTCATGCAGAGAGAGTGGGGGAAGAATCGAAGGAAGACGCTTTGCCATCATACTCTTGCCACAACCCGGACTACCGATGAGAATCACATTGTGCCCGCCTGCCGCCGCTACCTCGAAAGCCCTCTTCACATTCTCCTGTCCCTTTACTTCCGAAAAATCGAAAGGAAAAGAATTCTGACCCGACAGAAACTCCTCACGTGTATTCACTATTGTCGGCTCCATCGGTCTCAGTCCGCTTAGGAAATCACAAACCTCGTGCAGCGAACGTATTCCGTACACTTCCACCTTGTCCACTACGGCTGCCTCCCTTTCGTTCTCTTTCGGTACAAACAGATGGCGTATGCCCATGCTACGAGCTTTGATCGCAATCGGCAGTGCACCCTTGACAGGCAGGATGGTGCCGTCCAGTCCAACCTCACCGATGAACATAGAATGATTCAGCATCTCGCGGTCGAATGCACATGAGTCGTACGACGACATGATGCCAATCGTGATGGGAAGGTCCAGTCCCGTACCCTCTTTGCGCAGGTCTGCAGGTGCCAGATTCACCACAATCGAACGCTTACTCATTTGGAAACCGTTGATGCGCAGAGCAGCAAACACACGCTCCTGACTCTCCTTCACAGCATTGTCGGGCAATCCGACTATTGAAAATCGGGTCATCATTCCTCCGCTGTACGAATCCACTTCGACTTTCACCGGCACCGCCTCTAGTCCTTGCAGTACAGCACTATTTACTTGTGATAACACGTCAGATTAGTTTTGGTTATATATAAAATATGTTTTTCGAGATTCTTACAGTTTTGAGTAGGGAACAGAGAAGGTGTCGCCCTGTGAAAGGTCACCTGAGGTCCATCCGCGTCGGAACCAGCGTTCGCGCTGAGCGGAAGTACCGTGGGTGTAGGTCTTGGAGTTGGTATAGCCCTGAGCTTTCTTCTGCAGGTAGTCATCACCGATTTTCTGGGCGGTGACGAGTGCTTCTTCAAGGTCACCACTCTGCATGGAGTGGAAGAGCCGCTGTTCGTGGTGTCCCCAGAATCCGGCGTAGAAGTCGGCTTGGAGTTCGATTTGCACACTTATCTGGTTGGCATCGGCTGAAGAGAGACGAGCCATCTGTTGATGTGCCTTGCCAAGGTCGCCAAGGAGGTTCTGGACGTGGTGTCCCACTTCGTGTGCTATGACGTAGGCATAGGCGAAGTCACCGTCGGCTCCGAGCGTCTGCTTCATGTCGCGGAAGAAGCTGAGGTCGATATATACTTTCTGGTCGGCTGAGCAGTAGAATGGTCCCATGGAAGCGGAACCGTTGCCGCAGCCGGTCTGGATGGAACCTGTGTACATGACGAGGGTAGGGGCTTTGTAGGTGCGTCCCATCTTCCGAAACTGTTCGGTCCACACGTCTTCGGTGCTGGCGAGTATCTGACTGGTGAAGAGTGCGAGTGCTTCTTCGGTCTCGTCGCCCTGGTAGTTGCCGTCGGTTTGTTCGGTGGCTACTCTGCCATCCATACCGCTAATCATCTGGAACATCTTACCGAGGTCGCCTCCGGATATGAGGAAGAGGAAGGCAAGGACGAGGATAATGGTGCCGCAGCCGAGACGGCCTTTACTACCGCCTCCCAGCATGCCGCCAAGATTGATGCCTCCAAGGGGCATTCCGCCGCCGGAACGACCACGGCGGTCTTCAATGTTTGAGCTTTCGCGTCGATTTGAGAGATTCATGTATAAAGGTTAAGGGTTAAAGACTTTATAGCTTACTGCTTACAGTTTACAGCTTACGGGTTAAAGGTTTAAAAGCCCCGCCACTGGGAGGTGACGAGGCTTTTAATGTTATTTGCGTCGCGTCAGCGAAGGGTCTTTATTCTTCGACTGCTGTCTGGACGGCTGCTAACGGAGACTGATTATATCTCCTACGTCACACTATTG
>CAJODY010000071.1:7316-10409 GCA_905233285.1 uncultured Bacteroidaceae bacterium
GTTCTGCAAATTTTGCTCGCAAAATTAATCATTTCTCATGACATTACGGTCGTTCTGCACGTTTTTCTTGCAAAATATGTTTGTTTTTTATATAAATTATGGCAGAAACCACATCCTGTTACCAATTTCTTGTTTCTGCCATCCGTTTGCCGGCTTCGTAGGCTCTTTGGAGTTCCTCTGTGAAGTGCTCTTCGTGCCATTTGTCATGCGACTGAGCCATCGATAATCATAATCTTCTTGCTCATAATAGTATTAAATTATTGTTTCTTTGGTGCAAAGGTACGGCGATTTTGCATTGCTTTTTATTTTAATCCGTCACCACATCGTTGAAATGCTTCTTGCCCCATACGATGAGGGCAGTTAGCGTTGGCATGAGTTCTTTGCCCGTATCGGTAAGGGAATATTCCACACGGGGAGGTACTTCAGGATAGACCTCACGGTGTACGAGGTGGCTCTGCTCCAAGTTCTTCAGCGTTTGCGAGAGCATCTTCTGCGAACAGTCTGCCATGTGACGACGCAGTTCGTTGAAGCGAAGAATGCCCGTCTCACTGATGTGGAGCTGATAGAGTACCAACATCGACCATTTGTCACCAAAGCGACTCACTACATTGCGTATCGGACAAGCCAGATACTCAGCTTTTATATCTGCCATAACTACTTATTTTTCAGCAAAGATAACGGAAAGTTACCAACTTACGATATTACACTTGGTTAATATAAGTTAAAGCACTTTTTAACAAGGTGCGATAACATCCCAATTCCTACTTTTTGGTAACTATCCCACCAAAAAGTGCCTTCTTGTACGGTTCATTTTTATGCCGTAACTTTGCACCAGCAAAACGAAAATCAGTATTAATTATAAAAATGTAATGAAAATGAAAAAGATTTTTTTCGCAATGATGGCAGCAGCCATGATGGTAAGCTGCGGTAACAAGACTCAGCAGACGGCTCAGACAGAGACCGAGGTACAGGATTCACTCGTAGGTGTATTCACCAGCTACGATTTGGACGGATTCAAGCTTCATGTGTACAACTCTAACGACGTGATGGGCGATGCCAGCTACATCATCGAGGGTAGCGACTCGCTGGTAGTGATGGAGTATCCACTCTTCAAGGTGAATGCTGCTGAGTTTACAGCGTACATCGAGAAACTGGGCAAGCCCATTGCCATAGACGTGACCGACTATCATCTGGGTGGCTCTGATCAGTTGCTTCTGACGATGCCTGAGGGTATGCCTGCATTCATCGAGGGTCCTGTCTATGGTGGTATGATGAAGCATTTTGCCGAGCAGTTTGGTGAGACGATGGTGGCTCTGCCCACGCAGAAGGCTGTTGAGGTTCCCTTCGATGCAACACAGAAATGGGCTGGTGTTGACTTCAAGTTCGAGCATGGTGCTGCAAGCGACTTCCCGGGCGCAAGCATTATCATCGGTGGTCAGGTGTATTATACTCACTGGACTCCTGCCGAGGCACACGTTTCTCCTCTTCAGGTGGGCAGTGTTGCAGCTATCGACGCAGAACTGGCAGAAGCCAAGGATGCTCTGGCATCAGGTGCAAAGTATTTCATCGGTGGTCACGGCGGTCTGGCAGAAAAGGCTCAGGTTGAGTTTAAGATTGCCTATCTGACAAAGGTGAAGGAACTGCGTGAAGCAAACGCTGATGCCACAAAGTTCACTGAGGCACTGAAGACTGCCTATCCTGAACTTCCTGGCGATGTGGATGCTCTGGCACAGGCACTTTACAAATAAAACTGTAAAACAACAGGACGATGCTACAGAAAGCATTACAGTTTCTGAGTGAACACAACGAGATTGCCTTCGCCACCTGCGAGGGCAATCTACCTAAGATGCGCATCTTCCAGATTATGAAGCAGGATAGCAATATGCTATACTTCTCTACCTCAAAGGAGAAAGCGGTCTATAAGGAACTGCAAGCCAATCCCAACGTGGAGCTGTTGGCCTTTGCCGATAATATCTCCGTCCGCTGCTCAGGCATGGTCAGCTTCGATGTCAGCGACGATGTAAAGCGATGGATATATGACAACAATCCGGTGCTTCCACGCTTATATACAAGCTACGACAAGTTGGAATACTTCTGCTTGCCCATTGCTGAACTCGATTACTTCGATCTCACGCCTACACCTCCCGTCAATCAGCATTTCGACCTCATTGCAGGTGAAATGAATAACGGGTATGTTGGTGAGCGATATTCAAAATAAATCATAAATGATGGAGCAGCGAAGGCAGAGCCAAACCTGTTTGAGCTATGCTGAGTCGTGACAGAATTCAACAATAGTTAAATCCCAGAGCAGGTTGATTATGCCTTGGGATTTTTTTGTTTCACAAGCTCTATTGCCTCCTTACCAGTCAGGTGCCCAATGTCGAAGCGAATTATCAGCATACGGGAGAAACCGCTCTCCAACTCCTTTTGCAGGCTCTCCTCGTTGGAAAGCTGCTGGCGCTTGCGCCTCATGTTTCTAAACTGTGTCATAATTATGAAAGTGTTTTTTAGTCCAATGATTGACCCGATGAGGGTTGAGATGAAGAACAGTCGCCAGAACGTGGCTGGCTCATGAAATACGAAGATGCCGACAAGCACGGTGCCTACTGCTCCGATGCCTGTCCATACGGGATAAGCCGTCCCCAAGGGCAGAGTTTGTGTTGCCTTGGCTAACAATACCATACTGAAGATAGTGAAAACGAAAAAGCCGCCCATCCATATCCACCATTCCAGTCCCATAACACTTTTTGCACGACCCAAACAGTAGGTGAATCCTACTTCGCATAGTCCTGCAACAAACAAGATAATCCAGTTCATAATAAAACCTTGCTGCCTGGGATGCGGCTAGACAATGCTGATTATCAACAACTTACAGAGTTGTTGTAAACTAATGGCGACACTTTTACGACACATTCTGCGCGTTTTTACACGCTCATGGCAACAAAAACGTGTTTTTACGGCAGAATAATCTCATTCTATGTCATATTTATGTATTTTGCTAAATTGGAATTTATATTCTATTCCATTCCTCTGGTCGTAATCCCTTGCATCGGATTCCACAACTCCTGGTGTCCGTCGGGGAAAGTGACCTCA
>CAJODY010000072.1 GCA_905233285.1 uncultured Bacteroidaceae bacterium
CATCATGGTAGCTCCAAAGGGTAGTGGTACATCACTCCGTACTATGTTCCTCGAGGGTCGTGGTCTGAACTCTTCATACGCAGTATATAACGACGCTACTGGTCGTGCTCTCGAGCGCACACTTGCACTCGGTATCGGTATCGGTTCAGGTTACATGTTCGAGACTACATTCCAGCGCGAAGCTACTTCCGACCTCACAGGTGAGCGTGGTTCACTCATGGGTGCTATCCAGGGACTTCTCCTTGCTCAGTACGAAGTGCTCCGTGAGAATGGTCACACTCCATCTGAGGCATTCAACGAGACAGTTGAAGAGCTCACTCAGTCGCTCATGCCACTCTTCGCTCAGAAGGGTATGGACTGGATGTACGCTAACTGCTCTACTACAGCACAGCGTGGTGCCCTCGACTGGTTCCCTCGTTTCCACGATGCTATCAAGCCGGTTGTTGAGCAACTCTACGCTTCAGTTAAGAGCGGTCACGAGGCTCAGATTTCAATCGACGCTAACTCTAAGCCAGACTACCGCGTAGGTCTCGAGAAGGAGCTTGCAGCTCTCCACAACTCAGAGATGTGGCGTACAGCTGAGGTAGTTCGTCAGCTCCGTCCTGAAAACAACTAATCACACATTATAAAGTTCCAGAAAGTCCTCGCGACTTTTCTGGAACTTATTGTTTAATCCTTAAAATATTAATTACAATGAAAAAGTATCTTGCAGAATTGGTTGGTACATTCGTACTTACATTCCTTGGTTGCGGTGCAGCCGTTTCACTCTCATGTGGTACTGACACAGCTTCAGTCGTTGGTACAGCCGTTGCATTCGGTCTTGCTGTAGTAGCTATGGCATACGCTATTGGTGGCGTGTCTGGTTGCCACATCAATCCGGCTATCACACTTGGTGTACTGCTTTCAAAGCGTATGAGCGTTAAGGACGCTTGCATGTACTGGGTATTCCAGATTATCGGTGGTATCCTTGCTGGTGCTCTTCTTGCTTACATCTATGGAGCAGAATCAGGTCTTGGTGCTAATGGTATTGCCGGTTGCGGCAATGATGTGTGCCTTGCAATCGTAGTTGAGGCAGTCCTCACAGCTCTCTTTGTACTCGTAGTTCTTGGTACTACCGACGGAAAGGTAGGTGCTGGCAACTTCGCAGGTCTGGCTATAGGTCTTTCACTCATCCTTATCCACCTCGTAGGCATCCACTTCACAGGTACATCTGTTAATCCTGCTCGTTCGCTCGGTCCTGCACTCTTTGCTTGTGGCGACGCTCTTGCTAACGTATGGATTTTCTTCGTAGGTCCGTTGGTAGGTGCTATCATCGCAGCTTGCATCTGGAAGGTAGTAGGCGAAGAATAAACAGGTTAGACCCCTTAAGTCAAATAAGTTATGGAAAGAAAACTCGAAGTCATCCCTGCTATTCAGGATGCCGTTGCTATCGGAGTCAAGAACTCAGCATCGCTCGTGCTCACAGTAGTATTCTACGTACTCACCATCTGGATACCATACCTCAACGTAGGTACTACCATCGCTATGGCTACCATCCCGGGCAAACTCGCACAGGGTTCAGTCATCAATCCTACATTCATCTTCGACTCCGTCTATCGTCGTCGTATGGGCAGCTACTTCCTCCTTCAGGGATTCCTGCACATTATGATGGTTCCGGCATTCTGTTTCCTGATTGTTCCTGCCATCGTGCTTAGCGTCATGTACAGTCTTGCGCTCTTCATCATGCTCGACAAGGACGTGACTCCTACCGAGGCTCTCGAACTCAGTAACAAGGCTACCTACGGCTTCAAGTGGAAGATATTCTTCGTAAGTCTGGTTTACGCTATTCTTTTCGGTATCGTATTCTGGATTATCTTTGCTATCTGCGATGCAATCGATGTCGGTCTCATCACGCTTATACTGATGATAGCAGTCATCGTGCTTGGAATCTGTTGCGGTACTGCCCTCAATGCAGTTATCTATCGCAACCTCTTCCTCAACGTACAGGAACCTGCAA
Organism: uncultured Bacteroidaceae bacterium; assembly: GCA_905233285.1. Lineage (GTDB taxonomy): Bacteria > Bacteroidota > Bacteroidia > Bacteroidales > Bacteroidaceae > Minthosoma. The sequence continues at coordinate 1,997 of CAJODY010000072.1, forward strand.
CCAAGCCGCTTCAGGCAGAAGCATAATCCCCTGACTTACATATTAAAAACAAAAAAGGCTTGATACCTCATGGTGTCAAGCCTTTGTGTTAATTGATAGTATCCTAAAGATTTACGCCTTCTGAGTATTCCTTGGGACTCTTGCCCTTGAACTGCTTGAAGTTGCGGTAGAACGAGGCTATGCTCGTGAATCCCGACTTCTCAGCCACTTCTGCCAGCGACATGTCCTTGTGCTGTTCTATCAGGCGTGTTGCGTGGTCGATGCGCAAACGGTTCACATACTCGTTGAACGAAATGCCCTTCTCCTTGTTTATGGCGTTATATACATAGTTGCGGTTCGACTGCACATACCTCACCAGGTCGTGGAGCTTCAGGTTGGGCTGCAGATAGAGTTTCTCGTCCGTCATCACCTGCTCTATGCGTGCCCGAAGCTCCGATGAATTCGTCGGCTTATCGATGAGTTCGTCTGCTTCAAGGTCGTCCGACTTAATGTCGTCGATCGTGAACGTCTGGAAGTAGCAGATATATCCGATGAAGAACAGCAGCAATGTGAATAACAGCGATGGAATGGCGAGAAGCAATACTGAGTTGTCAAATCTGTATCGTCCGAGGACATTGGCAATGAACGACATGGCTGAGGTGACGAGGAAAAGAATCAGCAGGTAGTGCATGGCTACGGGTACGACCTTATTCTCCGTGTCGGCATAGATGCTGTTCACCTGCTGGTTGAACCTGTTTATCTTCCTGTAACCGAAGTAGAGGATGGGGATAATCTGGATTCCGAACGTCACCTTGCATGCGTTGTGGATGTGTGCCTGTATGTTTGCCGCTTCCGACGGCATGTTCGATACGTTGTTGTACAGATATTGCTCCACGAACAGAGCCGTGTCGGCTGGCGACATAATCAGGTATTGCACACCTACAGCCACGCATCCTATTATTGTCGGCAACATTACAATCAGCTGGTCAGCTGCCGTGTGACGATTCTCGGTCAGAGTACAGACATATAGGAACCATAGCGGATAGACTGCCAGGTTGCATGTGGAATACAACCAGTCGCTCAGGGATATCCACTCCAGACTGCGGCTGAAGAATACGGCATGCCCCAGATAGAGTATCGTTGCTGCCACGAAGAACACAAAAAGGTACATCCTGTGTCTTTTCAGTCCGTTTCTTATGAGGTCTGTTGCTATGAGCAGGCTCCAGAAGAAGCAGACGAACAGGGGCATTGTGATTGCGAGTGATTTTATCATGTTCGGTATGTTTTGTCGATGAATTCGTGGTTTTTAGTTCTTTACTTGCTTCGTACTGCAATTTTAAGAACGATATCAACCCGTTTTGGACTTATATATTATAAATAATGTATCCTTGGCAAAAGTACGCATTTTTCGGCTATTGATGCAAGTCTCCGAGCCTTCTAGCAAAACATTCTGCAAATATGAGAATCATTTCTGCGAATATGCTCTGCTCGTTAACGTTTGTTTACATACTTTTGCGATGTCTTAAATCAGAAATGTCTAATAAAAACAACCTAAATCAAAAAAACAACTATGAAGAAAATCTTTAGTTTAGTGGCAGTTGCATTCTGCTTCTGTGCACTTACAACGACACTCGTTTCGTGTGGTGACGACAAAAAAGACGAACCTACTCCTCCATCTGGTCCTACGGGTATTGTGGGAAAATGGGTGGGCGATTTCCCTGCACAGCCAGATGATCCCAATTTCCTTATGTGGCGCTATGCTCATAAGCTAATTTATGTCATCAATCCTGACAATACATTTGAAATTACTGAGAGCGCATGTTGGTATGATACTGATCCTTCTGTAGCAGAATATGACATGCCATCTATTCCTGCTATCGACCCGATTCGTCCTACTGGTGCATACCTTGGAGAGCGCATTACTCATCGTATAGCTGGTACGTATCAGCTTGGAGAAAACAACAAGATCACGATTACAACTACTAAGGAAGCTTGGGGTGGTGATGATAATTTTGATATGCAGGATGTCACCACTCCTTATGTAGAAACCTTTGATTACACCATCAATGGCAACAAACTGAAGATTGGTGATGGCTCTGTAGTTGCAGTAAGTCCGCACAATCTGATTGCCTATGGTGAACTTACTTGGCAGGAACAAAATTAATAAACTTAAAACCGACCTTTAATATTAACTTTAAGCATAAAATGATTATGAAGAAAATCTTTAGCATTGTGGCAGTTGCATTCTGCTTCTGCGCACTTACAACCACTTTCATTTCGTGTGGTGACGACAAGGGTGACGATCCTACTCCTCCTCCAGCTCCAGCTGCTGTGACAAAGGCAGACCTTATTGGTGCATGGGATGTATGGGCAAACGGAGCTCCTTTTACATACACTTTCACCGATAGTAAACTGACAATCAAGCAAACATTTCAGGGTCAGGAACAAACTCTCTTTGATGGTGCATACACTCTGGAGAACGGACGCTTGTCGTATGTGTTCAATAATGAAAATACAAGCATGGATCTTGAAATGATTCATAACAAGACTGTAATGCTCGCAATCTCTATTATTCCTGCAAGCCAGTCATATTCTGGAGAGGAAGAACGCCAGACTTCGTTTGCTTATCGTCAGGGTGCTCAGATTCCTGTTACAAAAGCAGATGTTCAGGGCAAGTGGTATTGGGAGTCCAAAGCTGGTTTCCACGGAATTCGTGCCGTTCTCAAACTTGAAGGTGACAATTTTGACCTGATTATCACTCCTTGGGGTGAGCGCCACACAGGTACATTCACTTATCAGAATGGCTATCTCCACTTTACAACTCTGCACAGCTATTCCAGTCGTTACGACAATGAAGAGCATATGAATGGTGAGAATCCAGAGGCAACAGTATGGAGAGATTATGATGATCCAAGTGTAAATAGCGGTTCTGGTGTTGTACCAGACCCAATCGATGCCTTCATCCCTAATGGTACAGCGGCTTACAGCACACTTGCAAACCTGCAGGTAGAATACACAAAGAAATAAAATAACCAACCTTTAATATTAACCCTTAAAAACAAAATGACTATGAAGAAACTGAATTTCTGGCTTCTCGCAAGCCTTTTCATGGGTTCACTTGCATTTACTGCATGTAGCAGTAGTGACGGAGATGGCGGTGGTGGTTCAGAACCAGAGCCAGGCCCAGTTACACCTCCAGCTAAGTTTGCAGCAGTATCTGGTATCGTTACTTCCGATGATGGCTCCATTTTAAGAGGTGTTACTATAACAAGTGGTGGAGAAGTGACCAAGTCTGGAACTAATGGTGCTTATACCCTTAATAGTGTCACAGTGGTAAACAATCGTGCTGTGATTAAGTTCGAGAAGGATGGATATGCAACTGTAATCCGTTCATGCCCAGTTGGTGATGCATTGTATATGGATGTTTCTATGAATAAAATCGAAGCTGCTCCACCGTTTGACTCTTCAACAGGTGAAACAGTACAAATGAACTACAGTCAATATAATCCAACTACAGGCTCGTGGGAGAACGTAACCATGAAAGTGGAACTTCCTGCAAATGGATATGTTGTAGCAAAAGCTGATGGAACAGCGAGCACCGAAGTGTATAATGGTACAGTAACGGCAAATTCTGTCTATTTGAATCCAAATGAAGCTGACTTTGCAGACAAGATGCCTGGTGATCTTACCACTAATGACGATCGCCAGTTGGTAAGCCTTGGTATGGTAGCTGTAGATTTGAGGGGCTCAGCCAATCAGAAACTTCAGTTGAAAGATAATACGACAGCCACACTTACATTCCCTGTTCCGTCGAATATTAAGATAAATCCAGCAGACATGCGCTATATACCTTTGTGGAGTTTCAACGAAGCAACAGGTGTTTGGGATTATGAAGGTGAGGCAGAATATGACTCTGAATTGAATGCATACGTGGGTACAGTATCTCACTTCTCATGGCATAACCTCGACTACCCAGAAGCACGTGCAGCATTGAAAGTTAAAGTGGTAGATAGTAATGGCGCTCCAATACCATCTCTCCAGGTAGATATTGATGGTCAGCGTATTGCCTATACCAATAGTGAGGGTATTGCATCTTGCGTTGTGCCAAGTAAAACTGATTTGCTTATTCGTGTTGCCTCCAGTAGTTATGGAAATTATGCAGAGGACGAGAATGGTAACTATGATGAGTCAAAGGTTGTAAAACAGAATGTGACCCTTAATCCGCAGGAAACAAAGACTATCCAGCTTCAGATGCCAAGCAAGGCTCCCGTAATCCGCGGTACAATAAACAATACAGGTGGCGGTTCTAATGTGTGCACAATATGGATTCAATATGGTCCGCAAGAAACAAATCGTGTTATAAGTGATTTGAATGGCAATTATTCAATCGTTGCACCATCATCATACAGAGGTGCTGCTAAGTTAATCGCTTTGTTTGGTGACGGATCTAAGGTTGAAACAGATTTTACGGTCACAGATGCAGACCAGACTATCAATGTTGATGTGAACAAGGATGTTCCTGCAGGTGCTGGCGTGGTAGTCGTTGTTGGCGATGGTATAAACACATGGTATTCAATACCTGGTGGTACCAGTGGCGTATGGGACGGTCAAATTACAGTTGACGAACGTGGCTTTACCGCAAGTTTTTATGTTCAGATATCTGATGGCGATAAGTCGCAAGCTGGTTGGGGAGATGTAAGTATTAACATACCTGATTATGATGCAAGCAAGACTACGTTCGACAATGTCAACAATAATTTCCGTTACATGTTGGAAGGCATGGGAGGTTGGACACAGATTGAGTCTTCTGGTCAGGGAGTTAAGATACAAGTAACCAAAAATGGAGATGTATATTCATTCAAGGTTAATGGTAACGGTACATTAATTGATAGAAGTCTTGGCATTGATTACGATGATAAGGCACCTGTTCAGATAAGTGCTGAGTTTAGTATAAAAAATACTCCTTCTTCAGCAAAACGCCGTTAAAATCCGTATATCTGTAAAATCTCTTCTTACGAGTCCTGCATCGGCAGGCGATAAACGAAAGTCCTGGAAGCTCGCTTCCGGGACTTTTTCTGTTTCTGCTACTTTCATCGTCGCCCATGCGCCTGTCATGTTGCCTTCGGCGAACCGCTTTCGTTCGGCATAGTCGATGCAAGCATCACTCTGCTCTCACTTACTCGCTTGTTTCGTGAGCACGCGGGCGCCGCTCCTGCCGCGTCGCATCATGGCGGGCGCGTGGTGAAAGTGAAGCAAAACCAGGCCTTGTAGGAGAGGGTGAGTAGTAAAAAGGACTGAATCTTCCAATTCCAGTTCTTCCAATTAAAAAACGAGGGGTGCACTTTCCTCTTATAAACTATATAATTAATTGATATATAGATATTTATATATATAAATATATGTATAATAAGGGATGAGTACCCCCTCAAAAAGAAACTGGAAGAATTGGAATTGGAAGAAAAGTTAATATTAATTCTTTATAAAAAGCAGATTTACAATGAGATACGACATAAGTAAACCAATAGCTCCTGAGAGACCTACCCTTGGAAAAGGGACAGAAAGTGTCAAAATATGCTATTTTTTGATGTCAAAAACCATGCTTTTCTCCCTATTTGAAAGGTGTTTCCTGCGTTTTCGGCACAAAAAGTTCTTCGAGAAAAATAGCACTCACATCTCTGTCGGAAGCGTTTATGTGGTCAAATGGTTAATCTTGTAGCCGAAAGTGGGGGTAATAAGGGGCAATTACTCTATTCGAGATGTTGCTTAATTGGCACAGGCGGCTATGGCATAAAGAGGTATGTTGGTCAATTGAGATTCTTTCCTGTAGTCTGACATGGATAAACGGTAAGCGCGGGCAGGGGCGAATGTGTCAATAAACAGACGGAGACTTTTGGCTCGGAGATTGTCTTCTGCTTTTACTTCAATGGGCACTACATTTCCGTCTTGCTGTATAACAAAGTCAACTTTTGCCTGTGAATTGGGCTTCGACCAATAATAAAGTGTGTGGTATGGTAATAGCTGCTGCATTACATATTGTTCAGTGAGTGCGCCTTTGAATTCGGTAAAAATGTCGTTTTTCTGCAGAAGGAGTGAAGGTTCTACATCCATCTGGGCACATAGCAATCCGACATCGATAGTGAATAGCTTGAATGCCGACTGGTCTTCGTAACTCTTCAGTGGATATTTAGGTGTTTTGACGGCTTTCACTTTATAGGTCAGTCCACAGTCGCACAACCACATCAATGCCGCTTCAAATTCACGGGCACGTGCTCCTTCCTTAACTAGACCATATATGAATTTACGGTTTTCCCGACTAAGTTGCGAGGGGATGGAGTCCCATACGAGGCGGATACGTGGAACCAGTTCGTTTGGTGCGTGTTTTGAGAAATCATTGTCATAGCTTTGAAGGATGCTGTTTTGTATATGTCGTATTTCTACGGGAAGTGCCTCGTTGGCATAGGCCTGTACGGCTTCGGGCATTCCTCCGACAAAGTAATATTGACGCAAGCGTTCGGTCAGTTGTTGGCTGAATAGTGCAATTGTCTGCCAATCGGCACTGATGATAAGGTCTGCCATAGCAGTTTCTCCAACTGCACGAAGGAATTCGATGAACGTCATGGGGTACATGCGCAGGAAGTCAACTTTGCCGACAGGAAATGATTCTTTTCTGTGAAGTTCGATGCCAAGCAGCGAACCGGCTACGATTATATGCTGCTCGGGCATGTTCTCAAAGAAATATTTCAGCATTGTGAGACCACCTTCTGCATCCTGTATTTCGTCCAGGAATATCAGAGTCTCACCTGCTACACACGGACAGCCTGTGGCCAATCGTATAGCACGCATTACGCGTTCTACATTGAAATCGACGGTGAAGAGTCCGCGGAGATTCTTCATTTCCTCAAAGTTTATATATGCCACATGGGCATATTCGTTCTCGCCAAAATGACGTACACCTGACGCGCCCCCTCAAGAATGAGAGGTTTGCGTCGAGTCGACGATTTCCATTTGCAGAGTTCCTGATAGATGTTCCGTTCCATGATTCTATGGTTGAGAGGAGTGATTAACTCAATATTTTGTGCAAATTTACACAAAATAAGTGGGAAGTTTGTGTAAATCATCACAAAAAATGAACGAACTTTTGTTTTTTTGTTGTTTTTTCTGTTGAATTTTGTTAGTTTGTTACAATGTTCGCACAACTATTGCATGCAATTTTCAGATTTCGTAACTTTGCAGAGTAAAAAAATAGCCCACCATGACCCCACAGGAAGAAATACTCAAACTACGAAAGGAACTGGAACAGCACAACTATAATTATTATGTGCTCAGCCAACCGACTATCTCGGACTACGACTTCGACCAGATGATGCATCGTCTGCAGGACCTCGAACTCTTCTATCCGCAGTATGCCGACCCGAACTCGCCTACGCAGAGGGTGGGCAGCGACCTGACGCAGACGTTCCGCACAGTACGCCACAAGTATCCGATGCTCTCGCTCGCCAATACTTACAACGAGGCCGACGTACGCGACTTCTACGAGAGGGTGAGGACTGGACTCGAAGGTGAGCCGTTCGAGATTTGTGCCGAGATGAAATACGACGGACTGAGCATCTCGCTCACCTACATCGACGGACAACTCACTCAGGCTGTGACACGAGGCGACGGAGTGCAGGGCGACGACGTGACGAATAACGTCCGCATGATACGTTCCATACCTCTGCGCCTGAAGGAGGGCAGCGGCTATCCTCATGAGTTTGAAATCAGGGGCGAGATTCTGATGCCCTGGGCTTCGTTCGAAGCGCTGAACGAACAGAGGGCAAAGACAGGCGAAGACCTCTTCGCCAACCCCCGTAACGCAGCCAGCGGAACACTCAAGTCGCAGAAGTCGCGTGTGGTGGCTGAACGCGGACTTGATGCCTACCTCTATTATCTGCTTGGCGACGAGATACCTGCCGACGGCGGACATTACGAGAACCTGCATATGGCAGCGGACTGGGGATTCAAGATAAGTCAGGGCATGAAGAAGTGCAAGACGGTGGAGGAGGTGCTTGAGTTTATCGAGTATTGGGACACGGAACGCAAGAACCTGCCCGTTGCTACCGACGGAATAGTGCTGAAGGTCAACTCCCTGCGCCAGCAACGCCACCTGGGCTATACTGCCAAGTCGCCACGTTGGGCTATAGCCTACAAGTTCAAGGCTGAAAGGGAGTGTACGAGGCTGAACGAAGTGACTTACCAGGTAGGACGCACGGGTGCCATCACTCCAGTAGCCAACATGAATCCTGTGCAACTGGCAGGAACGGTGGTCAAGAGGGCTTCGCTCCATAATGCCGACATCATACGTCAGCTCGACCTACATATCGGCGACATGGTTTATGTGGAGAAGGGCGGCGAGATAATTCCGAAGGTAGTTGGAGTGGATGTCTCGCAGCGCACACCCGACATGCAGCCCGTACAGTTCATTACCCATTGTCCGGAGTGCGGTACGCCGCTCATACGCGTAGAAGGCGAGGCTGCCCACTACTGTCCGAACGACTCTACCTGTCCGCCACAGATAAAGGGAAGGATTGAGCATTTCATTTCAAGAAAAGCTATGAATATCGACTCGCTGGGGCCTGAGACGGTGGACGACTACTGGCAGCGCGGACTGATACACGACGTGGCTGACCTCTACACCCTGCGTGTGGCTGATATCTGCGGACCTAACCGCAACCGAATAAAGTCGGCACAGAAGGTGGTGGACAGCATCGAGGCTTCGAAGCAGGTGCCTTTCGAACGTGTAGTCTTTGCTCTCGGCATACGTTTCGTGGGCGAGACTACTGCCAAACTCCTCGCGCGTTCATTTAAGAATATAGATGCGCTGAAGGATGCAACCCTCGAACAACTGCTCGAAGTGGATGGGGTGGGGCAGGTGATAGCCGAAAGCATTATCCGATACTTCCACGACGAGAAGTGCCTCGACGTGCTCCAGCGCTTGCGCGATGCCGGACTCCAGATGTCGCTCTCGGAGGAGTCGCTCGCAGGACATACGGACAAGCTGGCAGGGCAGTCGATTGTTATCTCAGGTGTGTTTGCCAAGCACTCGCGCGACGAGTATAAGGCGCTCATCGAACAGCACGGGGGAAAGAACGTGGGCAGCATATCGAAAAACACGACTTTCGTCCTCGCCGGAGAGAACATGGGACCTGCAAAACTTGAGAAGGCTCAGAAACTCGGAGTGCGTATCGTAAACGAGGAAGAATTTCTTGAAATGATTGAATAAAAAACAATGAAAAATCTTACCTTTGCACCCGAAATTGAAAAAGCATAAATGGCACACAATAAATTCAAAGGACTTGGCGTAGCTCTCGTCACCCCGTTTACGGCGACTGGAGAGGTAGATTACACATCGCTGCGCCGACTTCTTGACTATCAACTCGCAAACGGTACCGACTTCCTCTGCGTACTGGGTACCACAGCCGAAACCCCTACACTCACCGACGAGGAGAAACAGAACATCATCAATCTTGTGCGCGACAAGGTGCAGGGCAGAATATCAATCCTGCTCGGCATGGGAGGCAATAATACGGCTGCCATCGTTCGCCAAGTTTGTTCTGCCGACCTTCGAGGCATCGACGGCATCCTGAGCGTATGCCCATACTACAACAAACCGTCGCAAGAGGGACTCTACCAGCATTTCCGTGCCATTGCTACTCATAGTCCTGTGCCCGTAGTGCTTTATAATGTACCCGGCAGAACGGGTGTCAACATGACTGCCGAAACAACTCTCCGACTGGCTCGCGACTGCGAGAATATCGTAGCAGTAAAGGAGGCAAGTGGCAATTTCGGCCAGATTGACGATATCATCAAGAACAAACCAAAGGATTTCGATGTCATCTCAGGCGACGACGGAATCACTTTCCCACTCATAACACTTGGAGCTGCCGGCGTAATATCCGTAATCGGAAACGCCCTGCCGAAGGAGTTCAGCCGAATGGTTCGTCTGGCTCTTGCAGGCGACTACGCCAACGCTCTCACTATTCACCATAAGTTTGCAGAACTCTTCAAACTTCTCTTCGTCGATGGAAATCCTGCCGGAGTGAAGGCTATGCTTAGCAGCATGGGACTGGTGGAGAATGAACTGCGTCTGCCTCTCGTTCCTTCGCGTCTTTCTACGATGGAACGCATCAGCAGCATAGTGAAGGAGCTGAATATCAAGTGTTAACAATCTGGGAGAAGAATCTGAATTCAGTATAAATAAGTTTGAGGTCTGATATGAAACTCATAGCCGACAGCGGTTCTACAAAGACGGCTTGGTGTCTGATAGACGACGAGGGCAACAAGCAGTTGTGCAACACTCAGGGCATTAATCCCTTTCAGCAAGCGGAGAATGATATCTGCCGTGTGGTAAAGTTTGAGTTGCTGCCTTACATCATTCAGACTCTGCAGCAAAATGGCTCCCAACAGAAGGGGGTGCTGACCCGTGGTATCTCGACAGGTGATTCGCTCGAGATATTTTTCTATGGAGCAGGTTGTACACCGGAGGCTGCACCCAAGGTGGAGTCGGCCCTGCGTCATTTATTCAAAGATGCTGTAATCGAGGTGCAGAGCGATATGCTCGGAGCTGCCCGAGGCCTCTGTGGCAATAAGGCTGGTATCGTGGCTATTCTGGGTACGGGCTCTAATTCATGCTATTATAACGGAACGAAGATTCAGAAGAATGTGTCGCCACTCGGATTCATCCTGGGTGACGAGGGTAGTGGAGCCTATATCGGCAAGCGTCTCGTGGGCGATGTGCTGAAACGTCAGCTGCCCGATGAGATTTGTGAGCGTTTCTTCGAGGAAACTCACGAAACGGCTGCAAGCATTATACAGAAGACATATCGCGAGCCGTTCCCCAACCGTTTTCTTGCCGGATTTTCTCCTTTCTGTGCCCTGCATCGCGACAACCCGGCTGTACGCAACCTGCTGCTAGACTGTTTCCGCCAGTTTTTCCAACGTAACATAGCATCGTACGAAGGTACCACCGTGCATATCGTCGGTTCCGTAGGCTACATCTATCAGGAGGAAATAAAAGAAGTAGCTGAGATGCTCGGCTACACTATCGGAAATGTCCTAAAAGAGCCTCTGAAAGGTCTAATTGACTACCATTCATTATAATTTTTCCTAATTATTTGGAAAATAGATTAAAAGAATTTTACTTTGCAGTTCATTTGCAAGGTAAGAAAGGCTTATTTACCACAAACATAAATTTATCACCTCCGAGGGATCTTGTAAATTCTGAGGCTAAATTGTATTTTCATTATGAGCAAACTTGACAATCATCTTGTGATAATGGCTGGCGGCGTAGGTAGTCGTTTCTGGCCAATGAGCACACCGGAGTGCCCAAAGCAGTTTATCGATGTCTTTGGTACAGGACGCACGTTCATCCAGATGACTGTAGATAGATTCAAGGGCGTGGTGCTGCCTGAGAATATCTGGGTTGTAACCAGTGTGAAATACAAGGATATTGTGAAGGAACAGTTGCCTGAAGTGCCTGAGTCGAACATCCTGCTCGAACCCTGCCGCCGAAATACTGCCCCTTGCATTGCATACGTCAGCTGGCGCATAAAGGCAAAGAATCCGAAGGCTAACATCGTAGTGGCTCCAAGCGACCACCTCGTGACCGACGTCGTGGAGTTCCAACGTGTTATCAATACGGCTCTGCAGTTCGTATCGGAGACTGACAGTATCGTCACTCTCGGCATGAAGCCCACACGCCCGGAAACAGGTTACGGCTATATTCAGGCTAACAGCTACGAGCCTTCGCTGCGAAACAAGGAAATTTTCCGTGTGGATTCGTTCAAGGAGAAGCCCGACCTCGCTACGGCAAAACGTTATATTCAAGATAAGGAGTATTTCTGGAATTCCGGAATATTCGTTTGGAACGTCAGTACAATAGTTAATGCCCTGAGAATCTATCTGCCCGATGTCAATGATATATTCGAGGCTTTGTTGCCTATCTACGGTACTGCCAAGGAACAGGAAATCATCGACAAGGAGTTTCCGAAGTGCGAGAATATCTCAATCGACTATGCTGTGCTGGAGAAGGCTGACGAGATATTCGTGATGCCGGCAAGTTTCGGATGGAGCGATGTCGGTACATGGGGTTCACTCCATACTATTGCCAAGGCTGATGATTATAAGAACAACATGATAGGGCAGGACATCCGTCTCTATGAAACCCAGAACTGCGTTATCCACACCACTCAGGAGAAGAGAGTAGTAATTCAGGGACTCGACGGCTATATTGTTGCAGAGAAAGACAATACCCTGCTCATCTGCAAACTGTCGGAAGAGCAACGCATCAAAGAATTTTCTGCTGAATAAGTTCTCCGGCGTAATTCCGTTATAACGTAATAACGATATTTCGACATAATAAATCTCCCCTCGAGCCTTTTGCCCAAGGGGAGATTCTTATTTTTGAAAATCAGTTTTCTTTATTCAGCAACAGCTGGAACAATTGAAACAGTAGAGCGGTTGAGGCGACCCTTCTTGAATACTACTGTACCATCTACGAGTGCGTAGAGAGTGTCGTCCTTACCAATACCAACGTTCTTGCCTGGGTTGTGCTTTGTACCACGCTGACGAACGATGATGTTGCCAGCCTTAGCAAATTGACCA
>CAJODY010000073.1 GCA_905233285.1 uncultured Bacteroidaceae bacterium
ACTATCTACATCCCCGATGGATAAAGGGCTAGAGCATGATTTAGTGAGTAAGTGAGGGTAAAACAGAAAAATCTTCTTTTCGAACATAATTCTTTAACCTTTAACCCTTAACCATTATCCACCCCCTCCTAAGCGTTGAATGTTTCGTGACGGCGCGATGAACGTTTGCCTTCGGCGAACCGCTCTCGTTCGGCATAGTTCAAGCAAGCTTGACTCTGCGCTCTCTTACTCGCTTGTTTGAGTCGGGCGCAACGTCATGACGTGTCGGGCGCCGCGTCGAACCATCGCTGGGACGTGGTGAAACAGTAAAAAGTTTAAAGCGCGTGGACTTATCAGTCGTCCATGCCGATGAGGGCTCCCTGATAGTTGAATTTCAGGTCGATGTCGTTCGAGAGCTCTATCTCGTAGCCGTAGCGTTCTTTTTCTATCTTGGTGATGTTGCAACCTGGGAAGTTGGCTTGTACGTACTGCTTGATTGGGTCGGGAATGAGTGCCTCGGGAACGGCTGCGGTCATGTGACCGTCAATTTTCTTCCATGAGCCTTTCTTGTTGAATTCTATCTTTACTCCGTTGCTGAGGCGGCACTCGTATGAGTTCCAGTCTTTCTCGGCATAGATGATGTTGGCCTGGGGGAAGTTTTTGCTTACGAAGGTCTTGGCATCTGCAGGCAGCTGCTCTACCGGTATGGGGGTGTCGTCGGCAAATGCTACTGCTGACATCATGAGTGCGAAAAGTGTGATGAGGAATGTCTTTGTCTGTTTCATAGGACTATTAGTTTTTAAGGTTATCAGGCTGCAAATATACATGGAATTATTGTACTTGCAAATGTTTTTTGACAATATTCGTTATAAAATGGATAAAAAGATGTAATTTTGCGCGCAAATTGATTGATAAACAATGATGAAGAAGTTTACAGAGACTATGAACGCGGTAGTGGAGAAGCTTGTGGAACCACAATCGTGCAAGGATTTGCTCAGAGAGTATAACGAGGGGGCTCCGTTGCCTTCTGGAAAGGCTTTGGAGGAGATAATAGAACTGGCAAGAAGCATTTTCTTCCCCGGCTATTACGGAAATCCCACGGTGAATGCAGGTACGCTGCGCTATCATCTCGGCGTGAACATAGAACGCCTGTACACTCTGCTCATCGAACAGATACAGGCGGGTCTGTCGTTTGCCGACTACAGAAACGTAAGTGCGTATGCGGCATACAACAAGCAGACGATTTACAAGGAGCTGCACCGCATGGCGACGACGAGGGCTGAGGCTTTCATCGAGAAGTTGCCTGAGATACGTCGTGTGCTGGCTACGGACGTGAAGGCTGCTTACGACGGCGACCCTGCTGCAAAGAGTTTCGGGGAAATCATCTCGTGCTACCCTATCATCAAGGTGCTGACGATTTATCGCATGGCTCATGAGTTATGGATGCTCGATGTGCCTCTCATTCCACGCATGCTGACTGAACTGGCTCACTCGGAGACTGGCGTGGATATTCATCCGGGAGCACAGATAGGTGAGTATTTCACTATCGACCACGGCACGGGTGTGGTGATTGGCGAGACTTGTATCATCGGCAATAATGTGAAGTTGTATCAGGGTGTGACGCTGGGAGCAAAGAGTTTCCCACTTGATGCCGACGGCAATCCTATCAAGGGTATTCTGCGCCATCCGATACTGGAGGATGATGTCATTGTATATAGTAATGCTTCGATTCTGGGACGTATCACTATAGGCAAGGGTGCCGTGATTGGTGGTAACGTATGCATCACCCACGATGTGGAGGCAGGAACAACAATAACGCAGAAGTAAGGGTTAAGGGTTAAAGGTTAAGGTTTAAAGAGGGCGCCAAATTAATCAGAAACAGAAATAATGGAAACAACTATAATAGCAAAGACTTTCAAGGGACTGGAAGAGGTTCTGGCAAAGGAGATTATCGCCCTCGGAGGCAATAATGTGGAGATTGGCAACCGAATGGTGAGTTTTACGGGTGATAAGGAGATGCTGTACAAGGCGAATTTCTGCCTGCGTACTGCCATAAAGGTGCTGAAACCTATTGCGACGTTCAAGGCTGAGGATGCCGACCAGGTGTATGAGAAGGCTAAGCGCATCGACTGGGCGGAATATATGGATGTGGACACTACGTTCCTTGTGGATGCTGTTGTGTTCTCGGATGCGTTCCGCCATTCGCAGTTTGCTGCCTATAGGATGAAGGATGCCATAGCTGACTACTGGCGCGAGAAGACGGGCGAACGTCCGAATGTGAGTATCACGAATCCGGGATTGAGAATAAACCTGCATGTATCGAACGAGGATGTGACTGTTTCGCTTGATGCGAGTGGTGACTCGCTCCACCTGCGTGGATATAAGGTGAAGAACACGGAGGCTCCTATCAATGAGGTGTTGGCAGCCGGACTTATCATGCTGTCGGGATGGGACTGCTCGTGCGACCTGATTGACCCGTTCTGTGGTTCGGGAACCATCCTGATTGAGGCTGCATTGATAGCCAGGAACATATACCCGGGTGTGTTCCGCAAGGAATATGCCTTTGAGAAATGGAAGGACTACGACGCTGACCTTTTCGAACGTATCTATAATGATGACAGCGAAGAAAGGGAGTTCGACCACCACATCTATGGTTACGACATAAACAGTCGTGCCGTGCAGATAGCACAGGAGAACGTGAAGTCGGCTGGTGTGGCTGATATAGTGGAGGTGATGCAAAGAGACATAGCGGAGTTTGAGCAGCCTGAGGAACGTGCTATCATGATTACCAACCCACCTTACGGCGAACGCATCGGTGCTGTGAAGGGAAGCAATCTGGAGGAACTATATACGACGATTGGCGAACGACTGAAACATGCGTTCATTGGTGGCGATGCATGGGTGATAAGCAACAGGGAGGAGTTTTTTGCGAATATAGGAATGCGTCCTTCAACCAAATTTGCCCTTTTCAACGGTAGTATCGAGTGTGAATTCAGGAAGTATCAGATATTTGATGGCAAACTGAGGAAGCAGCGCGAACAGGGTGTTGACATCAAGTCGGCTGAGGAACGCAGGCGTAATGCGAAGTTCAAGCCTCATAAGAAGAACGAGGACGGCGGTTGGGCACGCGAGAAGGCTACAGACGACGATGAGCACTACTTCAAGGCTAAGCCGTTCAAGGATGGATATCACAAGGGAAAGAGTGAGCGTCGCGAACGGGACAGTGAGAAGCCACAGCGTTTGACTCCATACGAACAGCGTCGTCGCATGTATGAGGCTATGGACGACGAGGAGGCAGAAATCATCAAGCGCCACCTGAGAAAGTGGGAGAGATAGGCGCCCAATCCTTTCGATATACCGACATGTCGACGTTTCGACATATCGATAGGGCGCCTTTAAAATTTAAACTCTTTTGGAACAGGATCGTAACCGCTACCGCCCCAGGGATGGCAGCGGAGGATGCGTTTCACGGCAAGGTACAGACCTTTGAAGGGTCCGTGCCGCTTTATTGCTTCTACTGCGTACGCACTACATGTGGGAGTGAAACGGCAACTGGCTGGCGTGAGCGGTGAGATGCACGTACGATAGAAGTATATGGGTAGGAGGAGCAGGAACGAGAGTGCCCTGCTGAATATATTCTGATGGCTTAAAGAAGAGAATGGACCAAGGCTCATAGGCTGTCGGCTATGCGCATTAACGATTTCACTACGGATTTATGTACCAGACGACTGTCGTGCAGATGTTCGGCTATGCAGATAAAGGCGATGTCGATGTGACGGGTGTCGTCATGCAGTTTTTCGTTAAGGATGTGTTTGTTGAGTCGGAAGGCTTCGCGCACCTGACGTTTTACACGGTTGCGGTCAACGGCATGGTGGAAGCGTTTCTTGGGCACGGAAATAAGCATACTTACCGATGGAACCGATGAATCTGTTGTGCGTTCGCTTATCATCCATACTGTGCGTAAGGGATAAATAGCTATCGATGAATTGGGGGAAGAGAAGAGTCGGTCGACGACTATACGACTATGTATGCGTTCGGCCTTGGAAAGGCTGTAGGCATTAAGATTTGCCATTCTTGAGACGCTTTGCAAATTCTTCAATCATTGCAGGCACGCTACGCAGTTCAGGAGTAGGAGTAAGGTCAACACGCAGTCCGGCTTTCTCTGCTTCGTTGATGGTCTTGGTGCCAAGACAGGCTATGCACACCTTGCCCTGTTTGAAGTCGGGGAAATTCTTGGCAAGCGAGTGGATACCCTCGGGTGAGAAGAAAACGAGCATGTCGTAGTCGAGTTTCTCGTCGGCTGTGAAGTCGTTGGCAACGGTGTAGTACATTACTGCCTCGTCGTGTTCTACTCCTGCCTCTTCGAGCAGATTGAAGATGTCGTCGTTGTGAGCAGAAGAGAGCGGAGCAAAATACTTTTCCTTATTGTGCTTCTGAATGAATGGCAGCAGGTCGGCAAGTTTACCCGACTCGGGGAAGAAATTCTTGCGCTTGCGGTATTGTACGTATTTCTGAAGATAGAGTGATACCTGTTCCGACACGCTGAAGTATTTCATATCGGTAGGTATGGTGACACGAAGTTCCTTACAGAGGTTGAAGAAATGGTCGATGGCATGACGCGACGTGAAGACGATGGCTGTATGACCACCTACTGAAATGTGTTGCGAACGGAAATCCTTGGAAGTCATTGGCTCAATCTTGATGAAGGGACGAAAAACCAACTCAAGATTGTATTTTTCTGCTACTTCGTAATATGGCGACTTTGTCGTCTGTGGACGTGGTTGTGATATAAGTATTTTTGCCATCAGTACAATACATTTGCCTCAATGAAAACATCGCTTGCCCATTGCATAAATCTCCATAATAGTATGTTGGGCACTATTTCGACGCTGCAAAGGTACAAAAAAATCAAAAATGCCCCATATTTTTTTATCTTAAAGTTGATAAACAGCTTGAAAATGAGCAATATTTCATATAAAAATGCCACAATTACATAACAAAATAACACAACCAAAGGGCTTATGTTAGAAAAAAGTTCGAGCAGGATAATGGCATAACAAGGGAACGAACTGAGCGATGTGATGAACAGATAACTTGTCGTCCAATGCTTACTTGATTCTACGTCGAAGAATGTCCAGTTGACAATGTTGTAAAGATATAGTTTCAGGAATATGAAGCCGGTAAGCAGCAGTATCAGTACGATGAGAACCCAGTAGGGAACGCTCAACGTAGAAGAGTATCCGCTGCGACGAACCAGTTCGTTGAATATGGAAAGGGAAACGGTAAAGGAGGTAATTAATATGAGGACTGTGGTGTTGAGCCAGAAGTTCTTGGTTACAACCCCGCGTTCAGCATATTTGCGGTCACGCTTGAAAAACTGCCGTATGTTATGGACTATCTGTCTGCGCGACTGATAGACGATGACAGACATGAGCGAGAGGGCAAGCAGCAGAAGAAGAATGAAAATGCTGTCGCCTGCAACAATATAAGGACGCTCTATCATGCTTCCCATGAGCGGATGGAGGGATTAAATACCGAAGGCACGCTTTATGTCGGCAACGGCATCGAGCTTTTCCCAGGTAAAGAGTTCCACCTCGATATCTCTGCTACCCTCGTAACGATTGTTGAAATGCTTTACAACGACTTGTGGCTCACGTCCCATGTGTCCGTATGCTGCTGTCTCTTCGTAGATAGGAGCACGCAGTTTGAGACGCTGTTCGATAGCCTTAGGACGCAGGTCGAACAGAGACGGAATGCGTTTTGCTATCTCGCCGTCAGGAATGTTTACATGACTACGTCCGTATGTGTTGACATAGATACTTACGGGTTCTGCCACACCTATGGCATAACTTATCTGAACCAGCATTTCATCGGCAACTCCGGCTGCCACCATGTTCTTGGCAATATATCGGGCTGCATAGGCTGCAGAACGGTCAACCTTGCTCGGGTCTTTACCCGAGAAAGCACCACCGCCATGAGCGCCTTTGCCTCCGTAGGTATCGACGATAATCTTACGACCAGTAAGACCTGTATCTCCATGTGGACCACCTATGACGAATTTACCGGTAGGATTGACGTGGTATGTTATTCTGTCGTTGAAAAGGGCTTTTACCTTCGGATTGCTGATGGAATCGATTACACGTGGAATAAGGATTTTCTCCACGTCCTCGCGGATTTGTGAAAGCATACGGGTGTCTGCCTCGTCTTGGGTCATTCCATTGACAGGAAGGATGAATTCATCGTGCTGTGTACTTACTACGATAGTATCGATGCGCAGAGGAGTGCCGTCGTCGCCATATTCTACGGTTACCTGGCTCTTGGCATCAGGACGCAGGTAAGAGACCGTCTTGCCGTTCTGTCGCTGATAGGTCATCACTTTTGCTTCGCGACGTATGTCGGCGAGCACGCGCAGGATGCGATGAGAGAGGTCCAGAGCCAGAGGCATGTAGTTCTCTGTCTCGTTGGTAGCATAACCAAACATCATGCCTTGGTCGCCAGCTCCCTGCTGCATCGGGTCTTCACGTTCAACACCTCGATTGATGTCGGCTGACTGCTCGTGGATGGCATTCAGCACACCACACGACTCAGCGTCGAACTTATAAGATGACTTGGTGTAACCTATACGGGTAATTGTGCGGCGTGCCACTTCCTGAAGGTCAACATAGGTGTTCGACTTCACTTCTCCAGCCACCACGACCTGTCCGGTGGTACAAAGAGTTTCGCACGCTACTTTCGAATTGGCATCGTATGCCAGCAGTTCGTCAAGAACCGCATCGCTGATCTGGTCAGCAATCTTGTCAGGATGTCCTTCGCTGACAGATTCAGATGTAAATAAATATCCCATAATCTTTTAGCATTTTTTGTGTGGTTGCTCTATCCACATATTATATAAAATGTATGTTATCTGATTATTATCTTGCTAGCGGGTTCGCCAAGTTTCTTTATGATGTTGATGCCACGTTGAAGAGAACTCCGGGGAGTACCCGATACGGAGAATATTCCGACAGTTCCATCGCCAGTTGCAGCAGGAATCTCGGCTACAGATGTTTCCTTCTCGTATTCAGCACGGAAACCTATTGTAGTGCTTTCAGAACCCTTTACCTGATAGGTATATGCATTATCGCCCTTGGCAAGGATATAAACCGAACCGCCGGTATGGAGGAGGTCGGCATCAATGCTCATACCCATACACTTGGTTTCGTCGCCAGTCGTATCGTATATACTGGCACCACTGGCAGTTATCTTGACATCGGTGGAATCGCTGAATGTGACCGAACCGCCGTTGTTGACTGTCTTGGCTGTCTGCTGCTTTGCCCTTATACCTTTCGAGCCGTCACCTGTAACATCAACTGTAATGTTACCGCCTGGGATATATGCCAGCCAGTTGGTCTTTATGCCGGAGGAACCTTTACCCGTAACATTTATATTTATATCGCCGTTAAGGATGGTCAGAGTGCTGTCGGCCTTGATTCCATCGACATCATCGGCTGAAACGGTCAGGTTGAGTGTACCTCCTTTGATGAGTACCGTACCATAGTCGTCGGAGTCGATGCAGTCGCCTCCCACATTGGAAATATTGAGTGTGCCACCGTTCATCTGGAAATAGTTGTTCTCATTAGCTTCCTTGCCTTTGCCGCAATGGATGCCGTCGCTGACAGCCGACAATACGTTGATTGTACCGACAGTCTTCTTTATCTGCAGATATTCCTTTGCCGAGATGGCATGTTTCACGTTTCCTGTCACATTGAGTGTACCGGCACCGGAGAACTCTGGATGCCCCGTTGTATAGAAAGCAGCCTTTTGGGTTCCTTTTGCATAGTCGGTCAGGGTGTTCACACTACCTTCTGCCAATTCGACAGCGATACGTTTCCCACATCCCACATCGATGGCTGCTCCCTTGCCGCTTGTGATATCCACTCCGTTGAGACGGAGAGTGAGTTTGTAGCTGCCAACGATAGTCAGACTACCTGCCGTAGTGGAGCCATATACATCATACACGTATTCTTCGTCGGTAGTAGAAGAACGCAAAGTGACGTACGCACCGTTGACAGATGAGGTAACTTTGGCTGAAGTCGGCTTATCCACATTAGCACCGGTGCCATTGAATGTAATCTTGATTGTATCACCTTCAGCAGCATAAATGCTCATGAAAGATAACAACAGGAGGGTAAGCAAGTAAAATTTTTTCATAACGGCATGAAGGTTAAGTGGCTGCAAAGGTACAACAATATTTTGGGATAATAAAAACCGGATGCTCAAAAAAGAGTTAAGCATCCGGTTTTTACCTGTTTTACTGTACGCGGGGTACTGCATGAGTTATGTCTTATTCTTCTTCTGCTACTGTGTCATCTTCCTTGATGCGTGCACCCATAACGAGGTATGCTGTAGGAGCTGCGATGAAGAGAGATGAGAAAGTTCCGATTACAACACCGAGAATCATTGCGAATGCGAATGAACGGATGCTGTCGCCACCGAGCAGGAAGATAACAGCAAGCACGATGAATGTAGAAACAGAAGTGTTGACTGTACGTGCGAGACACGCATTGAGTGAGTCGTTGAAGTTCTTCTGACGGTCGCGACGTGGGTGGTTCTGGAATGTCTCACGGATACGGTCGAATACAACCACCTTATCGCAGGATGGCACCGATGAAGGTCTGGTCGATTTCGAGTGAGAATCCAATCCAACCGTAGCAGAGTGAGAAGGCTCCGATGACGAGGAGTGTATCGACAACCAGTGCGAGGATTGAACCAACTGAGTAAGCTACGTTGCGGAAACGTACGAGGATATAAACGAAGATTACTACGATAGCGAAGAGTACGGAGAGGATAGCTCCGTAGGTAATGTCTTCAGCAATCGAAGGACCTACCTTCTGAGAAGAAACGATTGAACCGCCTTCACGGTTGTCACGGTCGAGGAATGCCTCTTCGGTTACGTCAGCAGCTACCATGCCGCCATCAACGAATGCCTTGTAGAGGAGACTCTCGATGAGAGCGTCAGACTCAGCATTGTTCTCGTTGATGAGGTAGTTGGTCGATACACGTACATTATTTCCTGAAGTACCGAGTGCGATGACTGTTACGTTGACAGCCTCGTCACCCTGAACGTTTGCCTGGAACTGCTTTACGATAGCAGCCTTGACATCCTCAGTCTGAACAGGCTGCAGGAATTCAACCTTATAGTTGCGACCACCGGTGAAGTCGATTGACTGGCTGAGTCCGCGAACTACGAAGCTGCAAACAGATACAGCGACGAAGAGACCGAATACGAAGAATGATTTCTTGTACTTACCCATGAAGTTGATAGCTGAGCCTTCCATCCACTTGTTAATGGAGAACTTAGTATCGAACTTCAGGTTCTGCCACTTACCGTTGTTGACAAAGTGCTCGAATACGATACGAGTGAGCCATACAGCAGTAAAGAATGAGCAGACGATACCAATCATAAGTGTGGTTGCGAAACCCTTGATAGGACCGGTACCGAAGTTGTAGAGGATTATACCTGTGAGGATAGTAGTTACGTTTGAGTCGAAGATTGCAGAGAATGCGTTGCTGTATCCAGCTGCGATTGCATTCTTGATATTCTTGCCAGCACGCATCTCTTCCTTTGTACGTTCGTAGATGAGCACGTTAGCATCGACTGCCATACCGAGTGTGAGCACCATACCGGCAATACCTGACATGGTCAGCGCGGCACCGAGACTGGTGAGGATACCGAACGAGAAGAAGAAGTTGAGGATAAGTGCGCAGTTGGCAACCATACCTTCGCGAATGCCGTACATGAATACCATGTAGAGCATCAGGACGATGAATGCTACGATACAAGAGATGAAACCAGCCTTGATTGACTGCTGACCGAGTGTAGGTCCGACGATGTCTTCCTGAACGATCTGTGCAGGAGCCGGCATCTTACCAGACTGGAGCACGTTTGCAAGGTCCTTAGTATCGTTGGTTGTGAAGTTACCTGTAATCTGTGAGCTACCTCCGTCAATCTTACCGTTTACGTTAGGAGCAGAATATACGAGGTTATCCAGCACGATAGCAATAGCGTGTCCTACGTTAGCTTCTGTCAGACTTGACCACTTGCGTGCGCCCTCTGTGTTCATCTTCATGGATACACATGGGTTGCCATACTGGTCGAACTCGTCCTTAGCCTCTGTCACTACTTCGCCCTCGAGTGGAGCACGACCGTTCGTACCAGTAGTGCGGATAGCATACAGTTCGAATACCTTGCCTGCCTTGTCCATTGACTTTACACCCCATTTGAGTGAGAGGTCGATTGGGAATATCTGCTTTGCAGTTGCGCTTGTGAGCAGACGGTTGATTTCAGCAGTATCGTTTGCGAGAGCATAACCTACCATACAACCTGCAGCTCCCTGGATAGGCTTAAGCATAGCGAAGAGAGGATTCTCTTTCTTTGCTTCTTCAGTAGCCTGCTTCTGAGTCTTACCAGCTTTAGCTGACAACTCGTCGGCACTTACCTGTGAAAGCAGTTCTGTTGCCTTGCTCGAGTCAGTCTTGAGGGCGTTCTCCTCAGCAGCTTCAGCAACTTCTTCTGTTGCGGTTGTGTCGGCTACAGCAGTCTCAGCACTGTTGCGCAGGGCGTTGTTGAGTTGAGCGAGGTAAGGAACGATTACCTGAGTATCGTAAGTCTCCCAGAACTCCAAGTTTGCACTACCCTGAAGGAGCTTACGAACACGTTCCGGCTCCTTGATACCTGGCAGTTCCACCATGATACGGCCTGTAGCGCCTTCAATCTTTTGAATGTTCGGCTGAACCACACCGAAGCGGTCGATACGTGTACGAAGCACGTTGAACGAGTTGTTCACAGCTTCCTCTACGCTTTCGCGCAGTACCTTTTCTACTTCTGAGTCGGAAGAGTTGGTGTTGACCTTACCCTTCAACTGCTGTGTGGCAAAGATTGAAGCAAGAGGCTTACCCTCGCTGTTCTCTTTAAAAGCCTTGACAAATAGTGTGATAAAATCGCTCTGGCTTTCTTCGCTTTCCTTAGCAGCCTGTGCTACAGACTTTGTGAAAGCCTCGTCAGTCTTGTGGTCGGCAAGTGTCTTGATTACCTCCGGAACGCTCACTTCGAGAATTACGTTCATACCGCCCTTCAGGTCAAGACCCAATCCAATGGCAGTTTCACGACAATCCTTCAATGTGTAGCTACCGAGATAGAATGGAGTCGAA
>CAJODY010000074.1 GCA_905233285.1 uncultured Bacteroidaceae bacterium
AAATAGTGACCCTAATAGTGACCCATCTCGCGGATGGGTCACTATCTACATCCCCGATGGATAAAGGGCTAGAGCATGATTTAGTGAGTAAGTGAGGGTGAAATAGAAAAATCTTCTTTTTCTGCTAAACTATTCACCTACTAATCTATTAAGCTATTAAACTACTAAGCCCTCCTTGCTCGCGGCACGTCTCAGCTCCAAACGTTCCTTGCGGGCGCGATGAACGTTTGCCTTCGGCGAACCGCTCTCGTTCGGCATAGTTCAAGCAAGCTTGACTCTGCGCTCTCTTACTCGCTTGTTTCATGCGGGCGCAACGTCGTGAGCACGCGGGCGCGATTTCAAATCACGGCTGGGACGTGATAAAGCATCATGTCATTTGTTTTAAGCGAAATAGCAGGTAAATGAATCCTCGCAACAGATACGATTGAAATAAAACTGATGTTAAGTCAATATGTCGGGATTGAGCAGAAAATCTCTCATACTTATAATCTGTACTCCTTCTTCGTCTATCCACCCCCGCTGGAAATCATTGCCGAGGATAATCACCTTTCGAAAGTGATCCGGAATGTTTACTAACGGGCGTTGCTCTTGTTCTGTCTTTGCTCTATCGGGCAAAACGAGCACTGATTGGATGTATATCCTTTGAGGGGGATTGTTCACGACGAAATCTATCTCCAGATTCTTGCGCACCCGTTTGCCTTCCGGCGTCTTTTCCCATACTTCCACCTGACCGACATCCACGCTATAGCCGCGCAGAAGAAGCTCGTCGTAGATAATGTTCTCCATGATGTGCGTTTCCTCTTGCTGCCGGAAGTTAATCAGCATGTTTCTGATGCCTAAGTCCTCAAAGTAATACTTCGATGCCGAACCGATATACTTGCGACCCTTCACATCATATCGCTGGGCCTCGCTAATGATAAAAGCTTCCTGCAAATATTCCAGATAATGACCGACAGCGGCTGAGGAAATGACTAGTTTCTCTCCAGACATGAATGTGTTGACGATGTTGTTCGGATTGGTACACGAACCTATACACGATGCCATCACCTGTATCAATTTGCGCATCCCTTCCGGATTGCGCAAATGGTTGCGTTCTATTACGTCCTTCAGATAGGTGGTCTCGAAAACGGTTTGCAGATATTGCTTCTTCTCCTCCTCGGTAGCCAATAATGCCACTTGTGGTAATCCACCATATCGGTAGTAGTCATATAGTGCTTGCTGATAGTCTCCACCCATGCCTTCATAATACTCGGCAAAACTCAATGGATGGACGCGTATCTCCCATCCGCGACCACGGAACTCGGTTACTACGTCCTTGCTGAGGAACTTGCTGTTACTACCGGATACGTAGGTCTCTACATTCTGCTTATGGGTCATACTCAGCAGTACGCTCACAAACTCATCCACCAACTGCACTTCGTCTAGGATGACATAGTTCTTCTTGCCGTCTTTGACAATATGTCTGTCAATATAATCAAGCAATCTGTCGGGGTTCAGCAGTTTTTTATTCTCCCGCTCATCAAGAGCCAAACCGATGATATGGTCTTCCGGCACACCCTGTGCCAAAAGGTAGTTGCGGAAGATATTGAACAGCAGGTAAGACTTGCCACACCGACGGATGCCTGTAACAATTTTAATCATTCCGTTGCCATCAGCACGAACGAGCTTTTGCAGGTACATTTTGCGCGAAAATTCCATATTTACGTCAAATTTTTGTGATTTGTCACAGTTTTATGCTGCAAAAGTATGGATTTCCTGTCTCTTAACAAAATTACAAAGGAGTTTTCTTATCAAGGAAAAGAGAAAGAGGATGCAACCACGTTGTGTAGCTGCATCCTCTCACATTATATATTCAATTCTAGTTATCGGTTCATTACCTTACGGACGGTGATGGTGCCGTCGGAGCCGATGATGCGTTCGATATAGATTCCATTGGCTGGTTTGTCGTGCAGTTCTATACCTTGCGGGGTGAAGTAGCTGACAGAGCTAACGGTTGCATCTGAAACTGATGGAACGGAGGTGTAAATTACAACTTCTACGTCGGTTTCTTCAATAACCCAGCGCAGACGGGTGCGGTCAGCATGGCCGGAGAAAAATGCGAGTTGTCCGCCTTTACCATCGGAATCGAGGTCGCCGACGTTGAAGAGTCGCTTGCCTTCTGCGGTGGCATCCATGTAGAAGGCTATCTTACCGTTATCAATTTTGGCGTAGGTAGGATGGAAGCCAACGGGCTCTACGGAGAGCGTGGTTTCAATCTGAAGGTATTGTCCGTCGGCAAGGTTGCGGGCTGTAACATATCCTTCGCCAACGCTTTCGAATGCCCAAAGTGCATGGGGGTCGGTGCGGTAGGCATCCTGCTGTCCGCTATTGATGGCATTGTCGGAAAGTCCGACACGATAGATGAGATTGTCGTTCGTACCTCCAGATTCTTTAGAGTAGAGGTAACGACGCTCAATGGATGTAGTGGCATCGGCATCGCGTGCTCCAGGGTGGGTTCCGTAGCTGTAGATGTTGTATGCCATTTCGGTAGAGAAGCCTTCGAAGGTGTAGATGCGAGTAGCTTTGAATTCAGCCATTGCGTTCTGAAGGGCTGCGACCTGAGCATCAAATTCTTCCTGGGTAGTCTGCTCATCTATGTTCTCGATGAAGGTCTGGGCTGCGACTACGACATCCATCAAGTCGCTGATGGCATAAGACGGATAGCCGAGGGTGACGTCGGCCTGTGCACCATTTGCAAGCTTGAGTGCTTCGTTAATGACTGCATTAAGAACAAAGACGCTGATGAGCGAGGCATCAACTTCGACAAAGGTGAATGCCATATCGGCGCGGTCGATAGTGCCGTTTCCGTAAATCCAGTCATCGGCAAAGCCGCGGGCACGAATCTGGTAGCTGTGGTTCGATGGACAGTTGATGCGGTACATGGATATTGAACCGGAAACGCCGGACTGCGATGCCTGCTTGTCGCCGGTGTAGTTGATGGTGAGCGCAACAGGTGTGTCGGACGTACCGATGCGGGCTGCGTCGTCGATGGTTACGTTGTTTGTAGCAGCGATGTATTTCTTGTTACCATAATTCTGGATGGCATAACCATCTGCGACAGGAGTGATGACCCAGAAGAGGTCGGGGTCGTCCCAGGCGTAGGTCTCGGTAGTACCCAACGTACCGTTGCTGTTGAAGGTGAGGTATTTGGGTGTTCCGCCGAAGTTGGTACCTGAGTTGTAAGGAATGGTAGCATAGCAGATGATGCGGTAGAACTTACCTTCGGCTGGTACGAACGTACTGGTTCCGGCACGTGTACCGCCACCGGGACGCATATATTCGTTGTTGACTGCTACGGTAGCTGAATATGCTGATTCGAGTCCTTCCTTGCCTACTGCCTTCATGCGGAAGTAGTATATGACGTCGGGAGTCAGACCCTCGACAACGGTCTGAACGGCATCGCCATCCACACGCTGAATCTCGGAGAAGTTCCTATTGTCTTCCGACTGCTCAACGATGATGTATTCTGTGTTCTCTGCGTCGAGGATGGTCCATGATATCTTGGCTGTAGTGGAATTAAGCAGTTCGGCAACGGGATTGACAGGATACATGAGGTAGCTGCTCTTCTGTGCCAGACTATTGACGTAGTGTTCGATGTTGGTATAGCCACCACCCAGGGTGTAGAGTTTGGAGTCATCGACGTTGGGATTCAGTCCGTTCTCCACTTCCCACTCGTCTGACATTCCGTCGTTGTCGGAGTCGGTTGGATGCGGACCGTTGGCAACGGTTCCAATGCCACCTAGGTCGTCTTCGCTGGCAATGAAACTACCTTGCGTACCAAGAGAGGTCAGCTGCTTGATGATGCGCTTGTCGTGTGAGTCGCGTACTCGTGACGCACCTACATGGTCAACAATGGTTTGATATGCATCTGCTGCGGACTCGACATTCATCGGATGAGTAGTGTTGAAGTTGGGCTGATACATTGGTGTTGCGCTGTTGTAATCGGTGATGAGAGTACCGTTGAGTACACCGTCGCAATTTCCGTCGTAGTAGTTGCCTGTGCTGTAGAGGTGGTCGGTCTCAGTCCAGTCGTCGAAATACTTGTACGAACCATTAGGACCAGCGATAAAGTAGTTGTTCATCACATCCTGATAGTTGTCGGCTGCAGAGTGACCGCCGATGATACCCATGCCGTAGTTATATACCACATTATTATAATATTGCAGGTAGCACTTCATCTTAGGGTTGCGGCTCTTGTTGTCTGCCCACAGACAATGGTGGATAGTCCAGTTGCGGGTGCCGTCGGTGATGGAACCGAAACGCTGCGGTTCGATACCTTCAGAGTTGATGCAATACTGCCATGTGACGTTGTTGGCATCCTTGATGTGGACGTTGTCCCAAGGTCCCCAAGATACGGAACAATGGTCCATGATGAAGTTCTCACAGTAGTCGAGTGTCAGCGTGCATTTGCTGCTATCGATACTCTTGCCACCACGCATACGGATGTAACGCATGATGATGTTCTTGGACTTGGAAGCGATGACACGTCCGCCATAGATGGTGATACCCTCGCCCGGAGCTGTCTGTCCGGCAATGGTGATGTTGCTGGCAATAGTGATGCTCTTGCCCGTGATGTCGATGACGCCACCGACATCGAAAACGACAAATCGGTTTGACTGACTCACGGCATCGGCCAAGGAACCTGTGCCGGCTGCGTTCAGATTGGTGACATGAACGACCTGACAGCCACGACCACCAGTTGCATATGCACCATAGCCTTCGGCGCCGGGGAATGCCAACTGCTGTGCCTGAACTGTTACAGCAAGAAGAATTAATAAAGAAAGTAATAAAGGTTTCATAAATATAAAGTTTAGTTTTAGGGGCGCCTTTCGACATGTCGATATGTCGATAAAGTTAAGGCGCCTATTATTTTTTAAAAATTAATACCATCCAGTCGTCGCGTGAGAACTGCTCCTTGGGTCGGAGGTTCTGCTGCGAGGCTGCACGGATTATGTCGTCGGCATCGGAAGTGAAGAAGCCGGAAGCGATGAAGGTACCTCCTGTCTGAAGGTGGGGTGCATAGACTGGAAGGTCACGGATAATGATGTTCTTGTGGATGTTTGCAACAATGGTTGCATATTCGCCCTCTATAGACGAGGCGTCGCCATGAATGGCTTGAAAACCAGTAAGGTCGTTAAGCTGGAAGTTTTCTTTTGTGTTCGTTACGCTCATCTCATCGATATCGATAGCTACAACTTTAACGGCTCCGTGCAGAGCCATTGCAATACCGAGCACTCCCGTGCCACAGCCCATGTCGAGGACTGTCTGACCCGTGTAGTCGTGACGACAGATATAGTCAACGAGCTGATAGGTGGTAGGATGGCTGCCGCTGCCGAAGGCTCCGTGGGGATGGAGACGGATGCCGAACTCACGTTCGAGTATGGGGTCGAAGCTGTTCTGCTCCCACTCCTCGTTCCAGTCGCGGTTCTCCATGTCGGAAACGGCATAGGTAATGACAACGTCGGGAAGGATGAAGTCGGCGATAGTCTGAAGGATAACATCTTCGGAGAATTCTGACGAAGGGACGTATGCAAGCAGACCGGTCTCAGTAGGCTGGAACGAGTCGAAGCCGACGTCGCCCAACATGGCAGAGAGGATGTCCTGTGCGTCCTCGGTGAGCGGACTGATGGTGAAATCTACTATTTTATAGTTCATCTTTATTCTTGATTGTCAGACTGAGGAGGTCCTCGTATGTTCCGTTGAAGACGTTGATATCTACATATCCCTTGATGCCCTCTACCCTACCCGCATCGGTATGCTGCCAGAAGTGCCACTTGCCTTTGTAGGAAAGGGTATCGACATAGTAGTGAGCTATCCAGTATGGATGTTCGTCGAAGTCGAGGGTCTGCATGTAACGCTGCCGGAATTTGTAGGATGCATAAAGGACGGGCTTGACTCCATAATGGCGCCCGACAATGGTCATCCATGTCTTGATTTCGCGTCGCAGCTGTTCTTCGTCGAGGTCGCCCACTTTCTCGACATCGAGCACCGGTGGAAGGTCGCCCTCTTCGAGTTGTACTATCTTGCAGAAGAACTTGGCCTGGGCAGCAGCAGGGCTCTGCGGACTGTAGAAGTGGTAGGCTCCGCGCAGTATGTCATTCTTCTTGGCATAGTAGAAGTTGCGGTTGAAGTTCTCGTCGATGATGTCGGTACCCTCGGTAGCTTTGACGTAGATGAAACTGAGCGGAGCACCATTGAGACGGGCATGGCGCAGACGTTCCCAGTCGATATTGTCCTGATAGTGGCTGATGTCGATGCCACGGACTGTACCGTCGGGGTATTCGATCGGGGTGTAACGTGCCTTCCACGCCGGAAAGCGTGGGATGACAACTGTGCGGACAATGAAAAAGAGGAAGACTGCCACAATGGTAGTAAGCAGTCCCCAGAAGAGATATGAAGAAAAGCGCCGAAACGCAGAAGAAAAGAACTTGCTGCGTTTCGACTGTTTCTTGCCTTTTGATATTTGATGCTTAGGCTTGTTCAAGCTGCAGAGTCTTTGTAGTCTGGTCGCAAACCTCTGTCGGTCCCCAATACTGGATTGGACCCGGATAAACGTAAGCAGTCTGCTTTGCCCATTCGTCACGTTTCGAAGCAAAATACTTGAACGGAGCACCGTCGAGCTCTACAAGAGCCTTACGGATTACAGGCTTCATCTTACCGTTACGCTTTTCGAGGTTCATCATCATTGTGATAGGCACACCACCTGCAATCCATTCAGCAGCAGGCTTGGTTGTGTTCTTGATGGCCGCTAGCAATCAGACGGCTTGCATTGTAACCGAGTGAGTAGCAGTAGTCGGCATCGTAGTTTGACGGAGCAGCACAACGACCTTCGTAACCGAAGAAGTGGTGCTGAGTGCCGAACTTACCTACGTACTTGCCTTCCTTCTTCCACTGGTCGAGCTTAGCAGCAACCATAGTAGAAAGAAGCTTCTCTGTCTCGATAAGGCTCACCTGTACGTTTCCGTGTGGGTCGCGGTCGAGAGCGAGCTGACGAGCTACGCTGGTCGGAAGTGAGTTGAACACCTCACGGTTTTCCTTTGAGAGATGTGACTTCACGAAGTCAATCTGTTCGCTACGTCCGAGGTTCTGTGCCTCTGGAGTAGCAAGGATGTCGTTGAGCTGAGCAATGAGCTTCTTGATAGCCGGAATGAACTCGATGATACCCTCTGGGATGAGGACTGTACCGAAGTTGTTGCCGTCGGCAGCACGGTCGGCAACTGCCTGTGCGATGTAAGTAACAACGTCGTCGAGACTCATTTCCTTTGCCTCTACCTCCTCGCTTACGAGACAGATGTTTGGCTGACACTGGAGAGCACACTCGAGGGCGATGTGGCTTGCACTACGTCCCATGAGCTTGATGAAGTGCCAGTACTTACGAGCTGAGTTACAGTCGCGCTGGATGTTACCGATGAGCTCTGAGTAAGTCTTACAAGCTGTATCGAAACCGAACGATGTTTCAATCTGCTCGTTCTTCAGGTCACCGTCGATAGTCTTAGGACAACCGATTACCTGAACGCCGTACTTCTTAGCTGCATAGTATTCTGCCAGAACACAGGCATTAGTGTTGGAGTCGTCGCCACCGATGATAACGAGAGCCTTGATGCCCAGTTCGCGGAGAATCTGAATACCTTTCTCAAACTGGTCAACCTCTTCGAGCTTTGTACGACCAGAACCGATGATGTCGAAACCACCTGTGTTGCGATACTGATCCATGAGCTCAGGAGTAATCT
This sequence comes from uncultured Bacteroidaceae bacterium, assembly GCA_905233285.1. GTDB lineage: Bacteria > Bacteroidota > Bacteroidia > Bacteroidales > Bacteroidaceae > Minthosoma. Next base: position 7,770 of record CAJODY010000074.1, read on the forward strand.
CCATGTACTTGTGGTCAACGAGACCGCCAGGACCAAGGATGAAGCCGTAGAGTTTGTTCTGCGGATTGAGTGACTTAACACCGTCGAAGAGTCCGGAGATGACGTTGTGACCACCAGGAGCCTGACCGCCAGAGAGGATGATACCTACGTTGAACGGTTCGAGCTTTGGCTGTTCGCCAGCTTCGAATGTGATGACAGGCATACCGTATGTGTTAGGGAAGAGTTCCTTGATTTCTGCCTGATTACCTACTGATTGTGTTGCCTTTCCTTCTACTGCTACAACAGGACCCTGAAGTGCCTTTGGCAGTTTAGGCTGATACTGTGAACGTGCAGCCTGAAGTGCTGAAATACTTGCCATAATATAATTTACTATTTACCTACTAAACATTTATTATTTTCTTGCTTCTTGAACATATCCGAGAGCTTCGCGACATTTGTCGGTGATATACTGCCAGTCGCCAGCCTTTACCTTATCGGATGGGAAGAGCTTCGAACCCATGCCGACACAGAACACACCAGCCTTGAACCAAGACTTGAGGTTCTCTGCCTCGGGAGCCACACCACCGGTAACCATAATCTTTGACCATGGCATCGGAGCCATCAAGCCCTTCACCATGTTAGGACCATAGACGTCGCCAGGGAAGAGCTTTGTGAGGTCGCAACCCAGTTCCTGAGCCTTGCCAATCTCGCTTACGCTGCCACAACCCGGGCAGTAAGGAACGAGACGACGGTTACATACCGGAGCAATCTCTGGATTGAACAGCGGACCAACTACGAAGCAGGCTCCAAGCTGCAGGTACATAGCTGCGGTGGGAGCATCGACAACAGAGCCGATGCCAAGAGCCAACTCAGGACATTCCTTGGCAGCAAACTTTACACACTCAGCAAATACCTCCTGAGCAAAGTCGCCACGATTTGTAAACTCGAAAGCACGAACGCCACCGTCGTAGCAAGCCTTGATTACTTTCTTTGCCACTTCGACATCGCTGTGATAGAATACGGGAACCATACCCGTTGAGCCGATTTTTTCAAGTACGGCTACTTTATCGAATTTTGCCATCTTTTTTCTAATTGAAAGTTGATAATTGACAGTTTAACGCTGTACGCGACCATTTGCTGCACCACCAGCCAGAGCCTCAACCTCATCAACAGATACGAGGTTGAAGTCGCCGTTGATTGTGTGCTTCAGTGCACTTGCAGCCACTGCAAACTCGAGAGCCTCGCCCTGAGTAGCCTTAGTGAGCAGACCATGAATCAGACCACCTGAGAATGAGTCACCACCACCTATACGGTCGATAATCGGGTTGATGTCGTAACGCTTCGACTGGTAGAACTCCTTACCATTGTAGATAAGGGCCTTCCATCCGTTGTGAGTAGCTGAGAACGATTCGCGAAGAGTAGAAACTACGTACTCGAATCCGAACTCTTCCTTCATCTGCTTGAAGATGCCCTCATAACCCTCAGCATTTGTTTCACCACCTTCAACGTCAGCATCCGGCTTGAAACCGAGACAGAGTTCAGCATCTTCTTCGTTGCCGATACATACATCTACATACTGCATCAGAGGACGCATAACGCTGATAGCCTTTTCGCTAGTCCAGAGCTTCTTGCGGAAGTTGAGATCGACACTCACCTTCACACCATGCTTCTTTGCGCAAATACAAGCCTGACGCAGACACTCGGCACTGGCATCAGAGATTGCAGGAGTGATACCGCTCCAGTGGAACCAGTCAGCACCCTCGAAGATTGCATCGAAATCGAAATCTTCGGGTTTTGCCTCAGCAATGGCAGAGTGAGCACGGTCGTAGATAACCTTCGAAGGACGCATGCTTGCACCAGTCTCAGCATAGTAAAGACCTACACGGTCGCCACCACGAGCAATGTAATCGGTGTTCACACCATAACGACGCATTGCGTTAACAGCAATCTGACCAATCTCATGCTTGGGCAGTTTAGTTACGAAAATACAATCGTGTCCGTAGTTAGCACAACTGATAGCAACGTTTGCCTCGCCACCACCAGGAATCACACGGAAACTTTCAGCCTGAATAAAACGGTCGTTTCCGTTTGGAGAAAGGCGAAGCATAATCTCGCCCATTGTAACAATTTTAGCCATGTTAATGTTTTTGATAAAAGTTAATAGTTTTAATACTTATGATTTTATTATTATGCCTACATAATCAAGCATTTAATGGTAGATAACATCTATAAAGCACATTAATCGGGCAAAATTAACAATAATCTGTCGAAGGCACACTATCGCAAAAGCACTTTTTTACAAAATTGCACAAAATTAAAAGATTTTTCCAATTTCCGTTTCACATTTATTATATAATGACTACCTTTGCGCGATTTTCCTCTCATATCCGTGTGGGAGCACAAATCAGAAAGAAGATAGTTAAAAGGGAATTTTTATAAGGTATTTTTTTCAAGAGGGTATAAAGAAGGTTATGGAAATCCAATCTAAAATCAGAATCAAGGACATTGCAGAAATGTCGGGAGTATCAGTAGGTACTGTGGACCGTGTGCTGCATGGACGTACAAATGTCTCGAAACGCGCACTGGAAAAGGTACAGAAAGTGCTCGACGAGATAAACTATGTGCCTAACCACTACGCATCGGCTCTTGCCAGCAACAAAACCCATAAGTTTGCAGCCATACTGCCTATGCACGAGGCCGACAGCTATTGGGCACGAGTAGAGAAAGGACTCGTGGATGGAGTGAAATACTTCAACGACTTCAAGATTTCTTTCAAGATTTTCCAGTACGACCCCTTCAACGACGAATCGTTCAAAGCCGAATGTGATAACCTTATAGCATCCCAGCCCGATGCAGTCATCATCGGTCCTATCTTCAACTTCAACATAATGAAAGGCTTCGTTGACCGTCTCGAAGAGAAATCCCTACCCTATGCCCTGCTCGACTCTAACTGGTCGGAGTTCAACCCCGTAACCTTCTACGGACAAGACTCGCTGAAGAGTGGCGAATTCTCAGGACGAATCATGCAGATGGCAACCAAAGGCGACGCCAACGAAATAGTCATCTTCCGTGTCATGGGCGAAGGACGTGTAGCCAGCCGTCAGCAGATGAACCGAGAAGTAGGCTTCCGCAACTACATGAAAGAACACTGTCCGAAATGTAAAATTCTCGACGTCAACCTCTATGCCTACGACAAACCGGGCATGAAGAAAATCCTCAAGACATTCTTCACACAGAATCCGGACGTCGTTTACGGACTTTCATTCAACTCATCAATACACCTCGTAGGCAATTTCCTCGCCAGCGAAATGCCTTCACACAAACATGTCACACTTCTGGGATATGACGCTGTGGACGCAAACGTAAAATGTATAAAGGAAGGAAAAGTGGACTTCCTCATTGCTCAGCACCCCCACGACCAGGGACTCAACTGCTTCCGTTCGATGTTCAACGCATGCGTGCTCCACATAAAGCAGAAACGCGACCATTACGTGTCTATCGAACTCCTCACAAAGGAAAATATCGATTTCTATACGGATTAACCTCCGAAAAGCAAAAGCCTCTGTCGGATTGAATATCCGAGAGTCTTCTCTTGTCGGATTAGATATCCGAAAAGCCTGCCGGCGGCAGGCTATCAAGCAAACATTCCATCTTTCATCTGAAAGCAAGCTTTCGCTGAAGGATGGAATGTTTGTTTGAGCCTCTTGTCGGATTCGAACCAACGACCCCGAGATTACAAATCACGTGCTCTGGCCAACTGAGCTAAAGAGGCGGGTGGACAAGCTTACTGCAT
>CAJODY010000075.1 GCA_905233285.1 uncultured Bacteroidaceae bacterium
CAAGCAGCCCTTGGTAGGTTCTTAGGGCAAAGCCCTGAGTCCCTCGGAAGAGCCCACAACTACGAAAGCGAAGCTCGTAGTTATAGTGGGCTATATCAATGGCAAGCCATTAACTACCCTCCGCACCCACGTTACGGCTTACGGCACATGCTGGCTATGGATGAAGTCTATCAGATATTGGTTGATGTCGCGATGGACGAAACTTTCATCTACCTTGAATTTTCTTCCGTAGTGTTCCCTCCAGAAGTCACAGCAGAAGTCATCAGGGAAGAGGATGACCTGTCGGCCCGTGAGTTTCTTAATCATCTCATCCGTCAAATTATTGCCTGCTCCGACTGCAAGCCAGTCTATGTCAGGATAGGCCAGCGTTCCAAGCAGGGCGGTCTTCTCTTCCTGGACGATGGCAGTCTGCCTGTCACGATACAGATGTTCGCCAAAGAAGACATTGGGGTCAACATAATAGTCAAAGACATACCAAGGATAGAGATGGTCTATAAATGCATCTTTATAGAGTAGCCGACCATCATCGGTATTGTAATAGATGACATTGCCCCCAACAATCATCCCCTTGCGGTTGATGCGTGGCAGCACAGTACCATAATGTCCGTCCATCACTTTCGAGACTGCCCCCAAACGATAGCGCATAATAATTTGGTCAATGGTAGCGAGCATATTCGCATCATAGCCCACCACCTTATCAAGATAGTCGGTAAATGAAGAATAATGAGGGGCAAAGCTATCCCTTGGTATCTCAATAAAGGAGCGCAGATAGGCTGGAGCCTTCGTTGCAAGTATCTGTTTCAGTTGCTTTTCGTCCATGTCTTAGTCAGATTATGCAAATTATTCATTTATGCAGACTGAATAATGTGAATAGAGTGAATAATGAATAATAGATGGGGCTACTCTTTCAGCAGTCTCGACACCTTACTCTGCGAAATACCCAGTTGTTCGGCAATAGCAGTCTGTGTCATGCCTTTGCCTGCTAATTCCCTTATGCGAGCCTTTATTTCTTCCCTATCGTTACCACTCTCAATACTAAGGTGCTCCTGCTCTGTTCCAAAGCCTCGACTGACGAATCCCAGATTACCATACTCATCCTTGCGACGTTCATATAGAGCCACATGGTCGGCACTCATCGTCAGCTCACCGTTGCGCCACTTACACTGTTTGACGTAAACAAGGTTTGAGTCAATGGCTGATTGCGCTATTCCTATACCATCGTCGATGAGTTGGTTCAATTTTGCCGACCCCTGCATGGCCGAAAGGGAAAGAGCGACATTGCCTGAGAACATCTTGGGAACATGGTTGAGTACCACCAGCGTCCAGTTATACTTCTTCTTCAGGGAGTTTAGCGAGGCCATTAGGGTGCCCGCATCAGAACTCCTGTCAAGTGACTGACCAAGGGCGGTGATGTTGTCGATGAACACCACTTCAACATGATTGGCAACCGCCACTTCCTCTATTCCCTTTAGGACATCCTCTGCTGGATGTTCCCTATCCATCTCGGCACGAAGGAAGGTCGAAGGGAAGTTGGCGGTCTCATAGCGGTTACCTAACTGACGAGGCGTCATCTCGCAATCTACATACAATACTCGTTTACCTTGTTCTGCTATATATCGAGCTATCTGCATGGCAAAGATGGTTTTACCGATTCCCGACTGCCCGAAGATGATACTAAGATCACCTTCGAGCACGATGTCAGGATAAAGAGCAACCAACGGCGGAAGCAGATGTGCCTCATTGATGCACTTGTTCATCTGCTCCACAAGGAAGCCACCGCCATCTACCGGCTCTTCCTCCTGAAGTTGCTTAAACGACTGGCTGATAATGTTTGTCTCAATCATAATACACCTCCTTTCTTTTTGCGCATATTTTTGTCTTGCGCTAATTGTAAGGCATGGTCGGCATCAACAATAATCTTGCGTCCAACCTGAGTGATGGCAGCGTCTATCTTTCCACTCTTCTTTATACGGTTGGCTGTCGGAATTGAGCATCCGAAAATCTTGGCGATACCCCGGATACCGTATTCGTACCTCTTTGAGGATGTCTTAGTAACAGGGGTTGGTACATGGTTCTCCCCTTGGTGAGATGCGCCTTGTAAGAACAGAAACTCCTCACCAGTCATCTGCCATAACGGCTTCTTCAATAATTCTTCTAATTGCATATTTATATATTAAAGCAATTCTGGCTTCCAAGATGAGGTACGAGACTCACCTCTTCTTTGCCATACATGGCGCAGCTCGTACTCTTGCGTCACGTTTCCAGGTGCAAAGTTAGCATGAATATCTAAAAGAAAAGTTACAAATATCTATTGATAATCAGCGATTTATACGATTATTTGGATAGTCGTTTGGATAGTTCGGAACACCCTTTGGATAATGCTTTGGTTTGGATGACTTCATGAAATTACTAAAGACTAAATGAGACTGTATATACACAAAATAAGGTGCATCTTGATATTGGCAAGATACACCTTATTATATATATGATTATGAGAACGGTGTTATATACCCGATATAGCTTTTCGTATCTCTGTATTTATGCTTTGCAGAATGGATTCTTTTTGGTCACCCCATTTTTCATCAGGATTGCTTACGTCCTTAGCATCCTTGTTGCTATAGGCTCTCAGTACTCGGTATATCGAGGTTTTAAACTTGTTAATATCGTCTTCTGGGAAATAGTCATTCCTGAAGGCGTTAGTTAAAATGTCGTCAGAGGTTCCTGGCTTAGCAAGTTTACGTATTGCAATTATACAATAACCAACAATTGTTCTCTGAGATTTCTTGCCCTTATGTTGCTCTAATATTCTTTCTATAGCCTGAATAACCCGTTGATTTGAAGGAACAGGAACGAGATTCTGGCTTAATGTCAATCCTGTTGAGTTGGACATAAAATTGTTTCCAGGGGCTTTATCTTCAATCGGTGACACAGAAGACGGTTCAATATTGTCGATGTTGTCTGACAATCTGCGCTCCGTAAGATAAAAGCGCACTCCTTCTATCCGACCCATGTTTATGGCGTAGTCACGGTTTGGCCTATTGACTGAAGAGCCTTTCGCATCATTCGCCTGTTCAAGATGCTCAGCATAAAAGGCAAAATCGACCTTTGCTGACGGATGTTCCTTCTCATATTGCTCACAGAAGTTGTAGGCAGAGATAAATCCGTTAGCATACCAGCGGCCAGTGTGGGATAACTCCAGTAATGGTACATTACTATTTTTCGAGGTTTTAGCATCATAGTAAGCCTGGAGTTTATCTTTAGTAGCCTCACTTATCAATACAACGAGTTTCTTGTCTTGATAGGCTGAAATGAAATGCTGAAAGCCGACTATAGCCTGATGGCTAAAGTCTCGAATCTTCCCATTCAACAGCGTGTGCAACTTGGGAATAGTGTACAGAAAATACTTTTCTGGCTCTATTATCATATCTATCGTTTACATTAAGTCAAACTTTGACATAGCACTGGCCTTTGTCTCGTCGGCTACATCAATATAGGGTTTCATAGCCTTATAATCACTGTGCCCCGTCCATTTCATAATCACATTAGCAGGTATGCCAAGAAGGATGGCATTGCAGATAAAGGTTCGTCGGCCTGCATGTGTACCCATCAGTTCATATTTGGGATGGGTCTCGTCTATGCGCTGCTGTCCACGATAATATGTAAGGTGTACCGGCGAATCTATGCCAGCCAGTTCGCATAACTCTTTCAGGTATTCGTTCATCCTCTGGTTACTGATAACAGGCAGAGCCTTGTCGTTCTTAAACGGTATATCCTTATACTTTTCAAGAATAGAACGACTATGCTTGTTGAGGTCTATCTTCAGATGGTCAGTTGTCTTGATTGTTGTTATTTCTATGTGGTCATCCTTAACATCACTTCTGCGGAGATTGTAAACATCCGAATACCTCAGACCTGTAAAGCAGCAGAAAGAAAACACATCACGCACACGTTCCAGATATTGTTTGCTTTCTGGAATCTGATAGTCACGTAATGACACTTGCTCTTTCCGCGTCAAGAAGATAATTGGCTTTTCCGGGTTCTTCAATTTTGGTTTGTATGTTTCGAATGCCGTATTTTGATGGAATCCCTTTTTCTTACTCCATCGCAAAAACCATTTCAGAAAACCAAGCTGTTTCGAGATAGTGCTATTTCTCATCTCTAACTTGTGACCAAGGAAATCCATATAGTCGTTTAGGCCTTCTTCCGTAAAATCATCGAAAGAAATGCTGGGATTAAACTCGTAGAGATGGTTCCTTTGAGCTGCGAATTTCTCAAAAGTAGCTTTTGTCCAGTCATTAAGTTTACCATTCTCTTCGGTAAACTCATCGTAGATTTCCCAAAAGGACTTCTGATGGATGAGTTCTTCGTCCTTTGGGCCTTCTACTTTGCTCCTTAACGTATATACCTCTTTCAGTTGCTCCGTTGTCGGCATCAGTTCCTGTAGCTCGAATTCCTTGAAAATATCCTGAATCAGTGTGTAACTCCGAGTCAGTTCTGCGTTTATTTCCGATGCTGAAACCTTCAACTTATTGGTACAGCCGTTTTTTACTCTTTGCCTGGCGGCATCCCACTTTGCAGCATCAATACGATAGGGCATCGTAAACTCAATACGTTGTCCAGAATAATTTACCCTCATACGGATAGGCACATTCTCAGTGATGGCCACACCGTTTTTCTTTCTTGCTTCAAGGGCAAAGATGATATTTCTCTTGATATTCATAATGTTCTATTATTGAAATCATTTATGATATTCCAACTGTTTTATTCGGTCGTTAAGAATTCCGAGTTGTTCAATCAGGTCGTTAAATGGGATGCTCTTTCCATAAATCATATGCAATCTCATCTGCTCGTAGTCAGAATGCCATGCATCTTTTACGGACTCTGGAGGCAGTATTGACAAAGTGGAAGGGAAGAGCGTATCATAATCGAATCCGCGAAGTCCAATAAAAGTTTTGCGATGCTGTATTACTTGACGATAAAGCTGTTCATCATTCAATGCACGTTCGGCAATCGGTGTTTGGAGAATCTGACCTATGTCATACATGTGTCTCGACATTCTTTCGACTCTGATATTTTCTGTAGGTTTGCTGAATTCTTCATGCAAGAGGAATATCTTCTCCAGGAATGTGCGTTCTGGTAGTACGGCTCTCACAGCGAAAGTATTCTTTTCCCATCGTGAATCTGGGAAAACCTCATCAATGATAGGAGTAAGGGTAACATCCTGTACAGGCTCACTCATTGACCTGCCACTGACTTCGATACGAACCACATTACGGATGTAGGGGTTGGTTTCGAAGTGTGAAGGGTATTCAACTTCGATTATTTCTGGGTCTGTCGTGGTGATGGATGTGATGTTCACATGTATCTTGAACATTTCTTCTGGCATCCCTTCGTTGATTAGTGCGTTGTGAAGCTCATGCTGCAACTTGTCCCTAACGAAGCTACAGGCAGCACGTCTCAGTTTGTCGCTAATCTGTGTCCTTGACAACGCTCCGCCAAAACCCAAATACCCACGGTCGATGCCAATGTCTATATCTTCTGATATTCTGTCTATCAGTTTCCAGCATTTGCTCAGCGACGTGCCACCTTTGAAACTGGTGTGTTCGGCACTTGGCAATTTGAATAGGGCAGCAAGTACCTGACATATCCACCAGTCTTTTTCAGTCAGGTTGACATTGATGCCAGTTTGAGCGGCAGCCTGCGTAAAGACGAGCCGCTGCTGCTCCTGAGATAGTTCTATAAACTTCATAGTGTTATAAACTCCTTTCTCACCCATGCAGGTGCTAGTTTGATGTCCTCAGTATAATCTTCTTTGGACACATTTCTTATATGATTCTTCAATATCTGTTTTTGTTCTTTGGTTATCTTTCCTTCGCCTATTGCCCTCATCGCCGCAACTATACGCATCATCAAGTCAGAGCGGAAACTCAGTGCTTTCAACTCCGATGTATGCTTGAACATAATACCATGTCCTTTGCCGACGCTTATCCTTCGAGGCGAGCCGTCAGTCAGATACACGGCATTAGCCGGTACTTGCGTACTCAGTCCAAGACTGTTGAGGGCGTAGTCACCAGTAGGAACAATACGGGAGTGGTCGCGTTTTGCTATAGCCTGGGCAATATCGTCCAGACTTGGCAGTAGCATGCCAAGCCCCAGTTCCTGTTCAAACTTCGGTTTGTAATATATCCCGTGGGCCAGTCTTACGATTACATTGCGCTCACACAATCTGATTAGCGACTTCTTGACGGCCTCTGGCGTACCCAAATCGGCATAGTCTGAGGAAAAGATAATCTTCCCTTCAGTCTCTGAACCGATAGCGGATTCTATCCTTTTTGCTGTACTATCAACCATACCAACTCAAATTTTGGCACAAAAATATAATAAATTTGGGACAAAACAATGCTTTTATCCCTAAACTTATACTTTTTAATACTTATTTAACGTATGCGAGGCTAAAAGTCATGTTTTCTACGCAAAAAACAAGACTGCTTTGTATATTCAGAACAGATTTCACCTATTAAAAATTAGGCAAAAGATCTGTTTTGTGTTTGGGTGTAATTTCAAAATCTACACCCAATTTTACACCCAAAAATGGTGATAGGGAAAGAAATTCTATGATATTCTCATTTTTGATATATTTTTGTAAGTGGTTGGTGTGTAGGTGGTTGGATGTTAAGTGATATTCTAAGATACAACAGGTTAAAGAGCCTCTCTCTCCGC
>CAJODY010000076.1 GCA_905233285.1 uncultured Bacteroidaceae bacterium
CAAAGTATTATCCTTGATTATTCCACCGAGTCCCTCACCAAAATAATCCTCAATCATATGTGTTGGATTGGACTTGTTGAAAATGTAATTATATTTTTTCAACGTTGTGAGAATATGCCTCTTATCCTGAACCAACTTAAATAGTTCAAGAAACAAACTCTTTCCATTTGCTTGCGGCCCTACGATAATTGTCAAGTTACCAAAATCGACTTCTACATTCTCAATAGGGCCAAAATTCTTTACTCTAAACATAATTATTGCTGTCCGATAAAAATCGGAATTGATTAATATTCATTTGAAACTGCCTTTAAACAGGCAAATTTAGTTTTCACTTCAAAAAGTAACCCCTCCGACAAGGGACAGGTGTCACCACTGTGTTTTGCCATAACAGTCTTTAGAACAAGCTCTTAATGTCAATAATATGCCCGTAGATGTAATCATAGCCACGCTGCTGCAATATAAGACCTGGAATTGGCTTGCTCTTGCCATCTTCATAGGTAATGAATCCTGCATCAATCAACGTGTTAGCCACATGTTCAAAGCGGTCTTGCTCAACGGGGTTAAGGCTTGGGATGAACTGCATGTTAATATTACGCATAGGAATAATCTCACCTACTTTGTATTTGCTCCGTGCAAACATCTGCATCAAAACATCTGCAATCTGATAGTCAGCCATGGAATGGTACAACTGAGAGAAACCTTTTTCTGTCAAGCGAATCACCTCCAATCCAGTGTTTGCCCCCTCACAGGTGACCAAACCATCTGTAATCATTGCATTTATTACAGCTATAAACTCCTCCTGTTCAACAGGGTTCATCTGTCGCATTATGCCATTCCTAAAGTTTCGAATGGGCACCACATGCCCCGCCCTCGCATTTATCTTGCGAAACGCATCTAATACTATTTCTTCGTAATTCATATACATTTTTAATTATATGCTATAAAGAGCACCTCTTGCCTATTCTGATTACTTCTATTCAATGCGAAATTATACTTACCAAAGAAAATCACTTCCACATGTTGTTTGTGACGGCGCAGTTGTGCCTCAAGTTCCTCAATGGACGGATATCCTTCACTAGTATATGACATCACAATGATAGAATCCGGATAGTGGTCTAGCAACTCATTGAGATCGTTCAAATAATTCGCTTTGCTTTCAAACTCCGAGCTCTTATGTATCTCTATTTCCCTATTAACCTTATTATAGTTGACATTGTTTGGAATGTCATTATAGAATACCAATCCTTCCAAGAAGTGATAGCGTGAGTGATAGGATACAGCACTTGATTTCTTATTGAAGTATGGTGTATCAATGTATACAAGGTCTGCAACATTCGGACACTCTAGCGCAGAATGGTTTACAATCTCCACATTAGGTATCTGTTGAAACTGGAACTGATTCAACTCTTCAGTGAATTGTCTGAATAATGTTTCAAATCCCTTCTCCCATGTGACGTAATTACCAAAGTTTGATTCAGTATGATTCTCCCTCAAATTCAGATTACGTCGATGAAATAGATTGAATGGACGCTTAATTATGCAACTCTGAAAAAGAATATAATAAGCACTGGCCTGTTGTTCCTGGGGCAGGTGCAAAATATTCTGCGCTACCGTATCTATTGTCCTGTCTTCATCATTCCTATAATAAATGCCTCTGAATATTTCTTCTATAAAGTGTTGATATTCGCGCCCTTCAACAGGCAATATCAACTGAGCGGCATCCTGATTCGTAAAAACGCCACGAGGACTCGCCAGTAATGCCTCTGCTATTTTACAGTTGAAAGTAAATATATCGTTATATACGACGTCTTTCCCATGTTTCAACATATTGTAGGACATGATACCCGTCCCACCAAACACATCCAAAAAAGACTGGTATTCCAGGTGTCTGTTCTCTAGTTCCTCCCATATTTTTTCTACAAGCTTCCGTTTGGAGCCGTAGTATCGTGTTACTGGTAGCTCCATTATGCTGTAAACACTCTTGTCAGTTCTGCCTTTAGTTTGTCATAAGATGACTCTGAAAGGCAATGAAGTTTTTTAGCTGTCCCAGGTATTTTGACATCAAATCTGTAAGGAACGGTTTTCAAACCTGCGCGAGCAGTGTTATAGCCTTCTTCCTCTGGATAATTCAATACCTCAATATTTTTATCAGCAAAACTGGATATCAGATAAAACTCATACAGGTCTGATATGGTAGCAGCCTGTAGCATCGCGGCATAGCGCTGTGGATAGTCAACAAGAAACTCCACATGCAATGTAGTCTTCAACTCCAATATTATGATTTTACTGCCTGTTTTAACAATAGCGTCTATCTCGCACTGTTTAGCTCCATTCGGTGTATTGTATGCATAATGCTGATTCCGAAGAAAGCCTTCAATAACGCCCTGCTCCTTCAAATCCTTTAATACGGCCTCTAAAAAGAACTCATAATAGTAACGATTGTAAAAGGGCGCATATTGTGGCAGTAGTGTTGACACTGCTGATGCTTTCTTATTACCTGCATCATAACAGTCTTTGACAATACGGTCATCTTCTCGCTTCTTCATTGACAACATATGCCGAAGATTATAGGAGGTCTCACCTTTTTCCCTGTTGATCTTATAGACGCCAAGGACAGTATCGCTTTCTTGGTCTGGCACAAATAATTTATAATCTGGAAGATGTTTAAGATCTTCTATCTTAACCAGAGTCTGGAAAAATCTTGTATATTCGCCAGGAATCTCAGGAGCATCATCCGAAAGATATAGGTTATCTTCCAAATAGGATAAAAGATTTGTGAAACGCTCTGTCTTTGCTGCAACTATAAAGGCCTGCTCATCATGTGTCAAATTGGTCTTTTCCTGTTCTTTTTTCTCTTTATCTTTTGGTGGCTTGACAAATACTTGATTCTTATAGTCCGTCCAAGCAAACTCCACAGGGTCAGAGATATCAAAATACTCTTTCCAATCAGTGCTCAACGGTATAAAGTACTGTCCTTGCTCCAAACCTACGATTCTTTCTTCATTCTTATATGCATACACGGATCCGTCCTGCGGCATGGCATAGCCCAACTTTTCCAATACTGCCTCATTAAACCATATCTTATACTCTGAATCGCACCTCTCTACTCCTGCTTTCGCAGCAAGCAAGGCCATCAGATAAAGAGGACTGGCTATGGATACTGATTCATCACGAGGATTGTCGGGTAAAGCGCTATTGTATATGCTTTTATCAAATGTATATGCACTGGCGATACTCTTATCTAAGAAATCCAAGAAGGTTTCCAATATCTTGGCTTTTGAAAGGCATTTCTGGAAATCTTCCTCAAAAGAGTTGGATGCATCTCCTTCAGTCACAAACCTACATTCTCCTGAGGGATGATAGACAACAAGCGAACAACTCTTCTTAATCCCTTTGGCAAAACAGTCATTCTTAAGAACACCTTCCATATAGGCATCCCTCACAACTCTGAAGGCCTCATCATATAGCTGGTCATATCTACTCTTGTCTTCTTCCTCAATAAACCTTTGCTTTTCTGGTTCGGTGCCTTCAAAAACATCACAGCGCTTATTAAATTCGGCATCGCACTCTTCTAGGCGCTTTGCCAAACTTTCCTGGAAATCAGAATTAAAGGCTCTATAGTCCCTGTTTTTCAACAGAGCCTCCCCTATCAGGTTCTTGGATAGAGACCAGAAGGGCTCCAAAACCTTGTCTATCGACAGTGTCACCCTGAAGATGGTATTGCCTTTCTGATTTAAAAACATCATAACTGATGGGTGTAAAGGTTCAGAATCTCAGCTAACTTAGGATTATTATAGTCTTCCATATACAACTCCAACAAGGCCATCAGGTCGATGGGGTCGTAAGGAATCAGATTCTTCACGCTATCAATTTTTTCTTTATCAACGAGCGAGCCCATACTGATGTCTAAGCCTTCCGGCTTAAACACATACAATTCGGCACCGGGGAATTCATGCATGACATTCCGCAAACGATTGATATTGGCATCATAGCCATCGGTTATCAAGAATACATAGCAACGGTTCGTCGCCTTACTATAGACGCACTGCAGCATTTGGCTACGCACATCATAGTCATCATCACGGTTGGAAAGAATATTCACATAGTCTTTCAAAGGAGCAAACAACTTCTGGTCAACGCGCGATAACACACCGGAATCCTTCAGTTCCTGGCGTTTCTCTTCGAAAGCTTCGCTCAACTTGGCTTCTGCCAAAAGGTCTTCCCAGGTCTTCGCGCCTGTCTGCTGATTCAACTGCACAAACACAGCACGGACTACGTCCGAGGTGTGGCGCAACTTACTGATTTTCTTATAAACCGCATTGGCGATATCGTCGTAAGAGTCAGGCTCAGCAATATCTAGCACGCGAACCAACTCGCGCGCCATCTCCTTAATGTCGTTCAGGTCACGAATGCTCTTCAGTTCATACTTATAATCCTTTATACGTCGCTCAAAGGCGGGGTTATATGAGTCAAACGAATGGTCGCCCGTCTTTGACACGGCATCTGTAATCGAACCTAATATCATGTGACCATGGATAGAACTGGAGAGGTCTATCAGTTCCCTGAACGTCGTCAGGAAACTCTGGAAACGGGCCTTCGACTTCTCCTGAATCTTCTCCAACTCATCAATACAGAATATGATATAGTGCTGGGTATAGGCCAAAGCGTTCAAAAAGAACACCAAAACCTCGCGGCGGTTATAGTCAGTCAACTTCTGCAAGCCATAAGGCTTGAACTTATTGGCATCGTAATATTTCCCGGTTCCTAAGGCAACCAAGGTCTTTAAATCATCCTCAGCATCGATTTTCTCTGATATCTGGTCTACAAATCCCTTAATAGCACCAAAGGATCCGCTATTCGAATCGCACATATCGGATATCTTACCATCTTCCACGACTGCTTTCAGCGATGAAAGCAGATTGGACTCAAACTCGTTCTGAAGGATATAGAGCAGGAAAGTGACAATATCATACCTGTCAACGTCGGCGCGCCAGATGCTTACCTTGGCATGGCTCTCACTATGCTGCTCAAAGTAATACCGCAGGTATTTCATTAGATTCGACTTGCCATTACCATACTGTCCCCTGATCATTCCGTAAGAGAAATGATCGTCAAGATTCGAAATCAATCCTCCCAAGGAGGACTTGACATCCTCCAAACCTACAATGAAATAGGGCAGGTTTGGCGCTAAACCGCGCTCCAGGTCTTGCCGGATTAACGCGCGGTTCTCAGTAATCGGCTCTAAAGGAGTCCAAAGTTGACTTATATCCATATCAGCTCTTCTTGATGATTCGTATCTTCAGCGCTGCAATACCATCTACCACAAAGCGGCGGCGCTGGTCTATCGAAGCTACCGTGTTAGAAAAGAGGATAATCTCTTTCTGACGGTTCTGTGTATAATAGCTATTCAACAGTTCATTGAACGTCTCAAACGAAAGACGGAAACTCTTCTTGATATCATAGAGGTTCACATAACCTAAATCGGTCAGACCGCGTTTCTCGAAGTACTCATAACTATCACGGATCTTCTGATACTGCGCTTCTTGCTTGACGCGGGCCTTAAACTCGTCCTCAAAAAACGACTCGGTCTTCTTGATCAGCGTCTCGTAATAGTCCCTCAGATCCAACCGTGCAATCTCTTCGAGATACATGCGACGCACCATACC
This sequence comes from uncultured Bacteroidaceae bacterium, assembly GCA_905233285.1. Lineage (GTDB taxonomy): Bacteria > Bacteroidota > Bacteroidia > Bacteroidales > Bacteroidaceae > Minthosoma. The sequence goes on from CAJODY010000076.1 coordinate 5,667, forward strand.
AGCACTCGTACACAGCCTCAATGTCTTCACCCAGTGACGAAGCACTTCAAGGTAGTTGTCGTTGAAACTGGTGATATATCTGATCAGTCCCTCATTTCCACTACGTTTCAAGAAACTGCGGAAAAACGCGTCTTCCAACGTCCTTTCACCCTTCACCAGCCGGTAACCCTGCGTAATGATTATCAGTTTGTCAAAGAACTCGGGACATAACGCGCTAAAGATAATGAGGCGGTGCTTGTCGGAAAGTTCAAAGAACTGGTAGTTGCGCACGACGGCCAACTTGTCGCCCAACAGGTTCAACTCACCGCGGCCGTTGACCAGGTTGACTTTCTTAGCCAGGGTAATATAATAAGAGGTATTCTTGTAATTGCTATATACAACTTTATCTGCGTCGGTGGTGCGCGCCGTCAGCGTGGCGCGAACGCTAGACTTGACATCCTCGTAGCTGCAACCAGCAAACTGGTCCAAAATGAGTCGCGCATTCTGCGGCCTCACGATGCCTTCGGCATTCTCCTCGTCAAAGTCGTCCGCATGGTCGGCTATTGCCGACAGCATCCAAAGAAAGAAATCTATATAAAAGTCATGACCCTTCTTCTGCCTGTAACCCTTCGAGAATTGGCATACCCATACCAAACTCTTCAGCGGCATATTAAACGGCCTGTGTAACCCTATCGTCATATTTTCTTCTATGTCAACTTATTATTCTATCACTCGAAATGTCGGATGAGCTAAAAATTACACTTCGTATCTGTCCACGTATTCACCGTTGAGTGCACGTACTAAATGGTTGCATTCTTTGCAGATTTTCGCAGATTTTTCCTTCAAACACCCCTCCAGTCATCTCAACTAGGCTTCTTAAAATTAACATTCCTTCACTCCTGATGGATAAGAAATCTTAACGCTGTTGCCAGTTTGGGTAAAAAGTGCTATCTTTGTACTGGAAATGGCCGAAAAGGCCCGATTTCCCGGATGTCTGATGAATGTCGTAAAGATGTTAGATGGAAGAAGGAAGATGGAAGATGTTGCTACCCCCATCCTATAACTCCTCTTATTCCGTATCATTGATTTTTTTACAGCGATGATGGAGAACTTTTACCAACTCCTCACAGTCACCATATATAGACTCGTATTGCCTATCATCAATAAAATTATTC
>CAJODY010000077.1 GCA_905233285.1 uncultured Bacteroidaceae bacterium
CCGCGAATCATGCAACCCATACTACGACAAGGTTGTAGAATCAGTTGAAAAATACATGGCTGCAATCTCTAAGATTACAGGTCGTGAATACAAGCCATTCACATACTACGGAGCTAAGGACGCTACAGAAGTAATCATCCTGATGGGTTCTGCTACAGAGGCTGCCCGCGAAGCTATCGACTATGCAAATGCCAACGGCAAGAAGTATGGTATGGTAAGCGTACACCTCTATCGTCCATTCGCAGTTGAACTCCTTCTCGCTGCTGTTCCAAAGACAGCTAAGCGCATCGCTGTACTCGACCGTACTAAGGAACCGGGTGCAAACGGCGAACCTCTCTACCTCGACGTGAAGGATGCATTCTATGGTCAGGAGAATGCCCCGATGATTATCGGTGGTCGTTACGGACTCGGTTCTGCCGACGTTACTCCAACCATGATTCTCTCTGTTTACAAGAACCTCGAACTGAAGGAACCGAAGAACCACTTCACTCTCGGTATCATCGACGACGTTACCTTCCGTTCTCTCCCACTCGACGAGGAAATGGCTCTCGGTGGCGAAGGAATCTTCGAGGCTAAGTTCTTCGGACTCGGTGCCGACGGTACAGTAGGTGCAAACAAGAACTCTGTAAAGATTATCGGTGAAAACACAAACAAGTACTGCCAGGCATACTTCTCTTACGACTCAAAGAAGTCAGGTGGTTTCACTTGTTCACACCTCCGTTTCGGTGACACTCCTATCCGTTCTACATACCAGATTAAAACTCCAAACTTCGTAGCATGTCACGTTCAGGCATACCTCCGTATGTACGATGTGCTCCGCGGTCTGCGTCAGAACGGTCAGTTCCTCCTCAACACAATCTGGGAAGGCGACGACCTCGTAAAGAATCTGCCTAACAACGTGAAGAAGTACTTCGCAGAGAAGAACATCACAGTTTACTATATCAACGCTACCAAGATTGCTCAGGAAATCGGTCTGGGCAACCGTACCAACACCATCCTCCAGTCTGCATTCTTCCGCATCACAGAGGTTATCCCTGTCGAACTCGCAGTTGAACAGATGAAGAAGGCTATCGTGAAGTCTTACGGCAAGAAGGGTGAAGACGTAGTCAACATGAACTACGCAGCCGTTGACCGTGGTGGCGAATACAAGCAGCTCACCGTTGACCCGGCATGGGCTAAACTTCCTGCTGATCCAGAAGTTGAAAGCAACGATCCAGACTTCATAAAGAATCTCGTTCGTCCTATCAATGCTCAGAACGGCGACCTCCTCCCGGTTTCAGCTTACAAGGGCTACGAAGACGGTATGTGGGAACAGGGCACGGCAGCATACGAGAAGCGTGGTGTTGCAGCACTCGTTCCGGCTTGGGACAGCGAGAACTGTATCCAGTGTAACAAGTGTGCATTCGTTTGTCCTCATGCAGCCATCCGTCCGTTCGTAATGGATGAAAAAGAAGCTGCTGGCTTCGCCGATGCCAAGCTCGAAATGGTAGCACCTCCACAGTTCAAGGGCATGAAGTTCCGTATGCAGGTAAGCGTTATGGACTGTCTCGGTTGCGGCAACTGTGTTGACGTATGTCCGGGCAAGAAAGGCAACAAAGCACTCAAGATGGTATCCCTCGAGAGTCAGCTCGCTGAAGCAAAGAACTGGGAATACTGCGTTAAGAATGTCACTTCGAAGCAAGACCTCATCGACATCAAGTCCAACCCACGTGTCAGCCAGTTCGCTCAGCCACTCTTCGAGTTCTCTGGTGCTTGCTCCGGTTGTGGTGAGACTCCATATGTCAAGCTCATCTCTCAGCTCTTCGGCGACCGCGAGATGGTAGCCAACGCTACAGGTTGTTCTTCAATCTACTCAGGTTCCATCCCATCTACTCCATACACCAAGAACGCAAAGGGTCAGGGTCCAGCATGGTCCAACTCACTCTTCGAGGACTTCTGCGAATACGGTCTCGGTATGGCACTTGCAAACAAGAAGATGCGTGCTCGCATCGTCACACTCCTCGAAGAGATGATCGCAAGCGACAAGACATCCGAGGGCTACAAGGAAGCAGCTAAGGAATGGATTGCAGGCAAAGACGATGCCGACAAGTCAAAGGCAGCAGCAGCCAAGCTCGTTCCGTTCATCAACGAAGGCCGTCAGGCAGGTTGCCCTGTTTGCAAGCAGCTCTCTGAACTCTCCCACTACCTCGTTAAGCGCAGCCAGTGGATTATCGGTGGCGACGGTGCATCTTACGACATCGGCTACGGCGGTCTCGACCACGCACTCGCATCAGGCGAAGACATCAACATCTTCGTCATCGACACCGAAGTTTACTCCAACACAGGCGGTCAGTCATCCAAGGCTACCCCGATCGGTGCCATCGCACAGTTCGCAGCAGGTGGTAAGCGCATCACAAAGAAAGACCTCGGTCTCATGCAGTCAACCTACGGCTACGTATATGTAGCACAGATTGCAATGGGTGCTGACAACGCACAGTGTCTCAAGGCACTCCGCGAAGCAGAGGCATACCCAGGTCCGTCACTCGTCATCGCTTACGCTCCATGTATCAACCACGGCCTCAAGGCTAAGGGCGGCATGGGTAAGAGCCAGGCTGAGGAAGCAAAGGCAGTAGAATGTGGTTACTGGCATCTGTGGCGCTTCGACCCACGTCTCGCAGAACAGGGCAAGAACCCATTCCAGCTCGACTCCAAGGAGCCACAGTGGGATAAGTTCCAGGAATTCCTCGACGGCGAAGTACGTTACCTCTCACTCAAGAAGGTTAAGCCGACAGAAGCACAGGAACTCTTCGACGCAGCAAAGAAAGCAGCACAGCATCGCTACGCTACCTACGTTCGCATGTCGAAGATTGACTACTCAGCAGAGTAAATAGTAAATAGATCTAAATAATGAAATAAGAGGATGCCATTCGGTATCCTCTTATTTATTATTGTGGGGCGCCTTCGATAAGTCGGAATATCGACATGTCGTTATGTCGATAAAATCCCGGCGCCCAAGACTAAAGCTTTACCTCCTCATAGCTCAATCCAAACACATCAGCAACAGGTTTAAATACAACCTTTCCTTCTACGATATTCAGACCTTTTGCGAGAGCACTGTCATCCTTGCAAGCCTGCTTCCATCCCTTGTCAGCAAGTGCGATGGCATAGCGCAGAGTAGCATTCGTAAGAGCCAGCGTCGAAGTATTCGGCACAGCACCCGGAATATTAGCCACGCAGTAATGTACTATGCCGTCGATGGTATAAACAGGTTCGCTGTGAGTCGTCGGACGTGAAGTCTCGAAACAGCCGCCCTGGTCAATAGCCACATCCACCAGTACCGTTCCCGGTTCCATCATCTTCAGCATATCGCGAGTGATGAGATGCGGAGTCTTGTCGCCTGGCACCAGCACACTACCCACCACGATGTCCACCGTAGGCAGCAACTGACAGATATTATGGCTCGACGAATACAGCGTATGCACATTAGGCGGAGTCTCGATATCCAACTGTCGCAGACGAGGCAGGGATATATCCGTAATAGTTACGTTTGCACCCATACCCGCAGCCATCATTGCAGCAGCCTCCCCTACCGTACCACCTCCGAGAACCAGCACATTCGTCGGATTCACGCCAGGCACACCGCTTATCAGCTTGCCCTTTCCGCCCTTCGTCTTCTGCAGGTAATACGCGCCATTGATTACAGCCATGCGTCCAGCTACCTCACTCATCGGTTGCAGCAGAGGCAGCGACCCGTTCGGCAGTTGTACCGTCTCGTACGCCAGACATACTGCCCCACTCTTCAGCATCGCCTCCGTCAGTTCCTTCTCGCATGCAAAATGGAAATACGTGAACAGCAGCTGTCCCTTGCGCACCAGCTTATACTCCGGTTCGATAGGTTCCTTCACCTTTACAATCATCTCAGCCTCCTCATATACAGCCTCGATGCTTGGCAGAATCCGTGCCCCTGCCTTCACATACTCCTCGTCAGCAAATCCGCTGCCCTCGCCGGCAGTATGCTGCACCATGACCTCGTGGCCATGTCGGCACAATTCAGCCACTCCCGCAGGAGTCATACCCACGCGGTTCTCATTGTTCTTAATCTCTTTTGGAATTCCAACTTTCATAATATCAGTTTTTAAGGGTTATTGAATTATTCCCTGCAACTCATCAGCCCACCTTCTTCATTCTGTGGTATTGCGATACCTGACCCGAGACTACACTTAGCATCAAAGTTTCCGTATTGTTATTAAAGTAAATCGTCATTGTGGAACCTTGAATGTAATAAGTCAAAGGATATGTTTGGTTCAAACTTTTAATTTCAGTAGTCGAAAAATTACTTGCAAATAGACATGGATGATAAAAATCATTTTCGCTTCCATCAACAGTATCCTGGAACCTTCCAACATAACCAGAAGTGTATTGTTTCTTATCTTTAACGTAGCCTGTATCATTCTTCACTATCAACTTGTCAAGAGTTGTGACAAATCTATACATAACGCCGCCACCTTCGCCATCAAGATATAACATCATGGATACATCTCCCTTTACACTAAACTTTCCCCATGATGCATCAGCATATCCATCAAACAGCAGAGTCTCCCAACTATCTTTAATCCAATATCCCTTAACACCATCAGCACCGAAATCTTCCCCTCCATTTGTATTCTCGGGATTCTTTTTTCCGTCGCCGTCGCCACATGAAATCATGCTGAATGTTCCGCACATGAAGCCAAACATAAGGACTAAATAAAATAACTTTCTCATAAATAAAATGTGTTTAAAGGTTATTAATGCAATTCGCTTGCAAATATAGTGCAAAGTTAGAGAAATACAAAAGGAAAAAGGTTTATTTTCATTCTTGCAATATTTTCATAAATTTGCGTGTATATAGAAGTAGAAGTCACAGAGACAGAATGAACAAGACCAGCGAAAAGCTAATCGAGCGACTGAAATCGGATGATTCTCATGCCCAGCAGGAACTGCTGACGACATACGGGGAAATTGTCTTTCGTCAGATAGCACGAATTGTCTTCTGTCAGGAAGATGCCGAGGAAGTATATCAGGACGTGTTTCTGAAAGCATTCCGTCACATCGACTCATACGACACGTCGCAGGCAAGCCTCTCAACATGGCTAAGTAGAATAGCATACAACGAATCGCTCAACTTCATCCGCAAACGAAAACCACCGATACTCTATGTAGATGATCGCGAGACCGACCTTGAGAGCATACAGGAAGAAACGTTGGCAGAGACATTCCAAAATACTGACGATGCCACAATCGAACTCATTGAACGTGCACTCGACTTCCTACCTCCCGCTGAACAGGCAATTATTACAATGTTCTACTTCGACGACCAAAGCATAAAGGACATAGCATACATCACAGAGCAAAATCCTTCTACTATAGCCTCCAAGTTGAGCCGCACGAGAAAGAAACTATACCGAGTAATCAAAACGATGCAACGATGAACGAAAAAGACATAAAACAGATTCAAGAGCAGGACACAGCTCTGCGCCAAGCAATAGCACGACGCGAAGGGCGACGTCCTGAGATGCCAGCAGGACTCAACGAACGAGTCATGCAGCAGGCAGCTGGGTCACGTCGTCGCTCCTATAGTTGGCTCTCCATAGCAGCCTCAATCGTTGCTGTATGTCTCATTGGTTACACATTATTAATAAATATACACCCATCCGAGTTGCAGAATCCTTCCATAGCACAGATCGACACTCTAAAGGATGCATCCGTAATAGCTGCAAGTACAACCACACCTACGCAACAGGAAGAACCACAAACAAATGTTACGGTAGTTACCCAGTCTTCTGAATCTCCGCTAGTAGCACAAGTTACGGCAAAGCAGGAAAAGAAACCTAACGTCCCTGTTCAGCAGACCGAAGCAGAAGACTCTCTTCCAGTCTATATGCCAACCGACGAAGCAGAACCTACAATCCAGTATGCTTCAGTAGCAATCGAAACGGATACAGCCTACAAGGCACCAGGCAAGATGGACGAGTTCATAGAGAAAATGGCATCATACGGCAGAGCCGAAGCAGGAGAGATAGAGTGCCTTCACAGTTCCGACACCTTGAGCATGAGTACAATATACGTCTTTGAAGAAAAACAAGACGTCGAAGTGTTCGACCGCTTGCTACGCATGGCAATCTGGTACGACAACACAACTCCAGGCTATTTCCTCTCCTTCTCCCAGAAGCAGTTCCTCTTCGAACTACACGACAGCCGTCGCGGACTGAAATACCTCTGGCTTGCAGAGCGCCTTCAGCATCATCCTGCTCTACTCCACCCATACTCCACTAGGTACAACCTTCAATACCTCGTGCTATCTGGAGTTCCGCAATAAGAAAACCAATACATTCGAACGTACGTTATAAAATATGAATATTAACCCCTTACGACTTATGAAAACATTGACAATCATCGCCCTGATGGTTTGCGCATCGGCAACCATTCAGGCAAAAAAGATAAAAGACGTGACCGTGCTCTACGACGGACCTCACTATTGGATGCCTTGTCCGCAAATGGATATCGACAAAGAAACGGGTGACTCCACGGTTATATGGCGCTCTTCGGAAGACCGCCACGTAGAAGGTCGCGACGGAGTATGGGTAAAGAACGTACCACTCCGTACCATCCCGCCCATCCATGAGGAATACCGATACTCGCGTGATATGAAGGACGGACTTGTTCCTCTCAACTTCCAGCTTACTGAAGAAGAAGGCTTCACGGTACTTCACTGCTACATGAGAATGCCAGCCACCTCAGTCAGCAACTTCTGGTTAGCCTCCGACGAGACAGCCATCGTAGATCGTGAGACAGGAGCACAGTATCGTGCAATCCGCTGCGAACCGGCTGACGCGTGGTACAAATATTTCAAATTTACGGCTCCCAAGGACAGCACTATCGACTTCAAGATATACTTCCCGCGTCTCCTGCCCTCTACAAAAACCGTCAGCATCTACGGAGTACCCAACTGGCATCTGCGCGGCGAAATTGAATGGAACATAAGAGGGCTACAATATTTTGCAACCATGAAAGGTTTCGACCAGAAACCCGAAATGCATCACCCCACTCTTGTCCGTCCTGCCCACGACTACAACAAGAACAACAGCGGCACATGGTCGGTCTATACCGATGCCCATCTCATCAAGCCCCTCAAAGAGGGTACAAAGGCTCTATGGCTCACCCCCGAAGCCACTTACGTAGCCGTAGCCCACGAACAGAACTGGTTGCGCGAATACATGGGGGTGGAAAAAGGCGGAATGCTCCTCGACGCGAACGGACACCAGTACAAACTCAAGGAATTGGTCGATTATCCACTCGGAGAAATCTACTGGGTCGAGGGTAAGTCAGGCGATTTCGTTGCAACCTTTAAAGTTTACGAGCCCCTGCCTCTCGACATCGAAACCATAACCTATGTCGAACCCGACGGCGAACCATTCTCTGCCTGGGGAGCCAATTGGAAAGGTTCAGTAGAATCCAACCTCAGCGTCGAAGAACTCCGTTCCAATCAGAAACTTTTCGAATACAAAAAACGTGACATCATCATACAATAAAAGTGTTGTATAAATTCACAGATTAATTAAATAGTACTTTTTTCAAAAGCAGGCAAAACTACGGGGCGCAGCGATGCGTTCCGTAGCTGCATATTAAAAGATTGTCACGTCCCAGTAATAATAAAAAATCGCGTCGCGATTTTTATTAATCCCTAGGGGATTTTAAAAAATCCCATGGGGATTATTTTTATTCCCCTCGCGATTTATTTTCAAGACTGAGACATGAGAACATTAAAACTGAGGAACAAAAAAATATACCTTGGGACGAAGACATTTCTTAATATTTAAAAAAGCGGAAGAAATATCTAATAATAGAAGTTAAAGTTGCGGACGGAGAACCATTTTTCTATTCAATAATTTTGACTATATCTAAAACATTAGATTATCTTTGCGGCAGAAAATCTAAAACTTTAAATAATATGGCTAAGTCGAATGAAGAATGGACGCTGACAAAAAAGGCGGAACTGGATATAATGAATGTGCTGTGGGACAAGAATGGTGGAATGACAACACATGAGATTATAGAATGCTATCCTGAACCTCGTCCTGCCTACTCCACTATCGCAACGTTTCTGAAGATTCTGACTAAAAAGGGGTTTATTAGTGCAAAGAAACAGGAGAATTGCGGAAAGACTTTCTTTTTCTATCCAAACATCAGTCGCGAGGCATACACGAGTCGAATGATGAAGGAAGTGAAGAATACGTTCTTCGGAGGGTCTGTGAAATCGCTCGTATCATTCTTTGCAGAAGAAGATGAACTCACCCAGGAGGATATTAACGAAATCCTAACAATCTTAAAGAATAGAAGCAATGTTGACTGATCTTATAATATACGACCTGAAGGTCGCTGCGCTGATTGCTATTTTCTACCTTTTCTATATGCTGTTGCTCTCACGCGAAACGATGCATAAGTTGAACCGTATCGTGTTGCTATCAGGCATTATTCTCTCAGCAGTACTACCCTTCTGTGTGATTACGTTCCATAAGACAGTAGTTGTAGATAGCTCCCTTACACCAGCGGCTGTAGATGCTAATGTTGACACTATCCTACCCGTTACGGAAGCATTGGAACAGAGTTTTGACTGGACTATTCCGTTGGTTGCTATGCTTCTGATTGGAACTATCGTCCGCCTCTTGTTCTTGATACGGAGTTACAGACAACTGACGAAGATGGTTCGTGGTGGTGAGATACATATTATGCCGACAGGAACACAGGTATGTGTGGTGGAAGAGGCTGTCGCTCCATTCTCATGGATGAAGACAATAGTTTTATCGCGTACCGACTGGAACAACGACGCGACTTTGCCGACTATCCTTGCTCACGAAGAGGCGCATGTGCGCCATCGTCATAGCTACGATATCATGGTCGTAGAGTTGCTCACGGCTCTGCAATGGTTCAACCCCGTGGTGTGGTTCTTGCGTCAGGAACTGCGCATCCTCCACGAGTATGAAGCAGACGCAGACGTACTCTCTTATGGCTTTAATGAAAGCCAGTATATCCATTTATTAATGCAGAAAGCGATGGGCATTCAGGCCTGTGTCCTCGCCAACGGCATCCACACACCCAAAACTAAAAAACGTATTATTATGATGCTAAAAAACAAATCCAATCGAC
>CAJODY010000078.1 GCA_905233285.1 uncultured Bacteroidaceae bacterium
CTCGTCAAGATAAATGACCCATCGCTTGCCGGGTTTGGAGCCAGGGATTTCCCTGTTTGCGAGTTTCTGATAGATGGTCGCAAGGGGAATGTTGGTGTATTCGGCTACCTGCTCTGGCGTGACAGGGCGGTGTCTGTTCTCTCGCTGCTGAGTTGGTCTGTTCTGAAGGTTCAGCAGTAACGCCTTCATGCCTGATACTTCATCCCGAAGTTCGGCAACGACCTACGGAAGGTCATTGAACGTGATTTGATTATTTGTCATTTTACAACACGACCCTTTAGTGGAATCGTGCTGCAAAGGAACCCCGTTACGAATCGGAGGGCAAGCCACTTTTTGATAACAGGTGCATCACGAAACAATCACGCAGTTGAGCCTTGTTTTTGGCTGTTATTCGTGGATAAAACAGGATTTTGAAGCGGATTGAAGCGGATTTTGACAATATCGAACATGTAAGTATAATGAATGACAATTGGGATTTCGGCTGTGTTTTGGGTAAGATTTATGACTAAAAAGGTATATACACAATAAAGCCTCACCAGAGTTTTGTATCTGATGTGGCTCCAATATGTGATGTCTAAGTATTGATATAGGAGAGGTGAGAAAGTTTATCTTCTGTTGGAAAAGCCGCCACGGAGTGAACTTTCGTCAATCATTGACACCCTTTGTCAACCCTGTCCACGAGATGGCAAAATAAAAGCCCTCAAAATTCTCCGCGGTAGAAATGCGTTGCAAAGGTAAGCGGATTTTTGAGAACCACCGTCCGAAGTGTTAAAATCTAAAAGTAGTTGATATACAGAGGTTTATCTCTATGTATTTTTCATAGTTTATGGTTGTTTAGAGGTCTCTAAATACAACTAGAGAAAGCATAATTACCAATACCTGTAACACTATTCGGAATCTTTATAGAAGTCAAGCCCGTGCAACTAGAGAAAGCTGCCTGACCAATACTTGTAACACTATAAGTAACATCAGAACACGTAACAGAAGAAGGGATAATAACGTCGTCAGAATAGGAGTTGTAACTAGTTGTTTTATACGTAACTGTGGCAGTTTTTGTACTAGAATTCAGATTGTAATATATCCCATCAATATATGCATCGTATGCCCATGCGTTACAAGATGAGAGTACTACAAATAAAGAAAGTAAAATTCTTTTCATAATCGATAAGGTTTTATAGGTTAATAATAAAGTTGTTCATGTATATAAAAAAGAAAACGTGGACAATTACTTTCGTCTACGTTCTCCCTGGTATCGGCAAACACCATTGCTATCATATCCGAGTAAAAGCCCACGCCATCGGCGTGAGCATCCGTGCTTTTTACTCTTGCGTGTTCTTTAATTTTTTGCCGAAATTCGAAGAACAAGATTTTAAGCGGACGCTTTCTGATTATATGTCATTATGTATTATTAGGTCATAATGTAATGGTTAATGGTTAAGGATTAAAGGTTAATGAGTACTTATTCTTGAATAAGTTTCTTTATTGTATTAATGAAGGATTCTGCTTTGGGTATATATTCTTCTGTCATCTCCTTATCGCAATAAACAAAGTCGTCATAATCACCACTATGGCGTATTTCAAAGAGACGGCTGTAAGTTTTACCATATTCTTTGGGAATAATCCCCTTTGACACAAATTGAAGACCAAGCATGGTTTTCACTCCCACATGTGTTGATGTTGTAATATTATGTAAAACAAAGAGAGCGAGAGTTGCATAGAAGCATGCATAATACAAACGATTGAAGGCCGCATTATAATGACCTTCATTTGCCAATAACTTTGCTTCATCTATGGTTTCATATGCTCTTGAAAGTCTATAGTCGATAAGCGACATTCTACTTTGATTGTCTAATGTTTCGTTCATATTCTTATCCCTTCGTTCATTACGTTAATATAAAATGGCGTCTTAAACGGGCGATGCTCCCACTGCTTACGAGGCATAATCATCGGACTAATGAGAGTGCCTGTAGAAAGTTCAATGTCGTAGAGTTCGCCTGCTATTTCATCTTCATGTTTCAAATCACGCTTGTCGCCGTCGAGCAGAATCAGGACATCGATGTCGCTATCCTGACGTGAATCACCACGCGCTTCTGAACCATACAGAATCACTGTAGCTGTCGGAGCTATGCGATGTATGGTCTTGCTAATTCGGTCAACTATGTCCTTTCTTTTCATATAGTAATTTAGTCAAGGCGTTTTCTTCGCTGCAAACTTACGGATAAATGAGTGAAACACAAAATTAATCCGATTATTTTTGAGTGGGATTACTGTCGGGTCGGCGGAATTCAGCACAGATGACGGCGGTGGCGATTGCTACGTTGAGCGATTCAGCTGTCTCACGGCCTTCGGGGTACGGGGGTATGAAAAGACGTCGGGTGACGTACTGCGCTACGGAGGGGCTGATGCCGTTGCCTTCGTTGCCCATGACGATGATGCCATGCTGGGATAGCGGGGAGTCGTAGAGGGATGGGGCATCGAGGAAGGTGCCATAGACGGGAACAGCGGCGGAGGAAGGAAGAGAACGGAGCGCCTCACTCAGGTCGCAGTAATGAACCCGGACGCGGGCAAGGCTGCCCATCGTGGCTTGTACGGTCTTGGGACCGTAGATGTCGGCTGTGCCCGGAGAGCAATAGATGTGGCGAATGCCGAACCAATCGGCAAGACGGACTATGGTGCCGAGGTTGCCGGGGTTCTGCACGTCGTCGAGCATGAGGCAGAGTTCGCGGGCTGTCACTTCTACCAAGGGCGTCTCGTCGGTCTGCTGACGGAAGATAGCAAGTACGCCCTGAGGCGACTGCTGAAGGCTGGCACGCTGGAGTTCGTCGTCGGTCACGATGTCCATATCGGCAGGGAAGTAACGAGAGAGACCGGGATTGGCTGCCACCCATTCGTCGGTGGCTGCGAGGTAGAGAGGAGCGAAATGCGGCAGGAGGTCGGCTACGAGCTTGCGACCTTCGGCTACGAAGACTCTGTCGGAATCCCTGTTTTTTTTAAGAGCGAGGGAGCGGATGTATTTTATCTTATTCTTTGAAATCATTCTTTTGGGGGCGCCTTTTAAACGACATGACGTTATATCGACATTTCGACATGACGACAGGGCGCCTTTTTATTTTTCACGGCGAAGTTACGAAGAATTAGGAAAAAACTGTCTATATTTGTGCGATTTTTATGATTTACCCCTCTGAGAACATAAAACGCATGGTGCGGATGGCGCTACACATTATTTATATATGTGTGGTGGCTAGTTGTTCTGTCGAGAAGTATCTGGGCGAGGACGAGTATCTGCTGAAGAACGTGAAGATGAACTATGCGGAGGGAAAAAAGGAGTTGAAGGACTATAATCTGAAGTCGTACAATCAGCAGCAGCCGAACACGAAGTGGCTGGGAGGAAAGGTGCCGCTGAGGATTTACACGCTGTCGGGACTGGACACGACGAAGTGGACATGCAAGATGTGGAGAAAGATAGGCGAGGCTCCGGTGGTGTTTAGCAGGGACAAGGCTGAGAGTTCGAGGGGAAACATGAGGAAGGTGCTGGCGAATGCGGGGTATCTGGGAGCAAAAGTGGGCATCGACACCGTAACGTACGGAAAGAGGCTGACGTTGAAGTATGTAGTGAATCAGGGCGAACGCTATTACGTAAAGAGCATAGAACGGGATATTGAGGACGAGGGTATCGACTCGGTGCTGAAGGCTGTAGATAGGGGCGAAAGCCTGTTGTGGAACGGTATGCCGCTCGACATTAACCGCCTGAACGAGGAACGGAACCGTATAGCCTCTAAGCTCAGAAGCATCGGTTATTACAAGTTTACTAGAGACGACATAAAGTTCAGGATTGACACGCTGAGAGGCAGCAAGCAGGTGGACCTGACGATGAAGATTGGTCTGCACCTGGAGAACGGACGAAGCGACTTCGAGCCTCATCGTCCATACTACATAGGCAAAATAAACTATCTGGCTGAAAGCGACGGGAAGTATCATTTCAGAAAGCATTTCTATTCGTCGAATACGCTGATAAAGGAAGGCGAACCGTATAACGACAACCACACGAAGCAGACGTATTCGAACTTCCAACGGCTGCCGGGTGTGGCTTTCACCTCGATTGTATTCAACGAAAGACCACAGACTGACACTATAGACGTGGTGATGCAGGTGAACCACGGACGCCCCTACTCTATCGGTGCCGACCTGGAAGCAACGAACACGGCGGGCGACCTGGGAGCAGCCATATCGGGAACCATCAGCCACAAGAATGTGTTCAGAGGAAGCGAGACAGCCTCGCTGAAACTGCGGGAAGCATACGAAATGATTACGGGACTGGAAGGCTACGACGGACACCACTACATAGAGTTCGGAGCAGAAGCCAAACTGACGTTCCCCTCGTTCCTTCTTCCGTTTGTAAAGAAAGACTGGGCTGTACGCCATAACTCGACATCGGAAATATCGCTGCAATACAACCTGCAGAACCGCCCGGAGTTTCACAGGCGAGTGCTGACTGGAGCATGGAGATACAGGTGGCTGGCAAACAAACGGAGGGTGCAGCACAGGTTCGACCTTCTGGAAGTGAACTATGTGTATATGCCCTGGATGTCGAAGACGTTCAAAGAACAGTATATCGATTCGTTGGGAAAGACGAATGCCATACTGAAGTACAACTACGAGAACCTGCTCATCACAAAGATGGGGTATATTTACACCTATAATTCGCTAGGAGCCACTCAGCAGACTTTCGGAAAGACGGCTCACACATTCAAGATAAGCATAGAAACATCAGGAAACATGCTGCGTGCCATGACCGGTATGGTCAACGGAAAGAGGAACGACAAGGGACAGTACACTTTCTGCGGGATAGCTTATGCACAGTATGTGAAGTTTGACTTCGACTATGCGAAGAGTTTCAGACTCGATTACAATAATTCGCTGGCGTGGCACATAAACTTCGGCATTGCCTATCCTTACGGCAACTCAACGATTCTGCCGTTTGAGAAAAGATATTTCTCGGGAGGTGCCAACAGCGTGAGAGGATGGCTGGTGCGCAGACTGGGTCCCGGTGCATATAAGGGTGCAGACCAGAGGATAAACTTCATCAACCAGTCGGGCGACATCAAACTAGACATGTCGATGGAGGTACGTGCATATCTGTTCTGGAAACTGCACGGAGCCTTCTTCGTGGATGCCGGTAACGTGTGGACAATACGCGAATACGAAGACCAGCCGGAGGGTGAGTTCCGATTTGACAAGTTCTGGAAACAGATGGCTCTGGCCTACGGCATCGGTCTGAGGTTCAACATGGACTTCTTCATCCTGCGCTTCGACCTCGGTATGAAGGCCATCAATCCGGCATACGAAGGCAGAGACCACTTCCCTATCTACCACCCGAGACTGAGCCGAGACCTGGCGTTTCACTTCGCTGTGGGAATGCCATTTTAATTTACCATTGACCATTTACCATTGACCATTTAAGTTTTTCAGCCTTTGGCTTTTGACTTTTGGTATATTATTCGTAACTTCGCAGCAAAATTAAAAATCAGACACAATATGTACAGAACACATACGGCAGGAGAACTCAGACTCTCGGATGCCGGCAAGAAAGTGACCCTGGCAGGATGGGTGCAGCGCTCGACGTTTGTTGACTTGAGAGACAGATACGGAATCACTCAGTTGGTATTCAACGAGGAGACGAACGCACCACTCTGCGAACAGGCAAATAAACTGGGACGCGAATACGTGATTCAGATTACCGGTACTGTGGCTGAACGCTACAGCAAGAACAAGAATATACCTACGGGCGACATCGAAATTGAGGTGGATGAACTCACCGTGCTGAATGCATCGCTGACTCCCCCGTTCACTATCGAGGATAATTCGGACGGAGGCGACGATCTGAGAATGAAGTACAGATATCTGGACTTGCGACGCACCGCTGTACGCAAGAATCTGGAACTGCGTCATAAGTTCTGTATCGCCGTAAGAAACTACCTGTCGAACCTCGGATTCCTGGAGATTGAGACTCCTATGCTCATAGGTTCTACTCCTGAAGGTGCCCGCGACTTCATCGTTCCGTCGCGTATGAACCCGGGACAATTCTACGCTCTGCCACAGTCGCCTCAGACCCTGAAGCAGTTGCTCATGGTTGCAGGTATGGACAGGTATTTCCAGATTGTGAAGTGTTTCCGCGACGAAGACCTGCGTGCCGACCGTCAGCCGGAATTCACACAGATTGACTGCGAGATGTCGTTCGTAACTCAGGAGGACATCATACAGACTTTTGAAGGAATGGCAAAGCACCTGTTCAAGGAACTACGCGGAGTAGAGATAGAAGGCAACTTCCTACGTCTGCCTTGGATTGAATGTATGAAACGATTCGGAAGCGACAAACCGGATATGCGATTCGGCATGGAGTTCGTGGAACTGGACGACGTGATGAAGAAAGGTACGTTCGCCGTATTCGATTCTGCTGCTTACATCGGTGGTATATGCGCTCCAGGATGTGCTTCATATACAAGAAAAGATATTGACAAACTGACGGAATGGGTAAAGCGTCCGCAGATTGGTGCGAAGGGAATGGTCTATGCACGTGTTCAGGAGGACGGAAGCGTGAAGTCGAGTGTTGACAAGTTCTACTCAGAAGCCGACCTCAACGCCCTGAAGGAGAAGATGCAGGCTAAGCCTGGCGATCTCATCCTGATTCTTTCAGGCGACGACGCAATGAAGACCCGTAAGCAGCTCTGCGAACTGCGACTGGAGATGGGCGAACGCCTCGGACTGAGAGACAAGAATAAGTTTGCTCTGCTCTGGGTAACCGAGTTCCCGATGTTTGAATGGAGCGACGAGGAAAACCGTCTGATGGCTATGCACCACCCGTTCACTCACCCTATGGACGAGGATATTCCGATGCTCGACAGCGACCCTGCTGCAGTACGTGCCGATGCATACGACATGGTATGTAACGGAGTGGAACTGGGTGGCGGTTCGATACGTATCCACGACCCGAAACTGCAGGCAAAGATGTTCGAGATTCTCGGATTCACACCAGAGAAGGCCGAGGCACAGTTCGGATTCCTCATGAATGCTTTCAAGTATGGTGCTCCGCCACACGGTGGTCTGGCATACGGACTGGATCGCTGGGTAAGCATCTTCGCCGGTCTCGATTCGATTCGTGACTGTATCGCCTTCCCAAAGAACAACAGCGGACGCGATGTCATGCTGGATGCTCCGAGCGTTGTGGATCAGAAGCAGCTCGACGAGGATTTCATTGCACTTAACATGCCAAAAGAATAAACGATGGAAACACAAATTACTGACTGGCCAGAGGTGACGGAGGTGCGCCCAAGAGTACTGGAATGCGACGTAGTACGCTTTCAGAACAACAAGGAGAAATGGGTGGCTTTCGTAGGAATTCTGGACGGATATCCATACGAGATTTTCACTGGTGTATTGGACGACGATGACGGCATTGCCCTGCCCAAGACCGTCGTTTCCGGATACATCATCAAGAATATTGACGAGAAGGGACAGAAACGCTATGATTTCCAGTTTGTGAACCGCCGTGGATACAAGACTACCATCGAGGGCCTTTCGGAGCGTTTCAACAAGGAATACTGGAACTATGCCAAACTGATTTCTGGTATGCTCCGCTACCGTATGCCTCTGCAGCACGCCATCAAGGTGGTGAGCAGTCTGCAGACGGACAGCGACAATATCAATTCGTGGAAAGACGGTGTGGCACGTGCCCTGAAACGCTATCTGCCAGGGAATAACGAACCTGTTGAGACAACAGATAATGCAGACGAATAAGATTATCATCAGGCAGCTTCATATTCATGCCAACCACGGCGTGATGGAACAAGAGCAGACCGTAGGAGCCGATTTCACTATCGATCTGGAAATCGTAACGGACTTCACGAAAGCCATCCTGACTGACGATGTAGCTGATACCATAAATTATGCAAGGGTGCATGAAATAGTGAAAGAGGAGATGGCAAAACCAAGCCGACTGCTGGAACATGTGGCAGGCAGAATAGTTGCAGCACTGTTCAAGGAGTTTGACCAGGCAGAGTCCATAAGTCTGCGACTCATCAAAGACAATCCCCCACTCGGAGCCGATTGTGAAGGCATGGGAGTGGAGATAACAGAAAACAGAAAATGAGCAAAACCTATTAACTTTTTAATACTATGTCAAAGATTCAAGAAAAAATGACAAACTACCGTTGGGTAATTTGTGCAATGCTATTCTTAGCGACTACTGTGAACTACATGGACCGTCAGGTACTGTCGCTCACATGGAAAGATTTTATTGCCATCGATTTCCACTGGACAGATGCCGACTATGGTAAGATTACAGCCATATTCTCCATCTTCTACGCCGTGATTTCATTGTTTGCCGGTAAGTTCATCGACTGGATGGGAACAAAGAAGGGATACATATGGGCTATCGTGATATGGTCGCTCGGTGCATGTCTCCATGCTGCATGCGGACTAGTAACCATGCATATACTGGAAATTCCAAACTTAGCAACGCTTCAGGCTGTGGAAGCAGGTTCAAAACTGGCACTCAGCATCTCGACCGTTTCTGTTTGGCTGTTCCTAGCCTGCCGCATGGTACTTGCTACAGGTGAAGCAGGAAACTTCCCTGCAGCCATCAAGGTGACAGCAGAATATTTCCCGAAGAAAGACCGCGCTCTGGCCACATCGGTATTCAATGCAGGTGCAAGCGTAGGAGCTCTGGCTGCCCCACTCACTATCCCGGTACTGGCAAGTGCGATGGGATGGGAAATGGCATTCATAATCATTGGTGGAATCGGATTTATCTGGGCTATCTTGTGGGCCGTACTCTACAACAAACCATCGGAGAGCAGTTATGTGAACGGTGCCGAACTGGCTTACATCCAGCAGGACAACAATGCTCCAGCTGAGGAAAAGACTGCAGACCCGAACCGTCAGCAGGCAAACGACAATCTGGAGATTCCATTCATCAAGTGCTTCGCTTATCGTCAGACCTGGTCTTTCATTGTCGGCAAACTGTTGACCGACGGCGTGTGGTGGTTCTTCCTTTTCTGGGCTCCGGCATATTTCTCCGAACTCGGCTATAAGTCATCGACAGGAATGGGACAGGCTCTCATCTTCGTTCTCTACCTCATCGTTACTGCAGTCAGCATTGGTGGCGGTTATCTGCCTAAGTTCTTTGTAGAGCGCAAGGGTATGGAACCTTATTCCGGCCGTATGCTCGCCATGCTGATATTTGCATTCTTCCCTATATTTGCAATGTTTGCACAACCACTTTCCGCACAGTCGGTATGGTTCCCATGTATAATCATCGGTCTGGCAGGAGCCGGTCACCAGTCATGGTCGGCAAACCTCTACTCCACTATCGGCGATATGTTCCCGAAGTCGGCAATCGCATCCATCACCGGTATCGGTACTATGTTCGGAGGTCTGTGTTCGTTTGCCATCAACTGGGGTTCAGGTCTGCTGTTCACCTACGCTGAAGGACAGGGCGAGGCATTCCAGTTCTTTGGAGAGACAGGCAAGACTGCAGGTTATATGATAGTATTCTGCTACTGTGCTGTAGCTTACCTCATAGCATGGGCTCTGATGAAGTTGCTCGTGCCGAAGTACAAGCCTATCACAGAATAAAAAGACTAGCAAGTAAAAAAAATTGTACATTGTACATGGTAAATCATAAATAATCACTACCTTTGCAGCCGATTTAACCCATTACACAGTGCTGACGTATATACCGTCTGCCCGTAATAGTATAATATTTAAACGTTTAAAGGAAAATGAAAAAAGGTATTCACCCAGAAAACTATCGTCCTGTAATCTTCAAGGACATGTCAAACGGCGATATGTTTCTCTCACGTTCGACTGCAAAGTCAAACGACACTGAGATTTTCGAAGGTCAGGAGTATCCTGTAATAAAACTCGAAATCTCATCTTCTTCTCACCCATTCTACACAGGTAAGGCTAAGCTGGTGGACACAGCAGGTCGCGTGGACAAGTTCATGAACCGCTACGCTGCAATGAAGAAAAAGTAAGACATTACGATGTTCTGCGCAGGGCATCGACAATGAATAAAAAACTTGCAAGGATTTATTTCTTTGCAAGTTTTTTTATTGTCTCTATGTTTTTCTTGTGGAGTTCCTGGGTGCGGCGTATGTTGTCCTGCAGTATTGATTCGCTCCGCTGGAAAAAGTTGTTGAACTGCTCAAGGATGGCATTCGGGAAGTTAGGAGTCTTATCGATAAGTCCCTCATGCTGCGGAGAAATACAAAGAAGTCCGTCATGAACAATCTGAATATCGATATCCGTACCTGTATTTATAGGGTCACCATCGTAATGTATTGCTGCCGGACGGCTACGATGAACATGCAGTTTCTTGCATTGGAACGTCTTTACACGGCTGTTGCTAGGCAGTTTGCCATTGAACAACTGTATGGCAATCTGAGGAGCATCGATGACGGTGAAAGGCTGGATGATGGTTACATCCATCAGTCCGTCGCGAACAGAAGCATCCGGAGCGATATAAGCATTATTACCGTATTGCGAGGCATTGGCACAAGCTATGCAGTACGCCTTGTATTCGCTGACCTCCTGGTCGTCTATATAGATATCATAGGTATCAGGATTGTAAACTAGGCCGTTTGCCAACACATTCTCTATATATGTAAGCGGCCCGCGACGACCAGCCTCTGCAAATTTCATCGAAATGAAAGCATCGAAACCCATGCCGCAGGTACAGAAAAACGGATGCGTGTTTATCAATCCGTAGTCCATCGTATGGATATTGCATTCGTTCAGTATCCCGATTGCTCCTTTGGAATCCATCGGAATATGGAGGTGGCGGGCAAGTCCGTTACCACTACCGGAAGGTATGATGGCAAGTGCTGTATTCGTATGTACGATTGCACGTGCCGTTTCGTTCACTGTGCCATCACCTCCTATTGCACAGACTATATCTATCGCTTGATTGGCTGCATACTTCGCAATCTCAGCTGCATGACCGGCTCGTTGAGTAGTACGTATCTCCCATTCGAACTGTTCACGGTCGAGCTGCTGGTCAATCAATTCCAGTATCCGCTGTTTTCCCGACGTTCCTGATTTCGGATTTACGATGAATATAATCTTTTTACGCTTATCCATTTCCACGTTAGCATTTCGGTCTGCAAAAATAGCACTTAATTTGTTATATATTCACACAAACAAAATGATTTTGCAGTTTTTTGATATTTTTTATCTAAATAGAGTGCAGAACAAACTTTTTTTCGTACCTTTGCACGAAGAAAGCCATTTTGAGCAATCCGTGACACCATTGCTCAATATGTATGGTATTGAAAACTAGTAAGTCAAGAAAGATTTATAGACAAGAAACCGCTAATAAAGGAATATGGGTTTACTACAAGAAAAAATGAGTAAGTTTAGGGAGCCGCAGAAATATATGAATGCGGGCATCTATCCTTACTTCCGCGAGATTGACAGTCACCACAAGGTTCTCATGTTTGGATCAAACTCGTATATGGGTCTGACCTACGATAAGCGAATCTGCGACGCTGCAAAAAAAGCTATCGATAAATACGGTACAGGCTGTGCCGGTTCACGTTTTCTGAACGGAACTCTGGATCTGCACGTAAAGCTAGAAGGAGAACTCGCTGAATTCATCGGCAAGGACGAAGCTCTCTGCTACTCTACTGGTTTCAGCGTGAATTCAGGTGTCGTATCATGTGTGACAGGACGTGGAGACTATATACTGTGTGACGACCGCGACCATGCATCAATCGTTGACGGACGCAGGCTTTCATTCTCAGAATTCCTACGCTACAAACACAACGACATGGAGCATCTGGAAAGTCAGCTTATGCGTTGCAATCCTGATGCCATCAAGATGATTGTTACCGACGGACTTTTCTCGATGGAAGGCGACCTCGCAAAACTGCCCCAGATTGTAGAACTGAAGAAGAAATATAATGCCAGCATAATGGTTGACGAAGCTCATGGTATTGGCGTATTCGGACGGCAGGGACGTGGTACTTGCGACCACTTCGGCGTTACAGACGATGTTGACCTCATCATGGGTACATTCTCCAAGTCGCTCGCTTCTATCGGCGGTTTCATCGCAGCAGACAAGGACACCATCAACTGGTTGCGTCATAGCAGTAGAACATATATCTTCTCGGCATCGAATACTCCTGCAAGTACAGCAGCAGCCCTTGAGGCTCTGCACATCCTGCAGACAGAACCGGAACGTCAGGAAAACCTCTGGAAGATTACAAACTACGCACTGGAACAGTTTAAGGGTGCCGGTTTCGAAATCGGAGACAGCGAAAGCCCTATCATTCCTCTTTACGTTCGTGACCCGGAAAAGACATTTGCCGTTACAGCCCGCGCCTTCGACAAGGGAGTATTCATCAACCCTGTTATTCCACCGGCATGTGCTCCTCAGGACACACTGGTACGTGTAGCCCTGATGGCTACCCACACAAAAGAGCAGGTTGACAAGGCTGTGAACATTCTGGCTGAGAGCTTTAAGGAACTCGGCATCAAACTCGGCGAAAAGGAAGCATAATCAATTCTTGCAACAATAAAAACAGAAAGTGTTTTCAACCTTTGTAAGCATTGTTTAACATAACGGAACGACACAAAATAGTCGTTCCGTTTTTTCAATAAGACATAATAGCCTATCTTTGCAAACTGAAAAGAATATGCGGCACTTACACATTATTATATATATAATAGCAGCGTTTTGTTGGTTGGGCACCTCCGATGCCGAAGCAGCAAACAAGCAGTTTGTCGTAGTTCTCGATGCCGGACACGGAGGCAAAGACCCTGGCACCATCGGCTCGTCCCGTTCAAACAGGGAGAAAGATATTGCATACAACATCACGATGGAGGTAGGAAGACTACTTAAGAACAACAATCCGAACATCAAAGTCATCTTCACACGTCAGACAGACATATTTGTCGAACTGGGAAGACGAGCAGAAATAGCAAACAAGGCTAAAGCAGACCTTTTCGTATCAATCCACGTCAACGCCTTACCCAAAAACGCAAAACACTACGCCTATGGCGTACAATCATATACGCTGAGTCTTTCCACCGCCGGGACAAACCTCGAAGTAGAAAAACGTGAAAACTCGGTTATTGCTCTGGAAGGTGAAGCCGCAAAGAAATATGGTTACGACTCCTCGTCCGAAAGCAACATCATGTTTGAGCTCATGCAGGACAGAGACATGAAAGAAAGCGTGGAATTTGCCAAATTAGCACAACACGAAATGGTGCATACCGGTGGTAGAAAAGACATGGGCGTAAGGCAAGCCAACCTTGCCGTACTGCGTCTGACATACATGCCGAGCGTACTTCTCGAAGTAGGATATCTGTCTACCCCGGCTGAAGAGAAATTCCTCATGTCACGAAGCGGACAATCCACAATGGCTAAATGCATCTACAATGCTGTCGTAAAATATAGCAACCGACAACTGGGGAAATCGCAGGAAATGGAGAAAGTGACATCTCCTACGCCGACACCACAACCCGCACAGACCGTAACAACAACGGTTCCAGAGCCACAACCCGTTCAGACAGAGACGGCTGAAACACCTACCGCAACACAGGAAACACCTGCAGCAACACAAAGTGAACCAGCCACACAGGCAACAGTTGCCGTCCCCTCCACTCCACAGCTTTACAGGGTGCAGATAATGTCGGGCTCAAAAAAACTGAATCCCAACGACCGCCAGTTCAAGGGTCTGAAAGTGGATATAAGGAAAGAAGGTGCCGTTTATAAATACACCTACGGAGCGGCAGAGACCTTGCAGGAAGCAAAGCAAATCAAAAAGAGCATCGCCGACAAATTCCCAGGTGCCTTCATCGTAAAATACTAAACAACCAGAAACATACAAAATCGTAATACATAGAAAAAATCAGATATCGCTTTATGAAAGGATTCACGAAAGAAATAAAGATTGCCATCGTTGCAATAATCGCTATCGTAATTGTTTACGTAGGTATTGTAATGCTCAAAGGTCTGAACCTCTTCGACGACGACAAGGAATATGTCGTAATCATGAGCAACGTAACGGGACTGAGCATCTCGTCCGATGTGCTTGCAAACGGACTGAAAGTCGGTTATGTCAAGAACATATCCTACAACAACAAAACACAGAAACTGGCCCTCACCCTTACTATCAACAAATCGTTCAGCATGCCCGAAGGCACTACCGTGTTTGTTACGAAAGAGATGCTGGGAACAGCAAAACTGAATCTGGAACTGGGAAAAAGAGACGGAGCCATCCTGCAGGATGGCGACACCATCTATGGCGAATCGCCTACCGACCTCATGGCTGCTGCTGCCGACATGATACCCGAAATCGAAAAGATGCTGCCTAAAGTTGATTCCATACTGACATCGCTGAACCAGCTCGTATCCGACCCTGCCCTGGTTGCAACACTCCACAACCTGGAAACAACCACCGAGAACCTGCGCACATCGACCGCCAGGATAAACAACATGCTCGACAAAGACATGCCACAACTGATGACATCGGCCAACCACGTGATGAGCAACGCCGAAACCCTGACTGCAAGCCTGAACCGTGTCGATATCGAAGGTATTGCCAACAACGCCAATCAGACCATTTCCAATGCCAATCTGATTACCAACAAGTTGAATACCGCCATGAACAGCAAAGACAGTTCACTGGGAATGCTTCTCAACGACAACAGCATAGCTCTCAACCTCGATTCGACCATGCGAAACGCATCTATGCTGCTCGAAGACCTGCGTCTGCACCCTAAGCGATATGTTCATTTTTCCCTGTTCGGCAAAAAAGAAAAGTAAAAACGTACGATTTTTTGATATCTAAACATTATCCAAATAAGCACGGATTTTGCGAAAAAAGCACCATCTTATATTTCGCCGTCAAAAACAAACAATTAGGCGATTATGAGAAACGCAGTAAACAGATGTTAAACATAACCCAGATAAGTTAACTAACTAATAATCAACAAGTATAAAAAATGCAAATGCGTAACGGACAATAAAATTGCACACAATCACGTAAACTTCTGAAAATAGTAAGAATCGGTGATTTTGAGTAAAAACGTGTCCAGAAATAGATTTTGTCATAAAAAAATAAAGTCAGACATTTGCATTGCAAAACTAAACCAAGCATGTCGTGCGTACAATTATAATAACTATTGTGAACCGACAAAATGGTGGAGCAAGCTGTCTAATAGACATGAGAAGCAGAACAACTGAAAAATAAGTATTAGAAGAATAACAACATCCTAATGGCGATTGATTACAGAAGCAGATGGGAGAAATGTCGCACAATAATACGCGACAATATCTCTGCGGAGCAATATAACACGATATTTGCCTACGTGGAATTCGAAAAATTCACGGATGGCAAACTGGTGTTGTCTGTTCCCAGCTCTTTTGTAAAGGATGTTATAGAAGATAAATACCTCCACCTCTTGCGTACCGCATTACACCGCTGCTTCGGCGAAGTGACCCTCTACTATCGCATACTTACCGACAAGAGTTCGGGCACAACCATCGATGAGGAAAGTACCAAGAAGACAGCAATCGCAATACCAAAGAGTGAGCGTCCGGCAAACATATCTCCAAACATGCTCGGAGCCTCAAACCCTGGCGAACTCAACTCACAGCTCAACACCAGCTACAACTTCGACACCTTCATCGAGGGCGAGAGCAACCGTCTGGCACGCTCCGTCGGCGAAGCCATATCGAAGAATCCGGCAAAGACATTCAATCCACTCTTCATCTACGGTCCCTCAGGTTGCGGCAAGTCCCACCTGGTCAATGCCATCGGACTGAAGATTAAGGAACTCCACCCCGAGCTGCGCGTGCTCTACGTTTCAGCCCACCTCTTCATGGTACAGTGGACCGATGCCGTAAGAAAGAACGTACGCAACGACTTCATTGCCTTCTACCAGACCATCGATGTCCTCATCATCGACGACATACAGGAACTCTCCGGAAAGCAAGACACTCAGAACACATTCTTCCACATATTTAATCACCTGCACCTCAACAAGAAGCAGATAATCCTGACAGCCGACCGTCCACCTATCGACATACTCGGACTCGAAGACCGTCTGCTCACACGTTTCAAATGGGGACTGCAGGCCGAGATGGAAAAGCCTAACCGCGAACTGCGTCACGCCATCCTCAAGGCAAAGGTAAGCAAGGAGGGACTCAGCATCTCCGACGAAATCATCTGCTTCATCTCTGAAAACGTAGATGACAGCATACGCGACCTGGAAGGATTCGTCAACTCGCTGATGGCATACTCCGTTGTCGATAACTGCGACATTGACATGCGTCTCGTAAAGAAAATCATGCCGCGCTTCAAAGTCAAGACACATGCCCGACAGACCATCACATTCGAGGCCGTACGCGATGTCGTATGCGAGCACTTCAAGATTTCAGTCGATACCTTGGTATCACGCACACGCCGTCAGCCTGTTTCATACATACGCCAGCTCACCGTGTACCTTGCCAACAAACTGACCGACGAAAGCATCGTGCAGATAGGTAAGAAACTGGGTGGTCGCAACCATGCTACCATCATCCATGCTATCAACACCATAAGCGGTCTTGAGGCTACCGACAACCAGACGAAGCAAGACCTTGCCAAACTGAGAGAGTTGATAAATGCAAAATAACAACCTCACCATACTTAGGAAATTCGTAAAGGAATACGGCAGTATTCTGGGACTGTGCTGGGTAGCAGTATTCGCCTGCTACGTAGCAGGTTTCCGTACCCAGAACGGCATCTACATGCTCCTTGGTCTGATAGGAATACCCTCTCTGCTTGTAATTGAAATCTTATTGGGAATCAGACTGAAAAAACGTTCTGTTCAACTTGAACTTCAACTCACTCCCACCATCACATGGCTCAACTCCCTGAGCATGTTCATGTACGCCTGCCTGCTCAGCGGATGCATGGAATACATCTACTTTGCATATATGGACAAAGGCACACTCGTCGACTCCATACAGACCATGATAAATGCCTCCGACCTCAAAGCCCTCTACCTTCAGATGGGACTCTCCGAATACTACCATCAGATAAGCACACTCGTCGAAGAGCTCCATACCCTGTCGGCATTCGACAAGACGATGATACTCTTCAACCAGAATTTCTTTGCCGCGCTCATCCTCTCCATACCAGTTGCCGTCGTGTCATATTTCTACAAACCTGCTACACTGAAATAGCATCCGACGCCCCACCACCCCTATTTTTGCTTATTTCAGAAGAAAATTCCGAAATACAAATAATTTTCCGAAATACATTTTCGCCTTTACTCTTAATATTATTATCTTTGCCGATTGTAATCGTATTGAGAGAACAAAATCATTTATTAGTAATCATATGGCGAATGTAATTAAGCTAAAGAAAGGTCTTGACATCAACCTGAAAGGCAAGGCTACCGCTAAGATTTCTGCTGCCA
>CAJODY010000079.1 GCA_905233285.1 uncultured Bacteroidaceae bacterium
AGCTTACTGCATCGCGTCGCTACAACCTGCTGCCTTTGCTGCGGTCAAGCCCTGGAGGATTGACAGGGAGCTGACCGTACAGGACTTGTCCATGTTTTCGAAATCGTCCGCGAAGGTACGACTAATTGGGCGAATTACAAAACAAATCCATCGATTTTTGTTGCAGAACGCAGGTACACATTATTTATATATATAGGATTCGGAAGTTTAGCACCAATAATTGCAGAAAAATCTAATTTTATTCGTACCTTCGCGGCAAAATTATGGAAGAACTGATACTGAATCTTACTAACGGAGCACTCGACAACCTCAACTACGGATGGATTGTGCTCTTTATGGCCATCGAGTCAAGCTTCATCCCCTTCCCCTCCGAGGTGGTGATGATTCCGGCAGCATATATGGCTGCTGAAACGGGCGAGATGACCTACCCGATGATAATACTAGCAGGCACCTTCGGTGCCCTCATCGGGGCAATGATAAATTATTTGCTGTCGCTAACCCTAGGCCGTGCCGTCATCTACGCCTTTGCAAACTCGCGTTTCGGACACATGTGTCTCATCGATGCCGACAAAGTGCGTCAGGCAGAACTCTACTTCGACCGCCGTGGAGTCATCTCCACACTCATAGGACGAATGATTCCTGCCATCCGACAACTCATATCTATTCCTGCCGGACTGGCACGCATGAACCTTGGCACGTTCACCCTCTGCACATGTATTGGAGCAGCTATCTGGAACACCATCCTGACAGGAATCGGATATGCCTTCCACACCGTCATGGCGAAAGATGAACTCGTAGCCGTAGTGTCGCACTACAGCCACATTATCGGCATCGCAGCCATACTCATCGTCGCTGCATTCCTCGCCTACATCATTTACAAAGGATTAAAGAAATAATACAATATGTTTGAAAACTTATCGGAACGTCTCGAACGCTCATTCAAGATACTGAAGGGTGAAGGCAAAATCACCGAAATCAACGTAGCCGAGACCCTGAAAGACGTGCGAAAGGCACTGCTCGAAGCCGACGTCAACTACAAGGTAGCCAAGACCTTCACCGACACAGTGAAGCAGAAAGCCTTGGGACAGAACGTGCTCACAGCAGTCAAGCCTAGCCAACTCATGGTCAAGATAGTCCACGACGAGTTGACTCAGCTCATGGGTGGACAAAACGAAGAACTCAACATATCGGGGCATCCGGCTATCATCCTCATGGCAGGTCTCAACGGTGCCGGAAAGACCACCATGTCGGGAAAACTCGCACTCTACCTCAAGAACCAGAAACACAAGCGTCCGCTCCTCGCAGCCTGCGACACTTTTCGTCCAGCCGCAATGGAACAGCTCCGCGTACTTGCCGAGCAGGTGGGCGTGCCATGCTATCTTGAAGAAGGAGCTACCGACCCCGTTAAGGTTGCCGAGAACGCTATCAAACATGCCAAGGCGAACAATTGTGACGTAGTCATCGTCGATACAGCCGGACGCCAGTCCATCGACGAAGAACTCATGGTACAGATACGTCAGATTAAAGACGCCATCAACCCACAGGAGACACTCCTCGTCGTTGATGCCATGATTGGTCAGGAAGCCGTAACCACAGCCAAGGTGTTCAACGAACGTCTCGAAATCGACGGAGTCATCCTCACTAAACTCGATGGAGATACACGAGGTGGTGCAGCTCTCTCCATACGTACCGTTGTTGACAAACCGATCAAATTCGTAGGTACAGGCGAGAAGATGGAAGCACTCGACCCCTTCCACCCAGAACGAATGGCAGACCGCATCCTCGGCATGGGCGACATCGTCAGCTTCGTGGAGCGTGCCCAACAGCAGTTCGACGAAGAGGAAGCAAAGCGCCTTCAGAAGAAAATAGCCAAGAACAAATACGACTATACCGACTTCTACGGACAGATACAGCAGCTCAAGAAGATGGGTAACATCAAAGACCTCGCCAGCATGATACCAGGTGTGGGCAAGGCGATGAAAGACATCGACATCGACGATAACGCTTTCAAAGCCGTAGAAGCCATGATCAACTCCATGACACCTTACGAACGCACTCACCCCGAGTGCATCAACATGTCGCGCAAACAGCGTATCTCAAAGGGTTCCGGAGTTAAAATCGACGAGATAAACCGCATCACCAAACAATTCGAACAGATGCGTAAGATGATGCACATGATGACAGGCAACCGTATGGCAGGAGCCATGCAGCAGATGGCACGTCTCAAAGGAATGCCAGGAATGCCTAAACTCTAATCATTTGTACATGGTAAATTGTAAATTTATATGACACTTATCGACGGAAAAGCAACTGCAGCCAATATAAAGAAAGAAATCGCAGCAGAAGTAGAACAGATAGTACGCAACGGAGGCAAACGTCCTCACCTTGCAGCCATCCTTGTAGGACACGACGGCGGCAGCGAGACCTACGTAAAGAACAAAGTTCTCGCATGCGAAGAGTGCGGATTCACCTCTACCCTGCTCCGCTTCGAAGACGACATAACAGAAGAGTTCCTGCTCCAGCAGGTTGATAAACTGAACAACGATCCCGACGTTGACGGTTTCATCGTTCAACTTCCCTTGCCCAAGCACATCAGCGAGCAGAAAGTGACAATGGCAATTGACTATCGTAAAGATGTCGATGGTTTCCACCCCATCAACGTAGGCCGCATGTCCATCGGACTCCCATGCTACATCTCAGCCACACCACTCGGCATCACCGACCTCTTGGCACGTTATAACATCGACACCTGCGGTAAGAAATGCGTCATCCTCGGACGTTCCAACATCGTAGGTAAACCGATGGCACAACTCATGATGCAGAAGCGTCAGCCGGGCGATTGTACAGTCACCGTACTCCACAGCCATTCACAGAACATTAAGGAAGAATGCCGTCAAGCCGACATCATCATCGCAGCTATGGGTGTTCCTAACTTCGTTACAGCCGATATGGTCAAGCCAGGAGCCGTCATCATCGACGTCGGTACCACCCGCGTACCCGATGCCAGCCGTAAGTCAGGTTTCCGTCTCAACGGCGACGTCAAGTTCGATGAAGTTGCCGACAAGTGTTCCTTCATCACTCCCGTACCCGGTGGCGTAGGTCCCATGACCATCTGCTCCCTGATGAAGAACACCCTTCTTGCAGGCAAGAAAGCTATCTACGAGTAAGAAAAAGCGATTAAACGAGCGTACCGTTCACTTCGCTCCGCTCGTGCAAGGTACTTGCACTCTAAAGAGCAAACTAAAAATTGTACGAAAATAAATTTTCTTTCATTTTTATTTTGCTCTTTGCTCGCTTAATCGTACCTTTGCACCCGCAAACGAGGAGAAACCCTCCGAAGGTGCATAAATGGTGGATGTAGTTCAGTTGGTTAGAGCGTCAGATTGTGGTTCTGAATGTCGTGGGTTCGAGTCCCACCCTCCACCCTCCGAAAGTCCCTGTAACGAAAAGTTACGGGGATTTTTTGATTATTCGCTCACTTAACCGTATCTTTGTGCCACAAAAGATATCAAATAAAACATGAAAGTAGGAATCGTTCAGACAAGTTGTCAGGCAGACACAGAGCAGAACCGTCAGCACCTTGCCGACGGCATACGCCGTGCAGCAGGGAAAGGAGCCCAGTTGGTCGTACTTCAGGAACTCCACAACACACCCTACTTCTGCCAGACCGAAAGCGTAGATAACTTCGACCTTGCCGAACCCATACCTGGTCCTTCGACCGACTTCTTCGGTGCCGTAGCCCGCGAATGTCACGTAGTGCTCGTCACCAGTCTCTTCGAACGCCGTGCAGCAGGACTCTACCACAATACGGCTGTTATCTTCGAAAGCGACGGTACCATAGCCGGCACATATCGCAAGATGCACATACCCGACGACCCAGCCTACTACGAGAAATTCTACTTCACCCCGGGCGACCTCGGTTTCCGTCCCGTCAAGACCTCCGTCGGAATGCTTGGCGTACAAGTATGCTGGGACCAGTGGTACCCCGAAGGGGCACGCCTCATGGCACTCCACGGAGCCGAACTCCTCATCTACCCTACTGCCATTGGATATGAATCGTCCGACACACCCGAAGAACAGGAACGTCAGCGCGAAGCTTGGACTACCGTTCAGCGCGGACACGCCGTAGCCAACGGACTGCCCGTAATCGCCGTCAACCGTACTGGTTGCGAGGCCGACCCGTCGGGTCAGACCCACGGCATCCAGTTCTGGGGTTCCAGCTTCATCTGCGGACCACAAGGCGAAATGCTCTTCCGTGCCCCCAAAGACGAAGAATGCGTCCAGGTTGTTGATATCGATATGCAGCGTTCTGAGAACGTGCGTCGTTGGTGGCCTTTCCTGCGCGACCGCCGCATCGACCACTACTCCGACCTACTCCGTCGCTTTGCTGACTAAGGAAACAGAAAAAAAACAAAACTAAAATATTACTAACATTAATCAACAGAAAACATAAAAAAAACAATTTTCCTCTCTGCACTCGTATGCGGAATAATGATGTTACTCGCCAGTTGTGCCGGTTCAGCCATCAAGATGGCAGCAGAAGCCCTGAACAACTCATGTCCGAAACAAGTGAACGAAATCGTCACTATGGATTGTGCATCCTATGCCGACAACGTAATGACCATCAACTACACAGTTGATGACTCCGCAGTCTCTATCGACTCCCTCTCGTCAGTTATCGACCTCATCAAGAACAAAGTGATGGTACGCTTCCAGAATAGCGACGACATGACCGATTTCATCCAGACCTGCATCGAGGCAGGAGCCGTAATCCAGAACGTCTATACTGGTAAGGAATCAGGCAAAAGCTTCACCATCGAGATTAATGCTGAAGACATGCAGAACATCCTCAACTGCACCATAACTCCCGAAGGCACCTGCGACACAGAAGCCGGACAGGAAGTGGAAGAAGCAGCTGAGAATGCAGTAGAACAAGGCGAAGACATCATCAAGGAAGAGATGCAAGCCAACGACGCACAGATGCAGAATCTGTAACTTATCTTACTACAATTTTGCGACCAGCAGCAATGTAGATTCCCTTGGGTAAGCCCTTGAGGTCGTTGCTGCGACGGACTATTCGACCATTGAGGTCATAAATAGTCTGGTATGTGTCGATTATTTCTTCGTTTGGCAGTTCCTCTATCTCTGTGACAATATCATGACCACCATAAAAGAATAGACGGAAGCTATCAAACATATTCGAGTAAACGATGTAAATGCAAAAAAAATCTTGTATTTTTTGCTGAAAGCAACACGAGTGACAAATGTTTCTATTCGCGTATTCTCTAAGGAGTTTTACGCACGCCCCTGCCGCGCTGAAAAATAGTGCCGAAGGCAAACGCTCATCGCACCAGACAAAAAAAGAGCCTAACACCGGGGATGGTGCGGGGCTCTTTGCGTATAGTTATGAACGTGGGGATTCTTATTCTTCGTTGAGAATCTTCATGAGTTCGATGCAGGACTTGGCAACGTTGGTACCAGGACCGAAGATGGCTGCTACACCTGCCTTGTAGAGGAAGTCGTAGTCCTGTGCAGGGATGACTCCGCCGGCGGTGATGAGGATGTCGTCGCGACCAAGTTTCTTGAGCTCTTCGATTACCTGCGGGATGAGGGTCTTATGACCTGCTGCAAGTGAGCTCACTCCGAGTACATCGACGTCGTTCTCTACTGCCTGGCGTGCTGCTTCGGCAGGAGTCTGGAAGAGTGGTCCCATATCGACGTCCATACCGCAGTCGGCATATCCTGTTGCTACTACTTTGGCTCCGCGGTCGTGTCCGTCCTGTCCCATCTTGGCTATCATGATACGAGGGCGACGTCCGTTTGCCTGTGCAAATCGCTCTGTGGCACGACAAGCTTCTTCGAAGATTTTGTCGTTTCTTGATTCTGAACTGTACACGTTGCTAATGGTTCTGATGATTGCTTTGTAACGACCCACGACTGCTTCGCAAGCGTCGGAGATTTCGCCGAGTGTACAGCGGAGTCCGGCTGCCTTGACTGCGAGGTCGAGGAGGTTGTTCTCTGATTTCTTTCCGTCGTGGAATTCCTGCAC
>CAJODY010000080.1 GCA_905233285.1 uncultured Bacteroidaceae bacterium
TGTACTTGTCTGCCGCTTCCTTTACCTGAGCCTCAGATAAAACGGGAGTTAAGATGAAAACGGTTTCGTATTGATTCATTTGATCAATAAATAAGTAATAAATAATAATGTTAATTAACTCTGCTCTGCGGACGAGTCCACAAAAGCGGGTGCAAAGGTAGTGCAAAATGAGCGAAATACAAAATAATTGAAGAAAAAACTTATTTTTACTCTCCCCTTTGCATTTTGTTGGCTTTTTATTTCTCCATTTATCAAAAAATCCTTTCCTTTGCAAGACGATACATCAGTAAACAACTAAAAAATATACTATACAATGAAAAATCTCGGATTAATCCTCATCATGCTCGGAGCACTTCTTCTCGTGCTCACAACTCTTCCATTCATGGCAGACATGGCAGACCAGAACTGGTACACCATCGGTTCGCTCGTACTCATCATCGTAGGCCTCATCGCCCACATCGTAATCAACAAGCGCAACTACTAACCCTGCCCCATCGCGTCACATCCATTCGGCGCAATCCTTTCAGAAACAAACAATCCACTGTCGCACTACGCGATGGTGGATTTGTTTTTTCTTTTTTTCACGCGCCTGCCGCTCTGAAATTCCAAGCGCTTGGAAATAAAATTCTAAGCGCTTGGAATTTTGACGCCCCTTCGCCATCGAAGAAAGACGGATTATTAACCGATAAAAAAAACAAGTTTCAACGATAGAAAAGGCCTTTTTCTGCAAGATTCTTTTGCTACATAATAAATAATGTGTAAGTTTGCATTCAAGTTAATAGAATAATACCATTATGAGAAAAAGCATAAGTGTTCTGTTATCTGTCCTTGTCTTCATAAGTGCCGGCGCCTGGGCGGTGAGCGCAAGCAAGGATTGTTCCGACGAGGCGAAACCTGTTGAATGCCTGAGTGGCATCAATGAAGAGAACGACTCTACCAAGGTAGGCAAAGGGGTGGAGGAAAATCCATCGTTTCCGGGTGGCACGGAGGCCCTAATGGAATGGATGAGCAAAAACCTGAAATATCCTGCTTCAGCACGGGAAAACGGAATCCAGGGACGTGTGCTCGTTCAGTTCGTTGTCGATAAAGAAGGGAATGTGGTAGAACCCAAAGTTATCCATCCGGTTCACCCGGCGATAGATGCGGAGGCTTTGCGTCTGATGTCGATAATGCCCAAATGGAGTCCCGGCAAGCGGGATGGGCAACCTGTAAGTGTACGATTTACTTTGCCCGTGTCATTCAAACTATTTGGTACCGAAAAATTATCTCCTGAAGAGCAGGCAGAGATGGATTATCAGGTTGGTGTCTTGTACTATCAACAGCAGAAGTATGAAGAGGCGTTTAAGCGTTTTCAGGCTGCTGCAAACTTCGGACACGAGGTGGCACAGACGAACCTGGGGGTTCTCTACATGCAGGGCATGGGTGTGGAACGTAATATCCCTATGGCGATAGAGTGGTTTGAAAAGGCTGCAAGGAAGGGCGAGAAGAAGGCACAATTCAATCTGGCCTCTCTCTATCATCAGGGAATAGGTGTGGAGAAAGACCCCGAGAAGGCTATGTATTGGGCTAAGATGTATAAGGGACAGATAAACGAGACGGACTCCGTGAAATAGCCGGAAGCGGACAACGGAATAACAAATGCTGCCGTCGCATTTTGCGACAGCAGCATTTCATTTTTTTACTAAGAGTCTGAAGCAGCTGTTTATTCTGTGATAACGAGTTTGTAGCCTTTGCCATGGACGTTGAGGATTTCAACGTGTGGGTCGTCGCTGAGGTGCTTACGCAGTTTGGTGATGTAAACATCCATCGAACGGGCATTGAAGTAGTTATCGTCAATCCAGATGGTCTTGAGTGCATAGTCGCGCTGAAGCAGTTCGTTTGCTTTGTTGCTGAGCAGGGTGAGGAGTTCTGCCTCCTTGGTAGTGAGCTTGGTCTGCTTGTCGCCGATGGAGAGCACCTGCTTCTGAGTGTCGAATGTATATTTACCAATTTGGTGGACAACCTGGTCGTTATTTTTCTTTCCACGTACGCGGCGCAGGATGGCTTCGATACGGAACACTACCTCTTCCATTGAGAATGGCTTTGTGATGTAATCGTCGGCTCCGAGTTCGAATCCTTCGCGGATGTCGTCTTTCAGGTTCTTTGCTGTGAGGAACATGAAAGGTGTCTCCGGATTGATGTCGTGGATGCGGCTTGCAAGTGTGAAACCGTCCATCTTCGGCATCATCACGTCGAGGATGCAGAGGTCGTGTTTCTGGGCAAGGAATGCGTTGTAGCCTTCTTCGCCATCGACACAGAGGTCAGCTTTGTAACCCTTAGCTTCGAGGTATTCGCGCAGTAGCATACCCAGGTTCTCATCGTCTTCGCACAACAGGATGCGAACGTCTTCATTTCTTTCTTCAATCATAGTAGTATCGTTTTTAGTTGATAATTAATATGTTTCTTTATCCTTCGCTGATAGGCAGTTTTATGGTGAACGTGGTACCGATGCCCACTTCGCTGTCAACATTGATTGTTCCTTTGTGGTCTTCGACTATTTTCTTGACGTATGCCAGTCCGAGTCCGAATCCTTTAACGTCGTGGAGGTTGCCCGTGTGGACACGATAGAACTTCTCGAATACTCGTTTCAGGTCGGGCTTTGCAATTCCGATACCGTTGTCCTGAATGGAGAGGCACACCTTGTTGGCTTCGTTCCAGGTCTTCACCTTCAGTTCCAGTTCGGCATCGCTCCGACGGTATTTTATGGCGTTGTCCATGAGGTTGAACACCACGTTGGTCAGGTGCATGTCATCGACATATATCAGAGGGTTCTGAGCCTCAAGCTGCGAGATAATCTTTCCTCCGTTCTTCTCCACTTTGAGGGTGAAGGTATGGATGACTCCTGACACGAGTTCATTGATATCTATATCCTGCATTCGGAGGTTGGCACTCTGATGTTCGTACATCGAAAGCTGGAGCACTTTCTCAACCTGCATTCGGAGTCGTTTGGTCTCGTCCATGATAGTCCGCGTAAGGCGCTCCATGAGCTGTGGAGTCTTCTTCACCGTGTCGTCGCCGAGCATCTGGGCTGCAAGCGAGATGGAACTGATGGGGGTCTTGAACTCGTGGGTCATGTTGTTGATGAAGTCGTTCTTCAGCTCTGTCAGTTTCTTCTGGCGGAAGATGAGCACGAGGGTGGCTATGAACGTGACGAGCAGCACGAGGGTGAAGATAAGTGAAGGAACGACGAACCACATCGACCTTGACAAGGCTCCGCTCAATGCGGGGAAGTGGACTATCAGCACACCAGCACGATGGATGGGGTCGTTAGGGAACAGCTCTACTGTAAACTCGTGGTCGTTACCTTCTTCCTCGTAGTCGGCACAGCGATACACGATGGTCTTGTCGTTGTCCTCAACCGTGTAGTGGTACTTCAGCTGAATACCATTGAGACTGAGTTCGGTCTTCAGGTACTGGTCAAGCTGCTTGAAGTCGATACGTTCGCCGAGCGGACGGTCATGAGCCGTATAGAGTATGCTGTATATCACCTCATCGACAAGTGTCTTCTCGTAGCTGTAGCGGCGAGCCATGATTTCCTGCAGGGTGCGTATGCGGTCGGCATGTGCTCCGACGTTTCGTTTCGTAAAGAACTTATCCGACATCGATGTCTTGGCCGTAGTCTCGAGCGAGGTGAACACGCTTCCGTCTTTTGCCCTGACCTGATGGGTGCGCTGGATGACCGACGAGTCGTTGCTTACAGTAATGGAATCGATAGCCGTCGCTATTCCCGTCATCGCCTCCGGACCCTGTTCCAGGTATCGGCTTGCTTCGTCAACCTCCAACTGATGAGCCACCTGAGTGAGGCTTCGCTTCACGTCCTCCTGGAAGTGGATGCGACGCATATCCAGAATCTCGCTGATGTAGCTGACCTGCAATCCGAGCAGACAGAGAAACGAGATTCCCATCGCTATTGCCAATGATATTATGACTGATCTTCTCATCTTCGTTTTTTGTTTTACGTCACAAAGTAACGGCTTTAATTAAAATTTAGATTTCTTTTATGTTAATTATCAAGCCAAATAGCAAATATATTTCACACTCATTAACATGACTACTTATTATTACTTGCTTATTTAGTAATTAATACAAAGAGAGAGAGGTTCTTGGAACGAACCTCTCTCGGAAAATAAAAATTAGAATGGGATAGCGAGGACTCGCCTTGAAAGTTCCCATTCCAATGATATATACGGAGTTTAATCCTCGTCTTTGTTCGAAGCCTCAAACTCTGCCATGAGTTTCTGCTGGATGTCAGTAGGTACGAGTTCGTAGCTTGCAAACTTCATGATGAAGCTGGCACGTCCGCCCGTGATACTTGACAAAGCAGTTGAGTAGTTGCTCAGACTCTTAAGCGGAACCTTTGCGATAAGCTTTTCGTAACCGCCTTCCGACTCAGAACCGACAATCATACCACGGCGTCCCTGGAGGTCGCTCATCACGTCACCCATCTTGTCGCTTGGTACGAATACCTCTACGTCGTAGATTGGTTCGAGCAGCTTCGGACCTGCTGCCTTGAAGGCATCGGAGAATGCATGACGACCTGCCAACATGAACGAGAGTTCGTTGGAGTCAACCGGGTGCATCTTACCATCGTAAACGATGACACGCACGTCGCGAGCATACGAACCGGTCAACGGTCCCTGCTCCATACGGCTCATCACACCCTTCAGGATGGCTGGCATAAAACGAGCATCGATGGCTCCACCTACAACTGAGTTGACAAAGACAACCTTGCCACCCCACTCCAGGTCGATAACTTCCGAGCCCTTGTTAGTAATCTTGAATTCCTGATTACCGAACTTATAGGTTGTAGGCTCAGGCATACCGTCGTAGTATGGCTCGACGATAAGGTGAACTTCACCGAACTGACCGGCACCACCCGACTGCTTCTTGTGACGATAGTCGGCACGTGCAGCTTTAGTGATAGTCTCACGATACGGAATCTTCGGTTCGTCGAATATAATCTTAATCTTTTCGTTGTTCTCAAGACGCCACTTCAGAGTACGCAGGTGGAACTCACCCTGACCCTTCACGATGGTCTGCTTCAGTTCCTTGCTCTGCTCCAGAATCCATGTCGGGTCTTCCTGACTCATCTTCTGGATGGCTGCAACGAGCTTTTCTGTATCAGCCTCGTTCTCAGCACGAACGGCGCGGATATACTTAGGATTCGGATACTTCACGAAGTTGAATCTGTGGTCGCAATCCTTATCTACAAGTGTGTTTCCTGTACGTACGTCCTTCAGTTTGACTGTACAACCGATATCTCCGGCTACCAGTTCGTCAACCTTGATACGGTTAGCTCCGGCACAAGCAAAAATCTGAGCCATACGCTCTTTGCTGCCACGGTCGCTGTTGGTCAGGTCGTCGCCTTCGCGTACCTTACCCGACATAACCTTGAAGTACTGAACACCACCGATATGCGGTTCGTTGGCTGTCTTGAAGAAATAAAGTGATGTAGGAGCATTTGTAACTGGCTTCACTTCCTCACCACGAGTATTATGAACACATGGCATCTCGTCAACGTAAGGTACTACGTTGCCAAGGAATTCCATCAGACGACGAACACCCATATCCTTTACTGCACAAACGCAGAATACATCACGCATCTCGTCTTCAGTCAGTTCCTCTGTCTCGAAGAACTTCTCCATCAGAGTCTCGTCATTCTCTGCTGCAGCCTCGACAAGTGCCTTGTGCATAGCCATAGC
This sequence comes from uncultured Bacteroidaceae bacterium, assembly GCA_905233285.1. Taxonomy (GTDB): domain Bacteria; phylum Bacteroidota; class Bacteroidia; order Bacteroidales; family Bacteroidaceae; genus Minthosoma. The sequence continues at coordinate 5,742 of CAJODY010000080.1, forward strand.
CTTGTCCATTTCCTCTGCAGGAATAGGCTCGATGATTGGTGCACCACCCTCGGGTTTCCATGAATATTTCTTCATCAGAAGCACGTCGATGAGAGCATTGAAGTCAGGACCTTCATTCAGAGGATACTGCACAGGCACAACCTTGCTTCCGTAGATATCGGTCAACTGCTCTACGACCTGATTGAAGTCGCACTTGTCAGAGTCGAGCTGATTTACGAGGAAGATAACCGGCTTGCCCAGCTTTTCAGTATAACGGAAATGGTTCTGCGTTCCGACTTCCGGACCATACTGTCCGTTGATAAGCAATACTGCCGTATCGGTAACATTAAGTGCTGTCATTGCCGCGCCGACGAAATCGTCCGAACCAGGACAGTCAATGATGTTGAGCTTCTTTCCATTCCACTCAACATGGAAAACAGTTGAGAACACGCTGTAGCCATATTCCTGCTCTACAGGAAAATAGTCGCTGACTGTGTTCTTTGCTGTGATTCGTCCGCGGCGGCTAATTATGCCAGCCTCATACAGAAGTGCTTCGGTAAGGGTCGTCTTACCAGCACCGTCATTGCCAAGCAAGGCAATGATTCGTCTGATAAACCTTCATAATTATTTAATGTTTTTATGTATTAGAATGCAAGTTTATGAGCTTAAAAAACTCTATTTCGCAATTTGGCGCTAAAATTACGCAAAACACATTGGCTGAAATTTCTTTTTTTTATGTTGTACAACATCTTTACAATTCTTAAATATATTTTGACTACCTTTGCGCCATATAATCACGAAAAAACGATGGCTGGCATATACATTCACATACCATTTTGCAAAAGTAGGTGCATATATTGCAACTTCTTCTCCACCACATCACTCTCCTTGCGCAATGACTATGTCGATGCCCTCAGCCTCGAACTCCGACAACGCAGCAAATACCTCGATAGCGAACCCGTCGAAACCATCTATTTCGGCGGAGGAACACCCTCACTGCTCCAGCCACGACAACTTTCAAGAATTCTATCCGACATATATAATATATATAATGTACGCGCGAAGGAAATCACAATCGAGTGTAATCCCGACGACCTTGCCCCAAACTCTGACAACACACCACACGACCTCGCTTCAGAACTGCATTCTCTGGGGTTCAACCGAATCAGCATCGGTATTCAAACCCTGAACGACAAAATGCTCTCCCTGCTTCACCGTCGGCATAACTCCCTTCAGGCGATCGAGGCCGTTCATAATGCCCAAGCAGCAGGATTCGACAACATAAGCATCGACCTCATGTTCGGACTTCCGGGACAGACACTCGCCGACCTCCAGGCGGATGTCAACCAGGCTCTCTCACTCGGCATACAACATCTGTCCATATACTCCCTCCAATGCGAAGAGGGAACACCACTCTCACAGATGCTCGACAACGGAACACTTGCCGTAGCCGACGACGAACTCTCGCGCTCCATGTACGAATACATACTCGATGCCACCCAAGAGGCAGGGTTCCAACATTACGAAATATCAAACTTCGCCCTGTCCGGACGGGAAAGCCTTCACAACTCCAACTACTGGCACCCCATCCCCTATCTCGGTGTCGGTGCGGGCGCACACTCTTACAACCTTCACTCCCGACAGTCCAACCCTGAGTCACTCACCGACTACATTGAGGGAGCAAAGCGAAACAACATCCTTTTCGACATCGAAGAACTAACTCCAACCGACCTCTACAACGAGTATGTATTCACGGCTCTACGTACGCGTAACGGACTAAATATCCGCGAATTAGAGCGTCTCCACGGAACATCCCTACACGACTATTGCCTGCGTATGGCAAAGAAACACATCAAGCTCAACACACTCGAACTTCACGACGACACACTCCGACTCACACGCGAGGGATTGTTTATCTCCAACGACATCATGTCCGACCTGATGTATATCTCTTAAAGAATTTTTAAAATTGTGTACGAAAACGGCATTACTTTTTCCTTATTAGTGTTCGATATTTCCCAAAATAGCGTTTTTTTTCATAAAAACAGAAAAAAAAGATAGATTTCTAAATCGGCTATTTCAAAATGTCGTACCTTTGCATCGGTTTTAGAAAGCAAATTTATTGTTTAACATTTTAAAGTAAAAAGCATTATGAAAAA
>CAJODY010000081.1 GCA_905233285.1 uncultured Bacteroidaceae bacterium
CAATGCAGAAATGAACAAAGAACTTATCTCAGAGAAGGAACAGATTATTTGCGAACAGGAAACTATCGTGAAGGCATTACTGCAACGCAATACTGATAGTCAGTCTTTAGCGGATAGACAATTGAAAACTACGATAATTTACGGAAAATTTGAGCAATTGTCCGTCATCGGTCAAAAGCCGACAAAAGCGGAATGGGAGCAAATGAAGGAACAAATATTCAAGTATTATCCTAGTTTTAAGGATTTTATATCAAAACATGAGCATCATTTAAACGAAAAAGAATTTAAGACTTGCTTATTGATTCGAATAGGTTTTAAGCCTAAAATGGTCAGCCACATGTTAGGAGTCGATCCTTCATATGTCTCTAATATCCGTTCTGAGATGTTACAAAAACTTTTCAATTTGTCAGGAAACTCAAAATCCTTTGATAAAATGCTCAAGGAAATCTATTGATGATTGGCTTAATATTACATCTTAAGTTCTTAATAAATGTAAAAAACAAGGTAAGATTTTGGTGAACTGTTTGGTCTATTATGTTGATTTATAGAAAGATAAATAAACTAAAATTTTAGGTAAATTCTTTCTCATCTTCTTTTTTGTATAAGTTTTCTTTTTCTCATAATTTTGCAGTGACAAATCATTTAAATCGCAAAATTATGAAGAAATTACTATTGTTTTTATTCGGTGCTTTCCTTTTAAGCGCAAATGTATCAGCTCAAGTTCTGGTGCCACTAACCGTATGTATTAATTATGATGAACAACCAGTAACTAATGGTAATCCCAAAACCCCAATTACAGTCCCCAAGGTCTATATTGATGACTATACGTTGTTGTTTGAGACTAACCACCCTGAATATGTCCTTTACATTAAGGATGAAAACGACAATGTGGTTTACTCAACCGTGATCTCTTCTATTCAGACACAGGTTGTCCTGCCATCTACCCTCTCTGGCAACTATGAGATTAATCTTGTGATGGGCAACTGGCTGTTTAATGGCTGGATAAATCTGTAAATTAATCCATATCTCTTGAGGGTATGCCCGCAATAGGCAAATCCCTATATTTATTTAAACAATAATTATAAATCCTATAAATCTTAGAATTATGAAGAAAATATTACTGCTTATTCTCTTGGCAACCACATCTTTGTTTGCCTCTGCCCAGTTGAAAGTCACTTCAGACGGTAAAGTCAAGATAGCCTCAACCCAAAGTACTTCCTATACAAATCTTCTTGTTGGAAACAATCAATATGGAGGAAGCACAACTAAGTATCAATACACCGATAGAATTTAATCATTCTAGTATTACTTATAATAATGGTGGATTTATCGTCAACACTGGTGAACCTGGGTGTAAAATTTGTATTATGAGCAGCAGTAACAATGGAGATTCTGTATATGAAGTATATCGAGATGTACAAATTATAACAAAGGATTCATATGACGAAGACTTATCTGTGTGTATAACAAAACAAGGATTCATTCCCAAAATATATCATATATTACATACGATATATGTTCAAAATGACATAATCGGAGTGGATACCACATATGAAGCAAAAGAAATCCTTGTAGGAACCAATGTTACTCCTGTACTTCCCTCAGGAAATGTTGTTATTGAGAATTGTAATGTGACCATGAGAGCTGATGAAATCTCTATCTACCCTAATACTGAAATAAAGGTCGGAACATCATTAAGTATAGAGAATAGATGACTTAAAATAAGTTAAATAAATGATTCTATTGTGCAATCTTTTGTAATTGTCAGTATCTTTGTGAATCTAAATATACCTCCTATGAAAAGACTATCCATTTTCTGCATTTTCATCACATTATTCTTGACCAATGCAAACAGTGAAGAAACTTTCCTCTCTGACGGCAAAACATGGAACTATGAACTGGAAGAGGTGAATGTTTGAGAGAATACTAAAGTCACCTCATCTTTGTCGTATGTCATCAGTGGGGAAATAACGTTAGATGGTAAAACCTATAAAAAGATGATGCGTGTGACAACAGACGAGTCATGCTATTATTGTGCATTGCGTGAAGAAGGGCAGCGCGTGTTTATTCATTCTGATAACGGAGATGAAATTCTCCTTTATGATTTTGGCCAAAAAGTGGGAGAGACGTATTCCCTAAAATCTCCTGACTCTAATGAAGTCATGGCAATTTTAGAACTTAAGTCACTATGGCAGAAGGATATTCATGGAAAGACAAAGAATGTCATGCGATACAATGATGTTTCCAATAAATCGAATGTATATGTGATTGAGGGGGTAGGTTACACGAATGGTTGGAACATCCTTGATAACTATACAGCATTACCCACAGATGGGATTTATAAGATTGAACATTTTAAATCATGTTATGTTGGTGAAGATTTGCTATTTAGTGCAGATGATGTTGAGTCAGTTCAGTCATATGCAGAGGAGAGCTACAAACAGTTCTTGACTGAGGGTAAAATATGGCAATATGTTTATCATGATATGAATGATAATACTCATAACAAGTCGCTAACCGTAAGGGGTGACACACTGATTGCCAACATTAACTATAAGAGAATAGTAGACGTAGCTACAGGACGTTGCGAGTGTGTTATGCGCGAAGATGGAAGCAAGGTATATTGTTACCAAAACGAAAACGAATTTATTGTTTATGATTTTAGCCTGAATGTGGGAGATGCTTTTGTAACTGCCAACGTAAATGCAACTGTAATAAGTGTGGATACTATCACTCTCGGTAGCCGCTCTTTCCGGGTCCTGGGAATACATGATAATGAGAATGATTATAGTAAAAACTGGTGGATTGAGGGAGTTGGGGGTATGAATTATCTTACAAACAGTGTTCGAATGCCAGGTGACAACTACACACTTCTCCAGTGTTTATTTGCTGATGACGTTGTGTTTTCAACAAAGGATTTCTTTCTTGCCCAAGAGTATTTCCCCGAAGGCACCAAATGGACGGAAATCAGGCTTGACACGCTGAAATATGACAGCTGGTATTCAAAGGTTGGTGAAGAATGGGTGCCGAACTTTGAAACAGTAGAGTATCGAGTACAAGGAGAATATACAGATATGGATTGGGTTTACAGAAAGGTATTCACCAATGGTCCTACATGGACAGACTCACTTGCACTGATGATACTGGAAATGGATAATAGGGTGTTGGTATCTGTCCCAACACATAATTATCTGGAAGAATTTTATGTGCCTTTCCCTGGTACTGCATACCAGTTTGACTGGAGCGTCGGAAAAGGCTTGTACTATGAGGATATTTTTGAATCCAATACCACAAGTGAATATCCTTATCATTGCTATTATGGCATCATAGACGAAATAAAGGAGGGCATCTTCGGTGGGGTTTGTTCCTTAAAGTATGTGGACTTGAATGGCAAAGCACCAGTTAATCCTCAAGAGCCTGGTAATACGGACACAGAGGGTGGTCGTATTATTCAGGGAATAGGTATTACGGAATGGAAGAGCGGCGAGTGCCTGTTCGGGCCTCCCAACCCGTATGGTGCCTTGAGCATGTTTGATTATGGCCGTCAGGATTTGTATCCTGAGCGTCACTATCGTTCCATGCTGGTACATTTCGAGCGCAACGGTGAAGTGCTCTATGATTTCAGCCCTAAGAAAGGCGCAACCAACGGAATTAGAAACGTAAGCAAGGAATATACACCTATCGACCAGACCTATTACGACCTCCAAGGCCGTCGCTTGACGTCTCAGCCCTCTAAGGGTGTGTTTATTAAAGACGGTAAAAAGGTCGTGGTTAGGTAGGGTTATTCCGTGAGAATAATTAACTCTAAATATGAACAACGATGAAAAAAAAGTAAGATTCTACTAATGGCTGTTGCCCTGATAGCAACAATGGCGATGGTGGCAAGAGAACCGCAGGGAGAACCGCAGGGACGGGTACCTGTTCCACGTCCTGCAAAACAGCGAAATAACCTATCGGCCTCACCGCTCGTTTCAGGGACGGTGAGACTTTTCTATATGTCAAACTTTCAAAAAACAGTAAGGATTATGGAGAACCCGACATTTCCTACCAACTGGCTGGCAGCGACAAGCTGGGGTTTGAGGGTAATACCCTTCCTGATGTTTTTTATAGGAAACAAATAGATGTTGAACCCTCAAACATACAATTTCCTATGAGCCCCTAAGATATTTTTCAAAAACATGTCGGAATGTGAAGGAAAATAAGTACCTTTGCAACCGAATACATATAAGAAGAAAAAGCAACCGCAGCTTTTGTTAGTCTCTCGAATTAGCTACTCAAGACATGAACGAAGCGAGATGGCTGCCTGCTCACGCATTCCATATACGGAGGCGTGGGCATTTGGCAGTATCAGCATATCGTTCATGGGTCGTAGCTAAATACCCGAGAGACAATGCTGTGACACCAAATCCACCCACGTCTTCCGTTTTCCTCTCTCTCGCCTCACAGCGTATTATATGTGTTTATTATCAGAAATTTAACGGATAACGTGAATATGAATATCAATGACGACGAAGCCATAGGCTTACTAAACCGTCTGCTTGAAAGGCTGCATCAAGCAGATCTGACGAATTTTGGCAGCCACCTCCAAATAGTGTATGTCGCCTCTGGGGCGCAGCATGTAGAAAACCAGATAAATATTGGGAAGACCCTCCCCAGCCCTCCCTGCGTAGGGAGGGAGAAAGAAACAAGTAATTTACCTGAAGCACTTAGCACCGAAGCAGCCATGGCGCTGTGGAAGAAAGCGCAGGCGGCAGGGTGGGTGGACGCCAACTATCAACCACTCATCTCCCGCACCCAGGCGGCCCTCCTGGCTGATGCGATGGCGGAGCGGCTGGGCATCAAGGAGAAGTGGAAAACTTTTGAGGCGCTGTGGAACAGAAAATACATGCGGAGTGATTATAACTTGGCTCTCACCAGAAAGGGGTCGCTCGACTTTCAGGCCGAACTAAAGCTTCTGTTTGGTTAGAAAACGAAAAGTCCCGGTGCTCGCGCATCAGGACTTTTTCTGTTCTTGTTCTTGTTTTATGAAAAACATCCGTGCCATCCTAACGGAAAGACGCGGCTTGCAGTTCCTTGGTAATACTTGCCATGCAGGCAGTAAGACGCTCGTATGTCTTTTCGCCTGCCGTCTTGATGCCCCGTGTGTATTGGCGCATCAGCGAGGGATTAACCCCAGCCCGCTTGGCAACCTCTGTGACATTCAGGAAGGAGAAGTAGTCGAAGAACGACTGCAAATCGTACTGATAGCGGAACTCCACTTGCTCAGCCGTCTTCCCACTTTCCTCGTAGTCGGCCTTGGCCTCTTCCAGACAAGCCAGCAAGTCGTCCTTGGCCTCTTTCACTGTCTGGCCTACAGCATTCAGTCCTACACCATAGACATCCTTCTCTGTGTGACACCAGAATGTGCCGTCGGATGCTTGCGATACTGTCACTAATACTTTCCTCATATATCGAATATTGTTTCTGTCAAACAAAAAGTGTTCCTGCTCTCCGAACCGTCTGATTTCCGGCCCTCTTAAAAGTGGTCGGGGATTACTCCCCAACCAACTTTTTCAAGATTTTCTGCGCCGTTCCCGTAGGAACTTCGCCAGCGTGCCGGGGCACCCATTCGTTTGTCCATTTGTCGTGCCTCTTTCCGTTTCGAGCCAGAACGCACCCGGCGTCCCTGAGGCTCTCTAACAATTCAGATGTTTTCATAAAAACATAGAACACTTTGTCCACTTAGGACGGTGCAAAGGTAGCAAAAAAGTTATAAACAAACAAATTTTGAGGTAACTTTTTTGTTATATTGTAGTATTTTTAACTATTTAGACCGTAGTACCCACGCGTAGTACCCCTAAGGGGAGTGGGAATCAGAGATTATTTGTACTTTTGCGCTCAGAAGTTTAACCAATGAAATGAAGTTATGAATGAGAATGTGATGAGCCAGTTGGATGCGGAACTGGAGCATGCGGGCGAGGAAACGGCGCTGAGTCCGAAGATGCTGATGCTGGAGCAGTTGAGGATTACGCCGGAGAAGCAGTTGAAGCCGATGGACTTCCTGTTCCAGCTGTTCGGCAAGCCGTGCTTTCCGAGGCGCGAACTGGTGGCGATAACAGGTAAGGCGAAGTCAGGTAAGACGTTCGTCACCTCAATGCTGATGGCGTGCTGTCAGAATCGCGACGTGCTGGCATTCCAGAGAATTGGTGATGAGCCGTTTAGGGTGCTGTGGTACACACGGAGCAAAGCGACGAATCGACACAGGACATCCTGAAGAACAGGGTGATGAGAATGGTTGACGGGGATGTGCAGCTGTTTGATATCTTCAACGTGCGGGGTGTGGCGTGGAAGGAACGGCGCGACTTGTTGCGCGAGGCCGTGACGAGGTGCAAGCCCGACCTGGTGATTGTCGATGGCATTCGCGACCTGGTGAACGACATCAACGACGGCGTGCTGGCGCAGGAAGTGATGGAGGAACTGATGCATCTGGCCACGGAACACGATTGCTGCATCGTGTGTGTACTGCACCAAAACAAGAGCGGCGAGGACCACAACCTGCGCGGATGGATCGGTACGGAACTGATGAACAAGGCCTTCGAGGTGTACAGCTGTGAGAAACTGCTGCCACAGCGCATCTTCTCGTTGGAGCAGACGCTGACGCGCAAGTACGACATCGAGCGGACAATGTACTTCGAGGTGGGGGACGACGGTCTGCCCCGACAGACTGCCGTGCCCGTAGAGGGCAGTAGTGACAGTAAGAATAATGGCCGTGAACGCCTGCAGCCGCTGAATCGCGAATACATCATTACCGATGAGGGCAGTAGTTGGAGATTTGACACGAAACGTCTGTTCTTTGACGCCTTTAATGGATGTGAGAAGCTTAGCGGTAGTGATTTGCGTAGCCGGATTATGCAATTATCGGGTATATCCGTACCGTTTACCTATAACAGATTGTTGAAGGAGGCTGTCGATGGCGGACATGTCATACGTAGCACCGAGGGTCATCTTACCATCTATCACCCAGCCCCCTTCTGAGGCCACCCCCTCTTATATCTGTCCCCTTATAGGGGACTTAGATATGAGGGGGGCCTCCGAACCCCCAACCAAAATCCAACAAGCAATGAAACTCAACGAGATACTATCACCATCTATCCGGCAAGTGCTGAAGCCCAGGAAGCAAGAGCCGCCCATGTGGCTGCAGCGACAGTCTGCCAATAGCGACTTCTGTCGAGCATTGGTCAGCAATGGCTACATGACCGAGGCGCAGATGCAAGAGGCCGTCTGTCGCTACCACCTGGGCTACTCACGTGACGGTGGTGTCATCTTCTGGCAGATCGACACGCTGGGGCAGATCTGCGACGGCAAGATCATGTACTACCGCCCCGACTGTCACCGCGACCACCAACGTCATCCGCAGTGGGTCAGCAACCGTCTGAAGCGCTACTATCTGAAAGACGACGTGGAGCTGATAGCCAGCATCCCGTCATACCACTGCCTGTTCGGAACCCATCTTCTTTCTCTCGCAGATGGCGCAGATTACGCAGATAAAATCGCGGTGGTGGAAGCAGAGAAGACGGCAGTGATACTCAGTGAGCACTATCCCGCGTATCTGTGGCTAGCCGCCGGTGGTCTCTTCGAGCTGACCGCCGAGAAACTCTTTCCGTTGCGCCATCACCGCATCGTCCTCTTTCCCGATACCGACCCCGACCTCACGGCCTACACCCGTTGGTATGAGGTCGCCCGTGAAGCCCGCTGCCTCTACGGCTGCAACATCACAGTCAGTCCACTGCTGGAACTGAGTGCCACGCCCGAGCAGAAGCAGCGCAAGATAGACCTCGTCGATTATTTGTTCAAGAAATAAGTTACTATGAAAGCAATGACAAGACAAGAACTGGCCGACAGAGCTGGTGTTGATCGTAAGACACTGTTTAATTACTTCGAATTTCATAAGGAAGAACTCGAGTCATTAGGTGTACGCCCCAACCATATAGTACCACCATGTGCTGTTGAGTGGCTCTCAGTGAACTATGGGATTAATGTCGATGACTGACAATAATCTTTGTTTGGGACAATACATGGTAAAAATGAAAATAATTGGCTAAAAATTTGGAAGTTACAAAAAAACTCCCTATCTTTGCAGTAGAAAAATAATAGGGCTTCAGAATACCGCGTCGGATTGCAGTTCCGGAGGGAAGGGTTCAGAGGTCCTGTTTCTCTTTTATTTCGGGGATGTTGTCTGAGACGCTATGAATCCAACACTCGCCCCAAATTGTCTCATTTACGATAATCCAACTATTATCACCACTGATGGTGGTCTTAAACAAATGACTTGCTGTAATATAGTCACGACTTTTAGGGTCAGCAAATGAGCCAAGATAATCAGAATCTGCCAGTAGTGTAGGAAGGAGCAGCAAAGCTTCATTTTTCTCAGCATAATGCTTGTGGGGTTGGTTTAGCCATTCCTTGATACCCGACATGTTGATATAGATGTCGTGAGGGAAATAAGGATGTGACAATACCAGTCCTACCAACATGGATTTTGCCTGTTCCCTAATATCTTTACGCCGTTGTTTTATAGCATCACTTATAGCCATTCGTTTTTCAAATTTCACGCAAAATTACAAAAAACTTTACAAATGACCAAACTATTTGGTGTATTTTTTTTATTTGCTAATTTTAAATGGGAAAGAATGGGGAAAGATGGGAAAGAATAGGAAAGAATGGGAAATCGCCCTTCGCGATTGTAGTAATTTTGCAAGTGTTAAGGCAAGTGAGCCGAAGGGACGTCATCTACGACCCGTTCCGATGTTTGTTTCCATCCGTTCCGACGTCATCTACGACCCGTTCCGATGATACTTTAGGGGGGTAAAGTATCGCATCTAAGTGACGCTCCTTCGGGTGAAAGAAACGGCCCGGACGACCCGAAAGTGACATCTCTATCTCTCGCAGAAGACTGGTTTATATCTCTCGCAGAAGTTTGTGGTTTTAATCTCTCGCAGATCTCGCGGATCTCGCAGATTTTAAGGGAACAGACTTCGGGGGCGCGTAGCAAAGATCTGCGTTATCTGCGCCATCAGCGAGAAATAAATGCTCCTGCGAGAAACGACTTTCTCTTGTCAAGACAAAATGTTTATTGTTTAAAATTTAAAGATTATGAGTCAGAAGTACATCAAATCAAAGAACAACAATTCGCACAATGCGAAGACGTACGGTAAGTATTACGCCAAGCCCGTGTATGACGAGAAGTTCGTCGAGACCGACGAGATTGCCGACTTCATCCAGACACAGGCCACGCTGAAGCGCAGTGACATCACACTTTCTGGGTCTGGGCCAGAAGATCCGCCTGGCAGGCATCGGCATCTTCAAGGTCGGCTTCTCCAGCATCGGCGTAGAGAAGGCGGAGGACTGCACAGCATCGACCATCACCTCGCGCCGCGTACTGTTCCAGCCTGAGACCGAGCGCATCGTGACCGGTTCCGGCGAGAAGAACGGTAAGGTGGTGCAGAAGTATGTCAACACCAAGAC
>CAJODY010000082.1 GCA_905233285.1 uncultured Bacteroidaceae bacterium
GACGCTCGACCACTACCTCGTGAAGCGTTCACAGTGGATCATCGGTGGTGACGGTGCTTCTTACGATATCGGTTACGGCGGTCTCGACCACGTGATTGCCAGCGGTGAGGACGTGAACATCCTCGTGCTCGATACTGAGGTTTACTCTAACACTGGTGGTCAGGCCTCTAAGGCTACACCTCTCGGCGCTATTGCTCAGTTCGCTGCTCAGGGTAAGCGCATCCGCAAGAAGGATCTGGGCATGATTGCTACCACCTACGGCTACGTCTATGTCGCTCAGATTGCTATGGGTGCCGACCACGCACAGACCCTCAAGGCTATCCGCGAGGCTGAGGCATGGCACGGACCTTCAATCATCATCGCTTACGCTCCTTGTATCAACCACGGCTTGAAGGCCAAGGGCGGTATGGGTAAGAGCCAGGCTGAGGAGAAGAAGGCTGTTGAGTGCGGTTACTGGCACCTGTGGCGTTACAACCCAGCTCTGGCTGAGGAAGGCAAGAACCCATTCTCTCTCGACTCTAAGGAGCCCAACTGGGAGAACTTCCACGACTTCCTGCTCGGTGAGGTTCGTTACCTGTCAGTTAAGAAGGCTTATCCTAACGAGGCTGAGGAGCTGTTCGCTGAGGCTCAGAAGATGGCCCAGTTGCGCTACAAGACTTACATCCGTAAGTCACAGGAGAACTGGGAGGATTAATCCCAATTCTATTATATTAAGAGAGGTGGAACTACAATGGTTTCACCTCTTTTTTCATCAAAAATTTCATTATTTCGGAAAACTTTTGTAACTTTGTCGCCAATAAAGCATAGATGGATATGAAGAAATGCATTTACAATAAAATCCATTTTGCCGTAATGGCTATTGAAGCCAGTGCAAAGAAGGCTGGAACCACGGGCAAGTCCATGCACGACCGACTGAAGGCACAAGGACTTATCCACAAACGTCTGTTCCGACACTATGACCAGCTCCATACTCAAAGTTTGGAATGGGTCGTTGACGATACCCTTATGACGCTGAATAACTGGGAACAAGAATAACAATCAAGCCCTATGAAACTCTATCACGGTTCAGACATGGCTGTCAATCAGCCGTTAGCTAAGGTAGGAAGGCATAATCTCGACTTTGGCGAGGGGTTCTATGTCACAAAAATCAAGAAACAGGCTGCGGACTGGGCTGAAGTCATCGCAGAAAGGAAAGGCAGGAAGGCACAGCCTACTGTCAGTCAATATGTGTTCGACAGAGAACGTGCCGAAGCCGATGGCTTACGTTTCAAGATATTCGAGGAATACAACCTTGAATGGCTTGACTATGTAGTAGCCTGCCGACGCGGTAAACCTGTGTGGAAACACTACGACATCGTAGAGGGCGGCGTGGCAAACGACAACGTCATCGACACCGTGGAAGACTACGAAAAAGGAATCATCACAGCAGAACAGGCCCTTGGCCAACTGCGCTACAAGAAGGTAAATCATCAGATTTGCTTCGTCAGCCAGAAAGCAATCGACGGCTACTTGAAATTCGAAAAATCAAGCATCATCACCAAGGAGGACTAAGCATGAGGGACAATGTACTTTGGCGCAAACAAAGCCATATCATCATGATGCTAGCTGAAACGCTCAACATAGATGCTGAGCGCGCGTTGGATTTGTACTATTCTACCCAGACAGCCAGGCAACTCTCAGATGCCCGCTACGGCCTGCAGTTGATGAGTGACCATTATATATTAGACGACATTTTAGAGGAAATACGAAAGTAATATCTCTCCCCTACTTCCGCCCATTCTGCAAAATCCTGTATCTTGTGGAGCGGATGGCCTCTTGGGGGATGCCCATAATGTGGCGGACGGCCTTATCGTCCATGCCCATTTCGTAGAGGATGAGGCAAGAGGTGTTGTGGGCGGTCTTCTAATAATCCGTAAAAGTCGCGGCGCGAGGTGTAACATTTGCGTGGAATTGTGTACTTTTGTTGACTCTTTCATCAACAAAAGTATATTTTTATGCCCTATTTTGAAAATAGTTCGGTTTTTGAGTTATCTTTAAACTTCCTATCCTTCTTTGCTGTGAATTTCTAATAAATCGGGTAGAATACTGTATAAACTAAGTTAATTTTCTACAAGTTTAGAAAGTAATCTTTTTGTTTTCTACACTTTTAGAATATCTTTGCATCATCAAACATGATACAGGTATGAAAAAAAACAAGCAACTTACTAAAGTAGAAACCCAAGTGATGAACATCCTATGGGATTTGGCAAGTGAGGGTGTTACCTCATCTGAAATGATGGAACACTATCCAGAACCCAAACCAGCAATGACCACACTGCTGACCTTCCTGAAGCGTCTTACGGAAAAAGAATTTGTAAAAACAGAGAAACAGGGCAAACTCTTACGGTTTACGCCTCTCATAGCACGTGAAGAGTATACGCAGCAATATCTGACTGAAGCCAAGAACACATTCTTTGGTGGCTCGCCAACCTCGCTGGTTTCGTTTTTTGTAAATCATGAGCAATTGAATGACGATGAAATCAGTGAACTGCTCAGAATAATTAAAGAGAAGCAAGGACTTTAATAATTTATAAATATGTACACGATAGACTTTGGATTATTCCCGTTTGCAGCTCTGATATTAGGCGGATGTCTTTACGCCATCTATTATTGGGGGATACGACTAAAGTGTAAGGCTCGTTGGGCGCAGACATTCATTGTTATAGCGATGCTATTGGTTACACTTAGCATGTTCGTCAATCCGACAAAGATAGTGCAGCAAAAGCAGTTGTCAACTGTTTCTGGCGTTTCGTCGAATTTGCAATCTGAAAACAATAATCATTCGAATTCGCAATCAGCAAAAGCAGGCAGTCAATCGGAAAACAACTCCAAGACAACAGTTGTTCCTACCAAAACAGCAAGTATCATATCCATGGAAGAGATAAACGAGGATAAACTTAGTTACAATCTGCTATTCTCTGACGCTACGAGTCTCTTAGGCTGGATCTATTTAGTAGGACTGCTTATAATGCTTCTCTACTTTGCCGCACAGATAGCATTTCTGCAACTGCTGCGGGGGCAGCACGAGCATTTAAGCAGAGAAAACGATGGGATTGATGTCTATCAGATACCTGCTACTCACATGCCCTTCTCCTTCGGCCATAGTGTCTTTATACCCGCATCATTGGGTGAAAAGATTGAACGCTACGTGCTGATGCACGAGATGGCACATGTCCGTCATCGTCATTATCTGTGGCTCTGTCTACTTGAAGGACTGTTGGCTTTGAACTGGTATAATCCGTTCATATGGATACTGTTCCGCGAGATGCATTTGCAGCAGGAATTGGAAGTTGATACCGACTTGATAAACGAGGGAATAGACCGTGAGGAATACCAGTTGAGTCTCGTAAGTTTGGCCACCCGTCAAGGCAAGTGGATTCTGACACAATCGGCCTTCTTCGGAGAACCTTTGAAGAAACGCCTGCTCTTTATGAACACACCTATATATTGGAAAAACGCCTTTGTCCGTCTGACGACATCTGTGTTTATTGTTTGTGCTGTACTTACGGTTATACTGGCAATATCATGTCATGTGAAGGGAAATGAGCCAGGGTTGACACACCCCTTTCAGGGCTGTTGGGTTCTTGAAGGTGTGAGAAGTGCCAGCTCTGATCAGGAAGAGTTCCCCAGCGGGAAACATATTAAGTTTGTTGGCGACTATGGTGATCTCACCTTCATCTGTAATAGTCGAAACGGGAGAAACATTAATTTCAGCATTAGCGCCATGGAGCATCGGTTGCATAACGACACTCTAGTGGATATTCATGGACGGGCGTTAGAATACAAGTTGAAAGAAAACCAACTGATGTGGCGATGGCATGTCTCGCCAGATGAAGAAGAGAATGGGAGAATTATAGACCAGATGGAACGCTGGAGTCGCACAACCCCAGACTCACAAATTGTGGAACTATTCAGGGCTATCACCTATCCAGAACAGGCTCGGAGTAGTACCAAAAGATTTAATGGAGTTTGGCACCTGGATTCTGTCATATGTGCATGGGATAAACCTTGGGGTAAGGATTCTAGAGTAGATGTATATACTAGGAATCGGAGATACCTTATCATCAACGAGCCTTATTATATGTCAATACTCTACACTCCTTCTGTCGACGAACAAACGATGAATTTTGAAGCCTCTGGTTCATGCGGTGAACTACATGAAGGACCTACCGGATATATCGTTATGAAGGACAAATATTATAAAGTCAATTACGGCCATGACACAAACGGTACATTTCTCAATATTGACAAACCAAGTGACTACGATAACGAGATCAGGCATTTCTATTATCGTCAGGTAACCATGCCAGACTATCTGCGAAGAATTTTCCGCCCCGCTCTAACCGTAAAAAAATAGTATCAATACATCATCAGATATGAAACAAATCATAATTATCATTTTATTATTCTTTGTTGGTATACAGGTTACACCAGCGCAAAAAAAGAAATATGTAATTAGTGGAGTGATAGATAATTCTAATCGTCCAGAATTACTTAGAGTCAAAGACGGAGATATCGCGTTCCTCTGGTTTGATAATCCTAAAAAAAAGATAGAGGTTCCTGTTAAGGATGGTAAATTCCGTATAGAAGGGCATGTGGATCATCCTACAAGATGTTTCTTTGGAGTAGGTGGTCCTGCTATGTATATTATCTTAGACAATGCCAACTATTGGGTTACCTTGCCGTATTATGTTGGAAGTGATAAGATGAAAAATATATTGAGGATCAAATCAGACTCTGAATTATTCAACACTTTCATGAGTTGGTATGATATGGATGGAAAGTATTATTCAGAATTAGAAAAATACAAAAACAAAGCAAAAACTTGCCATCCTGATAGTATCAGTATTTACAAAAGAAAAGCAGATGCGATCAAACACGAAATGGATTCTATCAGTCTGTCAACTGCACGAACTTTCCCAAACAAATACTTGCTCCCGTTTGTTCTACTAAGACAATTTGACTTCTCGTATGAAAGACTCTGGAAGGAATATGAAAAGATCCCCGAATCAATTAAAATGTCTCCAATAGGTAAAGAAGTCAGGCAAAGATTACTGCCAAAGAAGAATACATTGGTGCAATAAACTACAGCGACTTCACCCTTACCTTCGAGCCGTTCGAGGCCATTCCCGAAACCTTCGACTTCATAGAAGGTGACGTCCAAGGTGCCTTTGTCATCCGCAATATTTCGCTAAGAAATGGAAAAAAGATTAATGTCAGACAAATGTCAGGTTGTTTTCTATATTAATAGGACAAGAAACACTATCTTTGCGGTAGATTAATCGCAAAACTATTATTAAGATATGAAGAAGTTATTATCAATGATGTTGCTGACGCTGGTCGGAATGACGGCAATGGCACAGAAAGAAATTGTTTGGCAGAACCCGTCAGCCTTTATGGGTAATTACAACTCAGAGTTTAAAATCACAAAGGTGGAGCTGAAGCCTACGGAAACGGTGCTTCACATTATTGTACCAGATTCTTTAAGTAGACACGAAAATTTTTATTTAATTAATATTTTTTTCAAAAGTAGACATATACGTTATTTTTTCTCTCTTTGTTTTTGCAA
>CAJODY010000083.1 GCA_905233285.1 uncultured Bacteroidaceae bacterium
TTTTCCTAGTGAAGAGGAGGAGACTCGAACTCCCACGGGCTGAGCCCACTACCCCCTCAAAGTAGCGCGTCTACCATTCCGCCACCTCTCCATTAGTTTGTTTTAGACCTCTTTGAGCCTCTTGTCGGATTAAATATCCGAAATGCCTGCCGGCGGCCGGCCTTCGAACTTTTATTCCGCCTTTCATACGAAAGTAAACTTTCTTCTGAAAGTCACGCTAAAATCTCGAGCCTCTTGTCGGATTCGAACCAACGACCCCGAGATTACAAATCACGTGCTCTGGCCAACTGAGCTAAAGAGGCAAAGATCGACTTCTTTGTTTTGAGCGGAAGACGGGGCTCAAACCCGCGACCCCCAGCTTGGAAGGCTAGTGCTCTATCAACTGAGCTACTTCCGCAGCATCTCTCAACATTTGACTTTCACGCTCGAGTGGGCAGGGACGGATTCGAACCGCCGAAGCCGCAAGGCAACAGATTTACAGTCTGCCCGTTTTAACCACTTACCTACCTACCCAGATGAGAATGATGTCATCTTGTGACTCGCACAGGATTCAAACCTGTAACCTTTTGATCCGTAGTCAAATGCTCTATTCAGTTGAGCTAGCGAGCCTCATGTGTGTCTGAGAAATGAGTGGGCGTTGACGGATTCGAACCGCCGACCCTCTGCTTGTAAGGCAGATGCTCTGAACCAGCTGAGCTAAACGCCCTCATTTTATCATTGTTCAATGTTTCAAGCGCTCCGGACTATCGTGCCACTTGGAGGTTGCTTTCCAAAAGCGAATGCAAAGGTAAGCACTTATTCCGAAGTGACCAAATGTTTTTGAGAATTTTTTCTCACCTCCTAATAAAAAGATTACTAACTAATGCTGCTATCGCTACGAACACAGCTAAAACAATTGTCATCAATTCCATAAATCAACCTGATAATTAAACTATCCTGAAAACAACACTATCCAAAACACAATCTCTTTTTACCTCTCCACCAACACCATCGAAAACACAAATAAATCTTATCACCTATGAAAATTTACCTATTAACTTTTTTCTTTTCCTTATAATAAATAATGTGTAACACATGTCATCGTTATGACTTTGCAAAGTTATATATCCAGTAAAACTAATGCAAAAAAGTTTGCAAGAAAAATGGTATTTCTGCCTTATTTATTGATAAGTGTCAAAAAGTGTGTTCCTGCACACGTTTCGTGTTATTTTTCATCCTTTATAAAAAACACATATTGCCTATGTTTTCGCCCTATAGATTTGCTGCAGTGGCGCGAAAGCCTTACATTTGTATGGAATTTCAAAAAAAGGCTATGAGCTATAGAATATCTTTCAATATCGAGTATTTCACCAATTGGGGTGAGGAACTGCGTGTGCAGTTGAAGAAGATCGAAAAAGGTGGTAAACTTTCGTACATGAACGAGATTGTCCTGACTACCGATGAAGGCAAGATATGGAGTGGCGAGATGACGGTACAGGGCGATGACGTAGAGGGAGTACAGTATCTTTATGCCATGTACAAAGACGGTGAACTGGTATGGACAGAATGGGAGATTGCTCCTCACAGACTGACTTTTTCGGAAAACACATTTTTTTATGACATCCATGACAGATGGCGTCCGATACCGGAGGATTTACCCCTTTTCTCAAGTGCATACACGGAATGTGTGGGTGCATCGGAGAATAACTGCAACGGAACATTTCCTGCAGACAAGAGTCCTTATGCCATCACGTTGCAACTGCGTGCAGTCGAGCCACGGCTTAAAAAGGGTGAGCACCTCGCCATCTGCGGAAGCACTCCACAGTTGGGCGAATGGAGGGTTGCTCAAAGGATGCAGTTGGTGGCATTGCAGGAATGGGGAATAAATCTGGACGCTACTCCATTATACAACCAGGCTGAGTATAAGTTTGTTGTTGTTGACGATTACAACAACATAACCAGATGGGAGGACGGTGAGAACCGAATACTCCGTACGCCACAGATGCAGACCGGCACAATGATGGTAACGACGATTGAAAGTCCGCAGATGAGCATACCGAACTGGAAAGTGGCAGGAGTAGTGATACCGGTATTCTCACTCCGTTCGAACGGCAGTTACGGAATTGGTGACTTCGGCGACCTGAAGACATTCATCGGCTGGGCTGCAAAAAACGGCATGCATGCCATACAGATTCTGCCTATCAACGATACCATAATGAACGGCACATGGCAGGACAGTTATCCGTATAATGCCATAAGCATATTTGCTTTCCACCCCATCTACTGCGACATAAGGGCGTTGCCCCAACTGCACGACCGGCTGCAGATGGAGAAGTTCATGATGGCTCAGCAGAAACTGAACGCTCTGCCGTTCATGGACTACGAGAAGGTAGTGGAAAGGAAGATGCGTTATCTGCGTCTGATATACGAGCAGGAAAAGGAAACCACCTTTGCCAGCGAAGACTACAAACGATTCTTCAACAACAACAGAGACTGGCTCGTACCTTATGCTGCGTTCTGCTATCTGAGAGACGAGAACGGCAATGCATACTTCCCCGCATGGAAGCGGCACAGCAAATACAACAAGCTGAGCATCGAGAACATGTGTGCTCCCGGGTCACCCGATTATGATGGAGTGGCACTTTATTACTATATCCAGTATCAGCTCCACCTGCAACTGACAGACGTAAGGAATACTGCCCGTTCCCACGGAATCATCATCAAGGGTGACATACCTATCGGAATCAGTCGCGACAGCGTAGAAGCATGGGTGTCACCCCACCTGTTCAATATGGACGGACAGGCAGGAGCTCCGCCCGATGCGTTCTCTACCAACGGACAGAACTGGGGATTTCCTACATACAACTGGGAGGCAATGGCTGCAGACGGCTACCAGTGGTGGGTACGCCGCTTCCAGAAGATGGCAGAATATTTCGACGCGTACCGTATAGACCACGTATTGGGATTCTTCCGTATCTGGGACATTCCGCTGCACAGCATCCACGGACTGCTGGGACAGTTCTCCCCTTCCCTGCCCATGAGCATAAAAGAGATAGAAAGCTACGGACTGCGGTTCGTTCCCGAAAACATGATTCATCCTTACATCACCGACAAGATGTTAGACGACATATTCGGATATAAGAAAGAACTCATCACCCTGCTCTACCTGAACAAGAAAGGAGATAACAGGTATGAGCTCAAACCCGAATTTGACACCCAGCGCAAGATACAGGAACGCTTTGCCGGCAAAGAGAGCGAAGATGACATTCAGGTGAGGGAAGGACTCTACAGCTTGGCTTCATGTGTCCTGTTCATACGTGATAGCAAACGTCCGGAACTGTATCATCCGCGCATCGCGGCACAGACCGACTACGCATACAAAGCACTCAACGACTATGAGAAGGATGCTTTCAACCGTCTGTACAACGACTACTACTACCACCGTCACAATCAGTTCTGGTATGAAGGTGCGATGAAGAAACTGCCAGTATTGACACAATGTACCCGCATGCTCGTATGTGCCGAGGATCTGGGTATGGTACCCGATTGTGTGGCATGGGTGATGGAACGTCTGCGCATCATCAGTCTTGAGATTCAGACTATGCCTAAGCAGCAGGGACTGGAATTCAGTCATCTGAAAGACAACCCATACCGTTCGGTGGCTACCATCTCAACCCACGACATGGCACCTCTGCGTCAATGGTGGGACGAGGACGAACAGAGAACACAGCGTTTCTACAACAATGCGCTGCATAATGACGGTCCGGCACCCCACCCTGCCCCAGGATGGCTGTGCGAAAACATCGTGGCACGTCACCTGTTCTCACCCTCTATCCTTTGTCTGCTGTCACTACAAGACTGGTTGTCGATAGACGAAAGAATCCGACTGGCAGACCCCAACGGCGAACGTATCAACATCCCGTCGAACCCTCGCCACTACTGGCGTTATCGCATGCACATCAGCATTGAGCAGTTGATGAAAGCGAAGGAACTGAACGAGAAGATTGCAGCATTGATTAAAAACTCCGGACGAGCATGAAAAGAATAAATAAGAAACGCAAGAAATACATAACAGCAAAAAGAACATTCATAGCAGGCTTCTGTGCCGTTGTCCTGCTCTTCGCACTGATAAGATACGCCTTCGACATACCGAGTCCTATCAGCCTGTTGTTTCAGCCGGCAGAAGAACCTGCAGTAGTCGAAGAACTGCCAAAGACAGCCCTGCTGCCCTCACAGCTATATGGCACTCCGAAGAAATACAACAGAGTGAAAGGTGTGTATTCATGGGATGCATGTTTTCCCGACATCAACGACGTACAACTGATAGCAGCACAAAAGAACGGCATATCGCCCGTACAGAGCAGAGAGCAGTTGGAAGAACTCATCAACGAGCACAAACTCGTCTGCATCGCCCATTCTCCCTACTACACGGTTGACAAGCTGTCACACTCCATACCCTATCTAGTACCCAAAGCACAGCATCTGCTCAATACCATCTGTTTCAACTTTGTCGATTCACTCCTGTCAAAAGGTCTGCCTCTCCATTTACCCGTTGTCACATCAGTACTCCGCACCTCTGACGACGTATCACGACTGCAGAGAGGCAATATAAATGCAACAACAAACTCATGCCACTGCTATGGAACGACCGTTGACATCACTTACAACCGTTTCACCCCTCTCGTGGGTCATTACGACTCCCAGATAGAGCCATTGAGATGGAGTCTGCCGATGAAACAGGTTC
Organism: uncultured Bacteroidaceae bacterium; assembly: GCA_905233285.1. Classification (GTDB taxonomy): domain Bacteria; phylum Bacteroidota; class Bacteroidia; order Bacteroidales; family Bacteroidaceae; genus Minthosoma. Next base: position 4,724 of record CAJODY010000083.1, read on the forward strand.
TGGCAGAAGTGCTTAACGACTTGCGTCGTCAGGGGCTCTGCTACGTAAAACACGAGAAGAAACAGGCTTGTTTCCACCTGACCGTGCGTTGATGATGCATCAGTCGGACATATTACTTCATCCTATACCTAAGGCGACGTACACTACTGCGTCGCCTCGACTTTTCACATACCCCTTCCGTTATGTGCCCCACCCTCTTTGTGTGGCAGCTGCAGAAGAGATAACACCCACGTGCCGCAAACTGCTCAAGGAAGAGAAAGGCGGTAAGATGTTCGGAGTGATGATAGTGGAAAAAGACGGAGAGCGCTATTACCTTGCTGCCTTCTCGGGTATGCTGGGAGGCACTTATCTGCACGACGGATTCGTACCACCCGTCTTCAATCTGCAGCAACCGGGCAGTTACTTCAAACAGGAAGAGGCTGTCATCACGGCTCTGAACAGAAGGATACGCGAGGGAGAAGATACGGACGAACTGCGGAACGAACGCCGCCAGCGCTCTATAGCCTTGCAGCAGTGGTTGTTCGAACAGTTTGAAATGCTCGATGCCGAAGGCAGCAGACGCAACCTGGTAGATATTTTCGCCGAGCAGCCACAGATACTCACAGCCGAGGAATACTTCAACGGACGGCGTCAGTCCGCCGACACACAGGTACGTATCCCTTCAGGAGCCGGAGAATGCTGTGCCCCGAAACTGCTGCAATACGCATATCTGCACAACCTGAAACCACTCTGCATGGCTGAGTTCTGGTTGGGACCGTCACCCAAGGACGAACTCCGGATAGACGGCAACTACTACCCTGCTTGCAGTTCGAAATGCAAACCCATACTTGCCCACATGCTGCAAGGACTGGCTGTTGAGGAGAACCCCATGCTCAGTATAGCACGACAGAAGGCACTCGAAGTGGAATACCTGATGGAAGACGAGGAAATGGCTGTGGTGTATAAACCCGAGGGACTGCCTACGACACCAGGCAAGGAAGACATGCCGTCGCTCCTGGATATAGTGCGGCAGAAGTATCCGACAGCAGTCAATGTACACCGACTGGATATGGACACCTCCGGACTGGTTGTTTTTGCCCTGAACGACGAGTCGTACCAGTTCCTGCAACAGCAGTTCATACGTCAGCAGGTAAAGAAAACCTACACCGCCGAACTGGAGCACCCTGTAGCAGCCGACCTGCCAAGACGTGGGACAATCAGTCTGCCGTTACTCCCCGACCCGTATGACCGTCCGCGACAGACGGTCAACTACGAACATGGGAAACGGGCTGTAACACAATATGAGATGGTGGACGACATACATGTAATCTTTCATCCGCAGACCGGACGTACACATCAGCTCAGAGTACATGCTGCACATCCCGACGGACTGAACTCCCCCATCAAGGGTGATGCCCTGTACGGAACGGCAGCCGACCGTCATGCCGAAGGAATCGAACTGCTGCATCCGAATGGGAAACCCATCACACTGACGGCAAAGAAAAAATGACAGGGAACCGGAGTTCCTTGTCATTTTCTATTTATGTAAATCAGAATTACTCTGCTGGGGAGAACTGATCCTTGCCTACAGAGCAAAGAGGACATTCGAAATCGTCCGGAAGATCTTCGAACGGAGTACCCGGAGCAATACCAGCCTCTGGCACACCTACTTCAGGGTCGTATTCCCATCCACATACGTCACATACATACTTTTGCATAATGATGGATGTTAAAGGTTATTTGAAATATCTGTTATACAATCCCTGGAAACCGGCACCGTGACGAGCCTCATCCTTT
>CAJODY010000084.1 GCA_905233285.1 uncultured Bacteroidaceae bacterium
GCTCGAAGTTCAGGTCGATTGTAGCAGGGTTGGTGTTTGGGTTGTAAGTACCGAGTTTCTCGATGAAACGACCATCACGTGGTGCGTTTGCATTAGCAATTACGATGCTGTAGAAAGCGTAGTTCTTACGACCGTGACGCTGAAGTCTGATTCTTGTTGATCCCTTCATGTTTTGTTGTTTTTGTAAGTCTCTGGCCGAACTCGTCAGCCTGCGGACTTGGGTTAATGAATGTGTTGCCATCTCGTGACAACGTTGACTTTATGCTTCCATTCTCGTGAAAGCGGGTGCAAAGTTACGATTAAGTGAGCGAAATACAAAATAAATATGTTTATTTTTATTTCTGAACGGGAGTAACTTGCACGAGCGTAGCGAAGTGAACGTACGTTTTTTCCGAACTACAAAGTGAATTTCAATATTTTTCCTCCGTTTGCCGGAACTTCGAGGTATGTAGTGCCGTCTGGAACCAGAATATGCTTCTCGTTCTTATGTGTGAGCAGTTCCTTGCAAGGTGTCTTGTCCGTGAGGGTAGGGATGCCCAGGATGTCGAAGGCATGAGCCGGAATCTTGACCCATGTGCGCTGCATCTCGTCGCTGAAGTTCGCAACCACCAGTATGAGTTCCTTGCCCGATTTGCGCAGGAAGGCATACAGTTTGTTGGTGTCCATCAGTTCGTTGTCGTAGTTGGCATACATGATGTCGAAGAACTGTCCCTCACGTATCGCTTTGTCTTTGTTACACATACGCAGCACCTTATCGTAGTAGTGGCGGAGTGCCTTTTCCTCTTCTGTCAGTTGAGTACCTCCGAACTTGCCACCGTTCCTCCAGCGGCGTATCTTGTCGATAGTCCAGTAGTCGAAGATAGTGGTGCGACCGTCCTCACCCGAGAATCCTTCCGAGTCCATACCTGGTTCGCCCAGTTCCTGTCCGAAGTAGATCATCATCGGGTTGGTGTTCATCAGAGCCGAAACGAGCAGAGCAGGCTTTCCTTTCTCTGCATTTCCTGCAAAGAATCGGCTTGCAATGCGCTGTTCGTCGTGGTTCTCGAGGAAGTTGAGCATATGACTCTGGATATCCTCCACAGCCTGCCACTGACCCGTGATGAGGCTTGCCGACTGACCGCCCATTACGGCACGCAGCGTGTCGTAGAGTCCTACCTTGTCATAGAGGTAGTCGAACTTGCCGCGGTGGATATAGTTGCGGTATTCATGCGGATTATATACCTCGGCAATGAAGATGACGTTCGGATACTGTTCCTTTACCTTCGGGATTACCCATCCCCAGAAGTCCACCGGCACCATCTCGGCCATGTCGCAGCGGAATCCATCCACTCCGGTACTAGCCCAGAACATCAGTATATCGCGCATCTTAATCCATGTGTCGGGTTCCGACGGACTGAATGCCATCTGGTGGTTGCCCTGATAATCCACTCCGTAGTTCAGCTTCACGGTCTCGTACCAGTCGTTGCGGCTTACCCACTGACTGAAGCAGTCGTTACCCGTAGCGCGGCACGGACTCTCCTCGTACGTACCCTGCTCGGGGTCGTACAGTCCGAAGTCGGGCGAGAACTTAGTCCCCGGCAGGTAGTAGTAATTGTTCTGCGGAGAGAAAGCCCACGATGGTTCGTCGTCCTCACCGAAGTCGCGCACGTTCAGCGGTTTGGCATCGGAGTGGTACTGGCGTGCCACGTGGTTCGGCACGAAGTCGATAATCATCTTCAGACCCGCCTTGTGGGTGCGGTTCACCAGATTCTCTCACCTTCGTAGCCAGGTCGGGGTCTATATCGTAATAGTCCTTGATGGCGTAAGGTGAGCCGGCACGTCCCTTCACGATGGCAGGGTGGTCGCGACGTATGCCATATTCCGAATAGTCGGTCATCGTGGCATGTTCGATGAGACCCGTGTACCAAATATGAGTCACGCCCAGTCCCTTGATTTCCTCGAGGGCAGCGGCGGTGAAGTCGCTCAAGTGCCCGCAGCCGCTTTCACGCTTCGAACCGTTCCTCACCGGTTTCGCAACGTTGGCTCCGAACAATCGGGTAAACACTTGATATATAATCGGCTTTTCCATAACTATATTTTTCCTTCAATGACAGCTCCCTAAACAGTAAACGGTAAACAGTAAACCATTACGCAATTCCGTGAGCAGCCACAGTGTTATTTATCTTGGCAATCATGCCCTGCAGAGCCTTGCCTGGTCCGCACTCTGTGAAGTCGTCGGCACCGGCTGCAATCATTGCCTGCACCTCGTAAGTCCACTTCACCGGAGCGGTGAGCTGGGCGATGAGGTTCTGCTTAATCTCTTCAGGGTTAGTATGAGCCTTTGCATCTACGTTCTGATATACAGGGCACTTCGGAGTCTTGAACTCAGTAGCCTCGATAGCTGCCTGCAGTTCGTCCTTTGCCGGTTGCATCAGTGGCGAGTGGAACGCACCACCTACGGGCAGAGGCAGAGCACGCTTTGCACCGGCTGCCTTCAGAGCCTCGCAAGCTTCGTTCACAGCTTCTATGTTTCCTGAGATAACCAGCTGACCCGGGTTGTTGTAGTTTGCTGGAACTACGATGTTACCTGGCTTGCTGACAGCGGCGCAGATCTCCTCTACCTTTTCGTCGGGCAATCCGATGATGGCAGCCATAGTGCTTGGAGCAGCCTCACAAGCCTTCTGCATAGCCATAGCACGCTTCGAAACCAGACGCAGACCGTCCTCGAACGACAGAGCACCGGCAGCTACCAGGGCAGAGAACTCACCCAGCGAATGTCCGCCTACCATATCCGGCTTGAATGCGTCACCCATGCAGATGGCACTGATTACCGAATGCAGGAATACAGCCGGCTGAGTCACCTTAGTCTGCTTCAGCTCCTCAGCAGTGCCTTCAAACATAATCTTTGTAATCTCAAAACCGAGTATCTCGTTAGCCTTGTCAAAAAGATTCTTAGCTGTCTCGTTTGTGTCGTAAAGGTCCTTACCCATGCCCGAGAACTGGGCACCCTGACCAGGGAATACAAATGCTTTCATAATTTTAAGTTAAATTTTTCGCGAAGTTACGACAAAAAAACGACTCCGCAAAGCACGAAGTCCAATTTGTAAATTGTAAATGGTAAATTGTAAATAAAAAACACCCACGACTTCCCAGTCATGAGTGTTCTGCTAATAACAATAAATGATAAAAATAGTTAGATGGTAAGGATTTATTATAGCGGCATGTTGCCATGTTTCTTCGGCGGATTGCTCTCGTTTTTGTTATGAGCCATGTCGAGAGCCTGAATCAGACGTATGCGAGTGTCGCACGGAGCAATAATCTCATCGATATATCCCAGTTCGGCAGCTCTGGTCGGAGTGGCAAACTTCTGTCTGTATTCCTCTATTTTCTGTGCTCTCTCCTCCGGCGATGCCTTCCTGTACAGTATGTTGCAGGCTCCTTCGGCTCCCATCACTGCTATCTCGGCTGTGGGGTATGCCAGATTTACGTCGGCACCGATACACTTGCTGTTCATCACGATATATGCACCTCCGTAAGCCTTTCTTGTGATGAGGGTTACCTTCGGCACCGTGGCTTCTGCAAAGGCATATACAATCTTTGCTCCGTGACGGATGATACCTCCGTGTTCCTGACTGATGCCCGGCAGGAATCCGGGTACGTCCTCAATGGCAATGAGCGGGATATTGAAACAGTCGCAGAACCGTATGAAGCGTGCTGCCTTGTCCGATGCATCTATGTCGAGCGAACCAGCAAGGAAATTAGGCTGGTTAGCTACGAACCCCACACTCCTTCCTGCCAGTCTGCCGAAGCCCACAACTATGTTCTTTGCAAATTCCGACTGCACCTCGAAGAAGTATTGCTGGTCGCAAACCGGAGCAATGATGTCGCGTATATCGTACGGGATATTAGGGTCGTCAGGCACCACGTTGTCCAGTTCATGACAGATACGTGTCGTTTCGTCTGTCACCGGATAGACCGGAGCATCCTCCATATTGTTCGACGGAATGAAACCCAGCAGTTCCCTGATGGTCATCAGTGTCTCCTCATCATCGTTGCAGATGAAATGGCTCACTCCGCTTGTCGTATTATGTACCGCTGCACCTCCCAGCGTTTCCTTATCCACATCTTCGTTCGTCACCTCTTTCACTACGTTCGGTCCCGTCACAAACATCTGACTCTGGTCCTTCACCATAAGTATGAAATCCGTTAGGGCAGGGGAGTAGCACGAACCTCCGGCACACGGTCCCAGTATCGCACTTATCTGCGGTATTACTCCGCTTGCCATCACATTCCGTTTGAATATATGTGCAAACCCTGTGAGCGACTCCACACCTTCCTGTATGCGTGCACCTCCCGAGTCGTTCAGTCCGATGATGGGCGAACCGGTCTTCAGTGCCAGGTCCTGCACCTTTGCAATCTTCTGTGCGTTCGAAGCCGAAAGCGAACCTCCGAGCACGGCAAAGTCAAATGCATATACAAACACATTTCTGCCGTCAATCTTTCCATAGCCCGAGATTACTCCGTCGCCTTCCACCCGTTTCTGTTCCATGCCGAAGTCGGTGCAGCGGTGCACCACATGCTTGTCCATCTCTACGAATGTGCCCTTGTCGAGCAGGGTCTCAATACGTTCTCTTGCTGTAAGCTTATTTTTTGCCATGATTATTCCTAAACATTTAATTTAATAAGTGGTTGTTCTACTCTGACGCTGTCGCCTTCGGCTACGAGAATTTCCTTTACCGAGCAGGCTGACGTCACCTTATAGTTCGACTGCATCTTCATTGCCTCCATCGTGAGCACCGTATCGCCTTCCTTCAGTTCGTCGCCCGGCTTTACGTATATCTTCACTATCTTGCACGGCATCGGAGCAGCAATAGTGTCTGCCTGAGCCACATTCGTAGCCTTGCCCTTGCGCATCCTCATATACTTGGCTCTCGAGTCGAGCATGTCAATCTGATATGTAGAGTAGTTCAGATTTACCTGATAATGCTTGCCGCTACTGTTCTTGGTCAGTTCGGCACTATATGAATTGCCGTCGTATATCATCGAGCATGTGCCGTTGTCGAGCATGGCTACATCCACGTCATATACCTTTCCGTCAATTTCTATCCTCACGTTGTTGCCGTCCTTGCTCAGCAGGGTGGCATCCACGGTCTTGTTTCCTACTTGTATTTCCATTTTTTTAATGCATAAATAACTCCTAACTCCTTCTACACTCTCAGCACACCCTTCTGAAGTCCGAATGCACGCCAGCGGCTTATTGCCGACGTGTCCTGAGCGTTCGTCTGCGAACTGTTCTCCTCCAGATTCATCAGGTAGTCGATATAAGCAGCTATCACAGCCATCGTCTCCGAATCGTTCTTGAATCCGGGTCTGGGTCGCAGACGGTCTTGGTTCCTTTCTATGAAATATGTGTTGTAGTTTCCCTGCTTGAAGTCGGGCACATCGATAATGCGACGCAAATACCTTATGTTCGTGGTCAGTCCCGTAATCTTATATTCATACAGCACACGTCTCATTCTCTCAATGGCATACTCCCTCGTCGTAGCCCATACAATCAGTTTGCCGATCATCGGGTCGTAGTGCATAGGAATCTCATATCCCTCATACACATACGAATCTATTCTCGTACCTATTCCGTGGGGTTCCGTCAACTGCTGTATCACTCCGGGTGAAGGCATGAAGTCGTGCTCCGTGTCCTCAGCACATATACGGCACTCGATGGCATGTCCTCTCTGCTTGATATCCTCCTGTCGTAGTCTGAGCGGTTCGCCGTCGGCAATCTTTATCTGTTCCTTCACAAGGTCTATTCCTATCACCTCTTCCGTTATCGGGTGCTCCACCTGCAAACGGGTATTCATCTCCAGGAAGTAGAATTTATGATGCTTGTCAACGAGAAACTCAATCGTTCCGGCTCCCACGTAGTTCACGGCTTTTGCGGCAGCTACAGCCTTCGCACCCATCTCCATTCTCAGGTTGTAGTCGATAAACGGACTCGGACTCTCCTCCACAATCTTCTGATGTCGGCGCTGCACGCTGCATTCCCTGTCGTACAGATGTACCACATTGCCGTGCTTGTCACCCAATATCTGAAACTCTATGTGATGAGGTTCCTCAACGAACTTCTCTATGTACACCGTATCGTCACCGAATCCTGCCATAGCCTCACGCTTGGCAGCATTGTACATCTCCACTACGTCTTCCTCTCTCCTTATCAGTCGCATACCCTTGCCACCGCCACCCATACTTGCCTTCAGCATCACGGGCAGACCTATCTCCTTGGCTACCTTCACAGCTTCCTCTGCCGACTGCAACGGTTGTTCCGTTCCCGGCACTACGGGTACCCCCGCAGCCTTCATCTTCTGGCGCGCACGAATCTTATCACCCATCTCCTCCATCGTCTCCGGACGCGGACCTATGAAGATGAAACCTTCCGCCTCGCACCTGCGTGCAAACTCTGCATTCTCCGACAGAAATCCATATCCCGGATGTATCGCATCCACGTTATGTTTCTTTGCAGCCTCGATGATGTGGTCAATGTTCAGGTAACTGTCGCTGCTCGCACTTCCACCTATACACTCTGCCTCGTGGGCAAAACTGACATGACGCGACAGACGGTCGGCAGTGCTGTAAACAGCCACCGAACGTATTCCCATCTCGTAGCAACTACGCATCACACGTATAGCTATCTCCCCACGATTAGCAACCAGTACTTTTCTAATCATATTCGTTCTTTTTTTTGAAATAATAAATCCAACTTGTCTCTCCTTGTCCGTAGTCCCGCAGACGTGGAGCCATCACTTAGGTCAAGTGGCAGGTCTTCTGACTCGTCTTTGTGTTGTTCCGTCTTCCCAGGCAGTTCCGACACACAGTCATGCGTCAGTCCCAGTGACATGCGTAAGTGACAACACTTAAAATAAAGACATACAGCATCGGGTAATGTTGCAGATTCCCACTGCATTCCCATCTTAGCTCCGCAGTACTACTGACATAGTCAGTCCCTGCAGAGAACCGCTTGCAGCTGCGAAGGTACGACAAAAAAACGACTTGGCAAAATGCTAAGTCGTTTTTAATTCTCAATTCTCAATTCTCAATGGTCAATGGTCAATGACAAATGTTTCAAAAACTCCTCCCCATACCGTCGTCCCAGAGTTCGATAGCCGGCAGCATCGAAGTGAAGACGGTCGGGTCCGTTCGTACATCCGTCCGACGAAATGACATGGGCAGTCTTGATGGTCAGAGGCAATTCGTCAATCTGTTTCTTACATCCTATGCACACACCCTTGCCGTCAGCCTGCACCACATTACCGGCATACAGATTCACCTCTTCAGGATTCAGACCGAGGTCGCTGCACAGAGCCTCATACACCGTCTTTACCTTCTCAGCCCACTTCGGGTCGCCCGTATTCGACTCGCCCTGGTGCATCAGGATACCCTTAATCACACCGTCATTCTGAGCCTTACGTGCCAGCATCACCAGACGTCCGTAAGGGTCATTATCATAAGCAGCCAGCATTGGCTTCATCCATTCTGGAGCCTCCGTCCTCACATAATTTGCAACGCTGTCCTTCATGAACCCCTCAATCTTGATGCCACCGATAGCCACATGAATCACACCGATACGTATGCTCTCAGGCAGCGCCTCCACCATAGTCCTTCCGAACCAGTCGGCAGGAGTCAGTCCCGTGTTCGGACGGCACAGGGGTGGGGTAGCCTCACACCATTCGCCCATCTTGCGTCCGCGGCTCTCGTCATCTACAGCCGGCATCAGCAGGAATCGCGGTCCCACACTCTGCATGTCAATCTCCTCAGGCTTTGCAGCCCCCTCCATGTTCGACTGACCGAAACACAGGAAGATGTAGAAGTTAGGGTCTGCCTCAGCCCGCACCTGCATGCAGAGCATCAGCATCGCTATCAGATAAACCGTTCGTTTCATATCCTTTAGAAAATTTGGTACAAAAGTATAAATAAAAAACGACTCCACAAATTAATGCGAAGCCGTTTTTTGTAAGGTTTAATTTTGCGATTCAGCGAATGCAGAGCTAAGCTTGCTTGAGCTATGCTGAGCGTTAGCAAATTCGCCGAAGGCAATGTTTAAGGTTTAAGAGTTCAAGAGTTTAAACAGTAAGCCGTAAGCGGTAAGCAGTAAGCGGTAAGCGGTAAGCTAATCACTCCGGTAGTCCGAACTTATTCTCGGTGATGATCTTGGCGCATTCGTCCATATCCTTCTTCGTCTGCGGAGTCGGGGTGAAGATGATGCGCACGCGCTTGATGTCCTCTGCGCCGATTTTCTCCTTCAGAGCTTCGGGCCATGCCTTCATGTCGAGTCCGATGCGGAAGGTTCCGAGGTCGCCGAACTCCAGTCCGTGTCCGTTGCAGA
>CAJODY010000085.1 GCA_905233285.1 uncultured Bacteroidaceae bacterium
AGCCGAACTCATTGCCGACGTCGTGGTAGCTGTGTATAACCTTTACAGAGAGAGTGGACGTGAGTTTTCTGCTACTCAGAGTGTGGGAGTAATCGTACCTTATCGTAATCAGATTGCTACCGTACGTCGTTCCATAGAACAAAGGGTGGGTACGGAACTCTTGTCCGACATAACCATCGATACCGTAGAACGTTATCAGGGTAGCGAACGCGACGTTATAGTCTATGGATTTACCGTTCAGCGGGAATACCAACTCGACTTCCTCACGAACAACTGCTTCGAGGAGAACGGATTTATTATAGACCGTAAACTCAACGTAGCTCTCACCCGAGCCCGTGAGCAGATGATACTTATCGGAAACAAACAACTGCTCAGCCAGAACGACCTTTTCCGTTCGCTTATCGAGCAGACCGAAGTAACCTTGAAACAATAAAAAAGACATCAAAAACTGATGTCTTCGCTTAGTTGCGGGAGGGGGACTCGAACCTCCGACCTCCAGGTTATGAGCCTGGCGAGCTACCAACTGCTCCATCCCGCGATCTCATTTCGGGTGCAAAGGTACGATTAAACGAGCAAAGAACAAAATAAAAATGGCAGAAAATGTATTTTCGGACAATTTTTCGTTTGTTCTTTAGAGTGAAAGTACCTAGCACGAGCGAAGCGAAGTGAACGGTACGCTCGTTTAATCGATTTCTGCGAAGTCAACGTTCAAAAAAACTCCCTTGTATTTTTGTTAAGAAACGAAAAAGATATACATTTGCAAAAGCAACATTAAAATAACGAAACGTAAAGAACACGGTTGCAATCCATGTAAAAAGAATATGAAGTATCGCTTTATTTTATTTTTGGCATTAGCAATATCCTGCACCCTCTGCGCTGACGCACAGGAGAAAAAAAGTTTTTGGAGTCATGGCTTGGGCAAGCTGCTCAAAAACGTTGACGACGCGGTTAACCGTATGCAGGATGCAGGACTTGACAGCAGTTACATCCGCAAACAGAAGTACGACCGTATGGTGTATGTCGGATATTACGGATATTTTCAGCAGCACGACATAGAGTTTCCTGTGCTTGTCAACAATGCGGACATTCCTTTGGACGCGAACTATATGCCGCCAAACATGAACCAGAAGAAATACGTGATGTCCGATATGCACACCTACCAGTCGGAGTTTGAGTTGGGTATCGACTGGCGCGGTATAAGTATAGAACTCCCCATTCCCGTCCGTAACCGCTACAGTATGTCTTTCGGACTTGCGAAGAACGGCTCGGTATGGGGTGCACGTATCCGCTACAAGCACCTCAGAAACATGGAGGGTGTCCTCGACGCAGCCTTCAACCAGGGCATGACCCAGTGGAAGCATAATGAAGAGAACAAGACGGCAGCTCCGGCTGAAACGTACGAGACCACTATTCCTTCGGGCGCTATGGACTTGAAGATATTCTACGTGGAAGGATATTATGTCTTTAACCACAAGAAATTCAGTCTTGCGGCAGGAGCATACGGCGACATGGTGCAAAGGCGCAGTGCCGGCAGTCTGTTCGTCATGGCAAACTACTACCAGAGCCTCTTTGGGGCTGACAACCTCTTCAACCATGAGCATGACAGCTTCCGCAACTGGAAAATCTCTCTCGGTCCCGGATATGGCTACAACTGGTCGATAAAAGGTGGGAAAGTGGTTATTCATTTCTCTGTCATTCCTATGATATCCCTCTGGAACCATCTGGTACACAAATATAGTGACTCCAATGGTGAATACGCATACGCAGGCACTGACCCTGACCCTGCCATCAAAGCCCAGCAGATAGAGACAGAGCGCCAGCGTTGGAGCAATTATGATGCCCATTATTACGATGCGGTTGATAACGGACGTAGCCGCTTTGTTTTCAACTGTTATGCACGTCTTGCCGTAAGCTACAGCTTCAATCGCTTTCTACTCAACTTCCTCATGAACTATCGACAGTATCTGTACAGAAATAACGCCGACACAAAGATAAACAACAGAGAAGCCGATGCGCAGGTGAACTTCGGATACCGATTCTGATTCTGCCTCGCGGCGTGTCCCAGCGATGAACGTTTGGTGCGGGCGCGACGTCGCGACGTGTCGGGCGCCGTTTCACATCATGGCAGGCGTGTGGTGAAAGTAAGGCAAACACCTGTAGGCGTCACAGCGTCACGCGTCACGCGTCACATTAAGGTGTTTTTGCCGGAAAATGTGAACTTCTTTCCCGTAAGTATATGATATATAATTAATTATATTAATTATTATATATTATTTTAACTATATTTTAACACTTTTTCTTTTCCCCTTCTAATAAGGTGCTAAACGTGACGCGTGACGCGTGACGTTGTTACGCTTTGTGGTATATTTTTCAAAAAGAATCTTTGGAATTTTGCTGTAATATAAAATATGTGTATGTTTGGCTTCGCCTTCCTCCTCCTTGTAAGGCATAGTCGATGCAAGCATCGCTCTGCGCTTTCTTCGTTCGTCGGTTCGGAAATATCCAAATAAATTTGGTATTTCGCTCACCTTGCACTATATATGCAGGCGAATAATCTTTCTGCATCATGAACGATATAGAACTGATACGACAGAAGATATATGAGATTCGAGGTCAACGTGTAATGCTCGACTTCGACTTGGCAACTATGTATGGCGTGGATACAAAAACGCTGAAACGTGCAGTAAGAAGAAATATCCGACGTTTTCCTCAAGATTTTTTATTTGAAGTTACTCCGCAGGAACAGAATAACTTGAGGTACCCAAATGGCACCTCAAATTCATCTGAAAACCAACATGATACTGACTTGAGGCATCAAAATGGTACCTCAAGTTGGGGAGGTAATCGATATAATGCCTTTGCGTTCACGGAACTAGGAGTTGCCATGCTCAGTAGTGTTCTTAAGTCAGAAACAGCTATTGATATAAATATAAAAATTATGCGTGCCTTTGTTGAGTTACGCCGTTTGACTCAGACTGCAGCTAACAATTATAATGAGCTACGTATAGAAATCCAAAACGTAAAGGATTATATTGAAGACATTCTGGCTGACCAGAACGAAATCAATGAGGAATATCGTACTCAACTTGATGCTATCAGTACTGCTCTAGCAGAGCTACAATCGAAAGATTCACCTCAGAAACCGCGCAAACGAATCGGATTTATACAAGAATAAATATAACTCTTTAACCTCTACCTCTCCCCTTGGGAAAAACAAAAAGGTCTTTAACCCTTAATCATTAACCTTTAACCTTTAACCCTTACTAGATGAAAACATAACACCATAAACTAAGGACATAGACTGGACGTACACTTTTGATTCTTGTTCTAGTCCTTCCGCAAAAAGATGTAGGCGTAACAACGTCACGCGTCACATTAAGGTGGTTCTGACTACTGGAATAAAAAATCACTCGCATCGGGAACCCTCCTGGTGCGAGTGCTGTATATATATTAATAATGTACAATCGATTGATTTCTGAGTTTTTTAGCCAAATATTTGGTTTTTGTTTCTAAAAAGCACGAAATTTGCATCGTTTTGCAAACAGAATGAATACGGAAATGGCTAGCGGAAAACAGAATAGGATAAAGGTTTGGATACTTCTGGCGTGCGTATGTGCGTTCGGAGCGTTGTATCTGAGTTCGATAGTGAAGAACTGCTCGAGGGTTGAGGCTCCGAGGACGGAGAAGTGGGGGAGCAAGAATGCTGACGATAGTTATGTGACTGGCGGTACGGCTGAGGGTACGAAGTCGGTAACGGAAAATGACAGCTATGTGCCGGAACGTCCGGAACAGGAAGCAGAGGCTGAGGCTCCGAGCGAGGGGCTGTCGCAGGCTGTATATGAATCGCTCGAACAACCGGCTCCTATAAATAATCGCCCGGAAGCTATCCTGTGTAAGTCGGCATTCATCATAAGTTTCAATATCACGACTTTGTGTCCGAATTATGTGGCGTGGCATCTGACTGCCGACAGGACGAAGGGTGGGGTGAAGCGTTCGGACGAGTACATTGAGGATATGGTTCTTGGCGAAGGGTCGCGCGTAATGGCTTCCGACTATTCGGGTTCGGGTTATGACCGAGGTCATATGTGTCCGGCGGGCGACAACAAGAACAACGAAAGGGCGATGATGGAGTCGTTCATGATGACGAATATCTGTCCGCAAGCCCACAAACTCAATTCGGACTGGTGGAACGACCTGGAAATTAAATGCCGCGAATGGGCAAACAAGCAGGGCGACCTTTATATCGTGGCTGGACCTATATTCGATACTCCTTCGCCAAAGAAGATAGGAAGGAGAAAGAACGTGAAGATTTCAGTTCCCGACCGCTTCTTCAAGGTTGTACTTATGATGGGCGACGAACCCAAGGCTATCGGATTCATCGTGCCGAACCTCGACCTGAAGGATGACCTCGGGAAGTATGCCGTTTCAGTAGATAAGGTGGAACAGGTGACTGGATACGATTTCTATCCGAATCTGCCTGATGGCTTGGAACGCCGACTGGAACGCGAATGCAAACCGGAAAAGTGGGGATTGTGACGATAGCCGCCTTTCGACATATCGACATAACGATATATCGACATAACGACATATCGACAAAACGGGCGGCTTTTTACCCTTTAACCATTATTTCTTCTAGTTCCATGCTGAGCATGGTCCATTTGTCTTCTGCCTCTTCGAGCTGATGTTTCAGTTCGAAGTATTTATTCAGCAGTTGGGAGTCGCGTGCCCCTTCAGGAGTGGCGAGTACGGTCTCGGCTTCCTTGAGTTCGTTTTCCAGTCGTGTCACAAGTGCTTCGGCATCGGCTACTTCCTTCTCGGCTTTCTTCACAAGTCGGTTATGAGCTTTCATATCGGCATAGCTCTGGGTTGATTTCGCTTTCTCTGCGGGCTTATCAGCAGGTTTTGCAGCAGACTTTTCAGTCTTCTTATCTGCAGGTTTCGTTTCCGATGCCGACGGACTTCCGCTGCTGCTCATGTTTTGCCCCAGTTCGCTGAGACTCTCAATCTGTTTCTTCTGCAGGAAGTCGTAGATGCCTCCGATATGTTCGCGTACCACACCGCCTCCGAATTCATACACACGTTCTACGAGTCCGTCGAGGAAGTCGCGGTCGTGACTTACGATGATGGCTGTTCCGTCGAAATCGCGGATGGCTTGTTTCAGCACATCCTTCGACTGCATGTCGAGGTGGTTGGTAGGTTCGTCGAGAATAAGCAGGTTCACGGGTTCGAGAAGCAGACGTATCATAGCCAGTCGGCTCCGTTCGCCTCCACTCAGAACCTTCACATATTTGTCGCTGGCTTCGCCGCCGAACATGAACGCACCCAGTATGTCGCGTATGCCTCGTGCCACGCGGTCTATAGTCTCGAATACGGTCTGATTGCCGTCGAGCAACTGTGCCTGATTTTGTGCGAAATACCCAATCTGTACGTTGTGTCCAACCTTCAGTTCGCCTTCGAAGGGTATCTCTCCCATGATACACTTCACAAGAGTCGATTTGCCTTCTCCGTTGTTGCCTACGAACGCCACCTTCTCTCCACGTTTGATGGTGAGATTCACGTCGTGGAAAATCTGTCGCTTGTAGCTCTTTGCCACATCCTTGCAGATGACGGGGTAGTCGCCCGAACGCAGACAGGGCGGAAACTTCAGATGCAGCTGTGATGTGTCTATCTCGTCAATCTCGATTGGTACGATTTTCTCCAGTTGCTTGATTCGCGACTGCACTTGGTTCGACTTCGTGGGCTTGTATCTAAAAGTCTCAATAAAAGCTTTTATGTCGGCTATCTCCTTCTGCTGGTTCTCGTAGGCACGTATCTGCGATTCACGCCGTTCGGCACGGAGTTTCACGTATTCGTCATACTTCACCTTGTAGTCGTTGATGCGATGGCAGCTTATCTCGATGGTGCGGTTTGTCACGTTATTGATGAAAGCACGGTCGTGACTTACGAGTACGACGGCGTTGGCACGGTTCTGCAGGAACTGCTCCAACCACTGAATTGAACCTATGTCGAGGTGGTTGGTAGGCTCGTCGAGCAGAAGCAGGTCGGGTTTCAGCATCAGCAGTTTTGCCAGTTCGATTCTCATTCGCCATCCACCCGAGAACTCCTTTGTGGGGCGGTTGAAGTCGCTATGCTGAAAACCCAGTCCCACGAGTGTGCGTTCCATCTCAGCCTGATAATTCTCGCCCCCAATCATCGTATAACGGTCGTTTTCATGGCTGAACTGCTCTACGAGTTGCATATAGTCCTCGCTCTCGTAGTCGGTACGTTCGCTTAGTTGCCGATTCAAATCGTCGAGATGCTCTTTCAGCCGGGTTATATGTGTGAAAGCTGTCTCCGCCTCCTCTATCACGGTGCGTTCGTCGCTCAGTACCATCACCTGTGGCAGGTAGCCGATGGTGACGTCTTTCTGTCGTGCCACCTCACCGCTGCTCGGCTGTTGCATCCCTGCAATTATCTTCAACATCGTCGATTTTCCAGCTCCGTTCTTTCCCACCAATGCGATGCGGTCTTTCGGATTGATTACGAAGTTGACATCGCTGAACAACGGCACGGCCCCGAATTCAACTTTCAGATTGTTTATAGAAACCATACATTATAAATTTGATGCGAAGTTACGAGAAATGAGTGAAAAAGTTAGTTAGAACATGTGAAAAAAGCAATAAATACTTGCAAGCAATCGTTTTTCTATATAAATTAGCGACGTTTTCATCCTGATACTATGAACAAAAACTATTATTGCGTAATACTTGCAGGTGGAGTGGGGACAAGGATATGGCCAGTGAGCCGTCAGAACAGACCAAAGCAATTCATCGACTTACTCGGAACAGGTGAAACTTTGTTGCAATCCACTTACAAGCGATTTCTGAAATTCATCGCTCCTGAAAATATAATTGTCACAACCAATAATGATTATGCCGACATAGTTCGTGAGCAGTTGCCCGATTTGCTACCGGAGAACCTGATGCTCGAACCCATGCGTCGCAATACCGTGCCACCTGTCACATGGGCATCGGCTGAGATATCACGTCGCAATCCTGATGCTGTTATGGTAGTCACTCCGAGCGACCAGAACATCACCGACAATGCCCTTGGTTGTTTTGCAGAGGAAATGGAGCAGGGACTCGACTATGCCCAGCGTCAGCAACGTCTGCTTACGGTAGGAGTTACCCCGTCGCGTGCCGAAACGGCTTACGGTTATATTCAGATGTCGATGAAGATGGCTCCTAATATTTATAAGGTGCAGACATTTACAGAAAAGCCACAGGATGAGTTTGCCAAGATTTTCTACGAGAGTGGCGAATTTCTGTGGAACACGGGTCTTTTCATATGGTCGCCAAAGGCATTCCTCAATGCCTTGAACGATGTGTCGGGCGACTATTCTGCAATGATTAAAGACGTTCAGGTGCGTTATTCCAGCGGTCAGAATGCCGATGAGGTGGTTTCCGAGCTCTATTCAAAACTTCCCAATATGACTCTTGAACAGACTGTTCTTGAGAAAGTTGAGGATGCTGATGTGATGCTCGGTCATTTCGGTTGGGCCGACCTCGGTACGTGGGACAGCGTGTTTATCAATGCTCCTAAGTCTTCTACAGGTAATGCTCTGGTAAACAACTCAAAAGCCGTGCTCTACGACTGCAACGACTGTCTGGTGCGTCTGCCCGAAGGTCATGTGGCTGTATTGCAGGGACTCTCCGACTATATCGTCGTAGAGGAAGGCAATGTCATACTCGTATGCAAAAAGGGTGACCAGAGTGTAATACGCAGTTTCGTAAACAACGCACAACTCGACCTCGGGTCTGAATTCCTTTAGACTTTTTCTACAGAAGTTTACATAGGTTGTCCTCCAATGTCCCTTTCATGAAATCGGAACGGAGGACAATTTCATTTTCTCTGTTTATGAGGAAGAACGTAGGTACGTTACTTACGGCATAGGCAGCAGTTGCGACACCGTTCGTTTCGTGCACCGATATCCACGGCAGATATTCCACCGACGATTTCCAGAAATGAATGTCGTCGTCGAGCGCCACCTGATATATCTCGAAACCCTTGTCGGCATATTTCTCGTAAAGACTTCTCAGCAGTCGTGTCCTTTCAGCCGACTCGGGAGCACCGAATACAGTAAAATCCAACATAACCACTTTTCCTTTCAACGCCTTGAGCGACCTCGTCTTATTGCTTATGTCGGGCAATTCGATTTCAATTATCCCACTTTCTTCAACAACTCCATTATTAATAATGTCTATTGGTCGTTGCTGTTTTGTGGTGGTGTTGTCAAGCCCCTTTATCGCAGCATTACATAGTTGTTCCGTGCGCTGGGCATCAGGATAGTAGCAGTCCCATGCTGTAGCAACTGCTGCATATGCCTTTACGTCGTCCCTGTCGGTCAGAGGATTGAATACAAACCACGTTCCTTGCATGTCGGTTATTGATTGACAAACAGCATAATATGCACTTGCGCTTGAAGCTTCGCTAAAGATGTATTTCTCTTTTATTTTCTCCTTGTGATTCTTCAGCAACACATTGATGCTGTCCACTATGTCGCCTGGAAACATATCTTTGTTCCGCTCCAGTTCCACAATCTCATTCTGCAGTTTCTGTTGCAAGGAATAAATCTCACGGATACGCTTCGAACTTTCATTTCCCTCCACCTTATAGTCCGTGTTGAAATGGGGTAGGGAGGCATCAATCTTCACACATTCCGTACTGTCAATCGAGAAAGGAATGCGTTGCTGACCTATGCGCAGAGCAAAAAACTCGGGACAGTCCGTCGGGGCTTCTACTGCAAAACGGTATTCACCCCCTTCCTTCAGACGCAGCGAATCCAGCACCTTCACACCCTCCAGAGTTGATGCCTCGATATACAGCATCGAGTCTTTTCCGTTCTCCACCGTTCCGCTTACATTATATGTTTTATTGTCCGAGCAGGCACAGAATATAGCGCTGAGAGCTATAAAAAATGTTATTTTATTCATCATCTTGCTTTATTTTGGCGCAAAATTAGCAAGATTTCATGTATTTTCGGTAACTTTGCACGATTTTTCGTGCCTTCTGCACGATATTAGATGTTTTTATACCAATA
>CAJODY010000086.1 GCA_905233285.1 uncultured Bacteroidaceae bacterium
AGCCTGCCACCATGCCCACGAGCCACTTCGTCAGGTAGTCGGCAAACAGCATCTGTTCGTCGGCATCGCCCTTGACCTGTACCGACAGCGACATGGCCATGATGTGGTTCTCGCCGTTCCAGGGCGGCAGGTGGTCGAGGTAGAAACGGAAGGGATGGTAGTCGGGCACGAAGTCCGACTCGATCACCCTGAACATGTCCTGCACCCGCGTGAGCTTCTCCTTCGACAGTTCCGCCCAGAGCGAGTTCACGATCCGGTCGCTGATAGGTTCCCAGTCCGTGCCGTCGCTCTCGTAGTTCGACGGCAGGCGGTATTCCACCCGTCCCGTGATCACGTTGTGCCGCAGATAGATGCGGTCGCTGAGGAATGCCTTGATCTCCTCCACCGAGGCGTACGTCTCCCGCCACGGTTTCTTGTGCTCTTTCTTTTCTTTTTTCATATCACGGTGCGAAGGTACAAAAAAGAAAAGGCATTTACCCCCTACAATGTATGGATATATAGGGGGTATAACATGGAAAAAGACGCAAATAGCGACAAAAAGCGAAATAATTCGAAATAAATTTGGATATTTCTATAATTACTCGTATATTTGCACCGTAATTATTGATATATCTATATTTATATGGACTATTACATCTTAACAAACAACGCTATAATGCGACAAATCGGCTCAAAGTTAAAAGAACTGAGAATCGAGAAAAACATGAAACAAAAGGAACTGTCGGACGCCTCAGGTGTATCTGCTTTTACCATCAGTGCTGTGGAAAATGGCAAGGTAACATCCATCCTGACCATTATCCAATTATTAAGGGCATTAGAGCATCTCGACTATCTGGACAGTTTTTTCCAGGAGCAGCCTATCAGCCCTATTGCCTATTCCAAGTTGTTGCAAAACAACAAAAAAAGGGAAAGGGTGAAAACATCCACCAAAGAAACAACTAACAACGGATCAGAATGGTAACACTAGCCTACGTTAATATCTGGAGCCAACGAGTTGGTGTTGTGATGTGGGATGAGAACACCAATTCCGCCTTGTTTGAATTACCAAATGGCCAAAGACTGCGGAATAGACATGATGCCCTGTAGGATATTGGAAGAAAATGGACGCGCACATTTCATGACGAAACGCTTTGACCGAATAGGAAACAAAGAGAAAGTGCACATGCAAACGCTTTGTGGCATTGCCCACTACGACTACAAGATGTTGCGGGCCTATTCTTATGAACAGGCCTTTCAGGTGATGCGCCAACTCAGACTACCCTACTATCAGGCGGAAGAAATGTTCCGCCGGATGGTATTCAACGTCATTTCAAGAAATCAGGATGACCACACGAAGAACATTTCTTTCTTGATGGGGAAGGACGGCAAGTGGCGACTCTCTCCTGCATACGACATGTCATGGTCATACAATCCGGAAGGCGAATGGACTTCACAACATCAAATGTCCATCAATAATAAATGGAGGGATATTACGGACGAAGATATGCTTTCTGTAGCAGCATCAATAAACATTCGTAAGCCCAAGGAAATCATTGAAAACATAAGAGATGTTGTTGCACATTGGCCCGACTACGCAAGACCTTTAGGCATACCTCCCACAACCGTTAAGGAGATTGGGACAACGCTTCTTACATAAAGCGTGCTTTCAGGTCGTCACGGAATTGGAGTGATTGTGTCTGGTTTAATGCGTCGTAATAATCACGGTACATGTTGCGTCGGTTCCATAACGTTTCGAACACCCTCCACTTATCTTTGATACCCAGGCGTGCTGCCATCTCAAAAGCCAGCAGTGCCGCCTGCGTCCGCGATAGCAGGGGCTGGTAGTGCTCATCCACGTAGCCCGCCCGCCGGGCCTTCTCCCAGAGCCTCATGGCCTCGGGCGTGGCGAGAACCTCGGGCAATGGAGGCGTAGCCCCTGTCGATGGCGCCTCCTGTTCGGGCTTCTGCGGCTGGTCGGATCCGAAGATCTGCGTACCGATGTGACTGACATACTGTGCCCCTGGGGCGACATTGATAAATGTGATATGGCTGCCAGTGTGATCATAGCCTGCCTGATGCAGCCGTTCAAGCAGCCGGTCGAAAAACTCGAGGACTTCCTCGTCATTGATATTCATTTTCACGTTTCCGCTAAATCTCTGATAATAAAAACATATAATACGCCTTGAGGCGAGAGAGAAAAAAGCAACGGAGGAACGTGGGGTAATTGAATAGTAAATAACAGCAAAATCTCTCGGGTTTCCGCAATGACCCATGAACAAATGCTTTTACTACCAATGCCCACGTATCCGTTGCCGTATACGTGAGCCGGCAGCCAACTTGCTTTGTTCATGTCTTTAGAATTGCGGTTCGAGAGACTTACAAATTATATATTTGGGTGCAAAGATAATCTTTTTCTCTCTTACATCCAAATTTTTTGTGATATTACTACGGTCCCATTGTTATTCTTTGTTTATTTCACATTGAAATTGATGTATATGTACCTTATTTTACTTCACCAGTTTCTTCTTGCCGTTTTGGATATACACGCCCTTTTGCGGCATAGCGGACAGGCGGCGGCCCTGCAGGTCGTAGATAGGTGCGTCTGGGCTAATACTGCGACCGTCCATGGTCTTGAAAGTATCGTTGACAGAGGTATCAATACCTGTTGCCGAAAAAATATCGCTCTCGCCCAATATATCGTCTCCTATCCAGCAGGAATAGAAGTTATTATAATTTCCTGGGTACCTAACAGGAGTGTCCAGTCCGCAAGAACTTCCCAGACCTTCTATCCAAGTGCTGTAATTTGATTCGTAGATTTCATCGCTTTCACTATAATTTTCTACGACCTTCATCCTGCGTAACAGACGGTCACCTGATTTAACAGTATCGACAGAAATGACCATAATAACAATCTTCACATCCTGATCAATCTCCTCGCTGACAATCTCTCCGGCATTCTTGCCGAAATCATATAACAATTTGGGGGTATCGCTGTTTTGGAACTGGCAAAAGACCTTTTTCCCGTCTTCACGTAAGGCATACTGATAGGCATCTGTACTAACGTCGTAGATTTTCTTATAAGCGAGTTCATTGATAGTCGTGTCACCTTTAACAATTAGGGAATACATATATTGCGTACCCCTCATGTCATGATGATTGTACTTCCATGTCTTTCCTTCTTTCAGGAATGGCTCATAGGACTCCTGCCCGAATGTCAGGGCTGGCATAAAAGCCATAAAGAAAAAAAAGATTATACTCCTCATATAAATTATAATATAGTTATATCATACAAAATTACTGCAAAATTACAAAAAAAAACAATACGTTGTTCAAAAACAGGAAAAAACTAATTAATTTCCCCACTTTCGATGGTAACCGTGGCACCTAACGGGGCTTCAAATGTCTTTCCTAAGGCCATATTGATTTTGCCATTATTCCTTATTATTACAGTACATCCTGGCACCATAGTTATATCTGCATTTTGAATAGTTCCACCATCCACGATAAGTACTCCTCCTTCACAAACTCTGATTTTGGAGTCTCCTATCATTGTCATAGTTCCTGTAATTGTATAAATGCCACCATCTACTATTCCCAAACGATAAGATATTGAATTATTTAAAGAATATGTCAGCGGATCCTTAATTGTATAACCTGCCGGTAACACATCAAGATTTCCATATTCATCAATTGAGCCATAATTGATGTTCGAATCATCGCCATCAGGTGTATCGGGTACCCATGAAGGACAATGCGCAGGTTTATCACCTAATCCCCAAAAATATAAACCATCACCATCGGCATCCGAGATTATTATATCAGAATCAGCATAGTTCATGGTTGTAACAGGAGGCATGCAATAATATGTAAATCCCACGGAATTAGAATAGTTATAATGAATAACATGCATATACCCGTTAAGGGCTGAATCGAGATCTGTTCCATAACTATTTTTATATATCCAATATGTTTCTCCAATTCGCGGGTCACCAGGTCTAACAGTATAATCACCATTCCCCATGCCATTGGATTCAATCCAATGAAAAATAGTGTCACCTTCATGAAGTTTGCCAAAACCAACAATGGGCATTGCATGTCTTATAGTATCTTTAGTTCCGTCTGGGTTATTATACCAATACCAGATATTAGAAGCCAAAGGACCGTGATTAATCAATGCTTTTTTCATTTTATCTTCATTTCTTTTAACAGATACATATCCCTCAATTGTTATCAGTTCATGGGGCGTTATTGTTGAACTCCTACAATTCAAACTCTCTAAAGAATCATTTGCAAAAGGATAGGCATCCTCATCACAAACGCCATGATCTCTTATGTACTTTAAAGGAGCGCCCATTGTCATTCCAACCCAAGGGTTACTCGTGCCATTACAACATGCCGCTTCTTGTTCCGACAAGTCAATATCAATCAATTGGTTATAGTATAGTCTCGTTATTGCCTCAACTACTCCCACGGCAGTAAAGGCAGAACAAAAGCCACTTTTCCCTTGATGTCGATTTGGAGTCATCCAATTTTTACCATGTCTGTTTCTCCAGTCAAAACTGTCTATGTAAGAGGATCTTGATAGTCCGTCTCTTTCTCTATCATTGATATCTCCTATTTCAAATATTCCTTCTGCATAGTATTCTATTCCACCTGTGCAACTATTATCGTTAAAACAAAGTATTCTTTTCTTGTCTTCATAGTTTACTAAAGACAACTGGGTAATACCAGCCCTCCATAATTTGTTGTGATTATAATTATATGTATTAATCTTCTTAATAATGGCTGCGACTTGACGCTTTTTTATGGAGCGAGCAGAGTCTGCAGAATAAGTATCCCTATTTGAAAGGCGATCTTTACTTCTAATATAACGTATTTTATCCAATTGAACATCAACACCAACTGCTATGATTTTAATAGAGTCAGGCTGAACATTATTCATATAGGCAGTTTCTTCACAATAATTTGAAAAAACAACTTTATCCTCATCATTGATTTCGTTATATGATTCCATAACAAGGTATTCTTTCCCATAAACATCTTTCAGAAGAATACGAAGAAAATAAATCTTATCTGTTTTTGTAAATGCACCATCAATGGACAATCCATTAATCAAATCATTTGTCGGTACTTTAAATACATGTTTTTTATTTGTAATTATACTCAATGAGCCTATAATCCGAGAGGTTCTCAATGTGTCTAAAGAAAATTCGCTATCAACTTTTGCTGCCAATGGTTGGCATATAAATAGAAATAAAAAAGGAAATATCTTTTTCATATTATTTTGAAATAATCATCCGCTTGGTATCAATTTCTTGTCCGTTGACAACCAGAGAGTAGAGGAACATGCCCTCGCCGAGTTCGTAGCCACCGATGGAAACACTTTCCATGCCCGATGAAATGGGAAGTTTCCCGATGGCTTTGTCAGTCATGTCGAAGACATAGATGGCGGCATTGTAATTTTTACTTCACCAGTTTCTTCTTGCCGTTTTGGATATACACGCCCTTTTGAGGTGTGGTGGACAGGCGGCGGCCCTGAAGGTCGTAGATAGGTGCGTCTGGGCTAATGTTGCGCTCATTTGTGGCTTTGGGAATATCCCTGACTGAGGTAGCGACAATGCTAGCGAACTCCTCGATATCGAAGATACATTCGTCGCCATCATAGACCGAGACCAATAGAGGATAGTTACCGATTATAAACCACCAGAAAGCGTTGTCAGGAAAACCTGTGCAGCCGATACCTTCTATCCAGTAGTCTGCAACATTATAACCGCCCATGATCTTTACATCTTCCCCCTCTTCAGGATCTCCTAAATAATAATATGAATACATATCCAAGCATCGGCGATCCTGTCCTTTAACGCTCACTTGCCTCACCTGTCCCACCTGCATCCAAATATACTCGTCATTCTTGAAAATGTCGCCAGGCTGGGCATTGAAATCATAAAGCAAACCTTCAGAATTATTACCACGTTTATATACGCGGCCATCTTCCTCACGCAAGCCACAGACATACTTGCCATCGGATAATAGCCTCTTATAGGTTATGCCACCTATGACAGTATCACCTTCAAGAACATAAGTGTAGCGCCCCCAGACCTTTCCCCTGCGTCCCAGAACGTCGTAATAGCCGTTTGTCGCCTCTGAAGGATACGCTGGATTAATAGTCACAACATTCCACTTCCTGCCTTCGACGACCATACTCAAATTATCACCAGACATCTGCCCAGACAGTGCCAAGATGTTTCCAAATCCGTTCCAAGGCGCAGTCGTTTTATATGCATCAATGGATGCTTCGGGCACATGCAAACTGGCAGTTTCTATAGGAGAACCACTAAAAGCATTGCTTTTGGTTCCTGGCACGACTTCGGCAGAGCAATACACGTCTGTCAGATTACTACAATTACAGAAGACAAACGAGCCGATGCTCGTCACACTATTGCCAATCATGACAGTTGTCAGGCTGCTACACCCATAGAAAGCCTGACTTCCGATGCTTGCTACACCGTCGCCAATTATCACAGAGGTCAAGCCGCTACATAACTGGAATAGTCCATATTCGATGCTTGTCATACTGTTGGGAATGCTTACAGAGGTTAGGTTTTCACATGATCTGAATGCCTCAGAACCGATAGATGTAACACTATTAGGGATGACGATGGAGGCGATACCGCACTGTTCGAATGCCTCAGAACCGATGGAAACGACGTTCTCCGGTATTTCTATGGAGGTCAATTTGAAGCAACAATAGAATGCTTTATTGCCAATAGACGTTACACTGGAGGGAATAGACACCGACGATAAAAGAATACAAGAAAAGAAAGCACAATCTCCGATTGAAGTCACACCATCTTCAATAATGACAGTGTGAACATCTGTTTGATAATGGTCGGACCATGTGGGCTGGCCGGAGGCATTCGAGTCATAATCGTACATCTTACCAGTACCCTCGCCAGTCTTGCTGATAGTCAACGTATTCGATGACTTGTCGAACGAGTAGGTTAAACCGTCACCGCAGACATTGTTTTCCTCGGCACTTGCCAGCATCGGCAAGAGCATCATCATGATTGTTAAAAAGTTCTTTTTCATATTACGTTCGTTTTATTTCACCAGTTTTTTCTTGTCGTTTTGGATATACACGCTAATCATCACTGCCGAGGTAATCTTGATATTTGCCGTCTGCATAGTCTTGAACTTTCCAGCCCTTGGCCTTGGCAGCCGCTACTTGTGTCTTCGTGATAACATTCTTCTCCGTATGACTAGATGTGTCAATGACGCAGAATAT
>CAJODY010000087.1 GCA_905233285.1 uncultured Bacteroidaceae bacterium
ATTAGAAATCAAGGACAGCACTGCTATTAAAAGAGCAAGACCGCATCATTTTGTAACGAAAACGGAATTACGCCCTCCTTTCGCTACAGCAAAAACCGTAGTCTCAGGCCTCAAAACAAAGAAAATGAGGCTTCTTAACATTTATTAAGTGCCTCATCCTTGGTTTTATCTTAGAAATCCCTGCGTTTTTCTGGGACATAGAATGTAACGAGTGTAACGGGTTTTTCAAAGTTTCCATATAACAAATATATTCACCTCGAACCAAATGTATTTCTATAACGAAAGTTTTGTATTCTCATTACACTCATTACACAAATATAACCAGTTATATTTGACTAATTCGTGAAATTCGTATAATTCGTGTTCTTTTAAAAAACTAATATGCAAGAGACCAAAATTGCGGGTACGTGTACTAACAATTTTTCCTACGTGCACTAGCAAAATTTCCTATGTGTACCAGCATCTAGGCCCTCAGAAGCAAGCGAACTATTATCTTTTATCTGTTATCTTTAAACTAGTAAAACTATGGCTTTGAAAGTAAAAGCTTCGCCCATCCCATCAAGTACGATATTGCCGAAAATCGACTTGTCACTATAGGCTGAAACTCCTCTTATATCAAAAACTCCATCCTTGCCGTCTGCTCTTGGCAAAGGTGGAGTGTTTTTAGATTTATTCTTCTGCTGCCATAGGTATCTGTATGTCCTCTTCTTCCAATTGAGGATAATGTACAATTTTGACACCATGATCCCGTAGCCAGATATGGTTCAACGTAAAGGCTATTGACTCCAATGTTTCTTCGCGCCGTTTGGGCGTCAGTTCGCACTCCCATACTGTAATACAGTGCCAACCCATTTGGGCCAGTTTCCGCTGTTCCTCCTTATCTCTTTCCTTGTTTCTTCGAATCTTTGCCGCCCAAAAATCACGATTGGTCCTAGGAATCCTACAACACTTTGTACTTTCCATCTTGTCGAGTTCTACATAATGTCCATGCCAAAAGCATCCATTCACAAAGATGCACGTTCTGTATTTTCGCAATACAAGATCAGGATGTCCTGGTAGTCGTTTGTGGTTTAATCTATATCTGAATCCTTTTTTCCATAGTCCTTTGCGCACGATCATCTCTGGCTTTGTGTCTTTTGACTTGACAAATGCCATATTATTATGATGAGAGTTCTTTTTCATAATTAATAAGGAACGGAATTTGTTTTAATAAGCTCCTTAAATGTTGACAAGGGACTGGCACCTGTCATACTAGTAAAAAACCGTCTGTCGCCGTCACGCCCATCATGCTGTGAACCAGCGCGATGGGCGTGACATTCGTTTTTTATAAGTTTGTGGGAGATTTTCTTGGCTGTTCAAAGAAAAAAGGCTACCTTTGCACCATGATGAGCAAGAATCTGTATATCATCAGCGGTTGTAATGGAGCTGGTAAGACAACAGCTTCCTATACTGTGCTGCCCGAAGTCCTTGATTGCAAGGAGTTCGTCAATGCTGATGAGATTGCTCGCGGCCTTTCTCCGTTTAATCCAGAGAGTGTAGCGATTGAGGCAGGCCGATTGATGCTCAGCCGTATTGAGGAATTGTTAGAGCGTAATGAGTCTTTTTCCATTGAGACCACGCTCGCCACAAAGTCATACGTCAATCTCGTACGCAGGGCACAAGCCAAGGGATATAATGTGAGGCTGCTATTCTTCTGGTTGCGCACACCTGACCTTGCTGTTCAGCGTGTGTCAGAGCGTGTCGCAAAAGGTGGTCATAACATACCAACGGATGTCATCAGAAGGAGATACATGGCAGGCATCAGCAATCTCTTCCGGCTGTTTATGCGTGAAGTCGATTATTGGGAGATTTATGACAATAGTGAATACCCGGCAGTTCAGATTGCTACAGGAGGGAAGAATGAGAAAACAGAGATTATTATAGAAACAACATACAATAAAATAGCCGAATATGTCAAATAAAGAATTCTCGGAAAAACTAAAGGCTGGCATCGAACTGGCAGGAAAACGTATGCTACAGGAAAAGGCTATGCGTGGGGAGGATATTATTGTTTGCGATGCTGATAATAACATTCAGCGCATCCCAGCAAGTCAGGTTATGCTTGCAGAACAGGCCCTTTGAGTCACGAAGTATCACGGTCGTGGTTAAGTGACCAACCGTCTGTCACCGTCACGCCCATCATGCTGTGAACCAGCGCGATGGGCGTGACATTCGTTTTGGAGGGCTTGACGATGCGATAGACGCTGCTGTTGCGGGTGTGGGACAGGTTTCAGACCTGTTTCTAAATTCATACAGGCTGAAGCAATGTTACTTCAGCCTGCAAGGTTAATAATCAGAATGAATTAGGGTATCCATAATCTGTAAGACACGACAAGTCGGACAGCTCTCTTACACAAACAATTCTCCCATAGCAGCAGAAAGCGACACTTTACATCTTTCACATATATCTGTGATAGTGGCCCCATTCTGTGAAAGCCCATAGAAATTGTCTTCACTTATTAAGACATACTCCCATTCCCGATTCATTCTCTCTTCTGTAGGAAGTTCATTTATCTTTCGGGTCCACTCAACAGCTGCAGTCTGCTTCTGGCGCACATTCTTATCAAAGAGCTTATCATTTCCTTTAGTTTCAATAAGATATATCTTTTTCTGGGTAGCAACAATAAAATCCGGATGGTAAGTAGCCATTAGTCCATCCTTCCTCATATAATAAATAACAGCAAATGGATGCATGTTCTCACTAATCTTTAAGAACCGTTCAACCTCACCATCAGTATCAAGGAAGTCAATAAAAGCTCTTTCTAACCCCCCACGAGATGATGGATATCCCTGACGTTCATAGATAGTCTTATGTGTCTCTATTGAATACGACTCACGCATCTTAATCTCTGTGACAGAAGAGAAAAGCGTATGAACTACCTGAGCATCTGTAGTCATGATGTTCTGCTGCATATTGAAGATAGCACGAGCCATTTCCTCAATGATATGTTTTGTGACGATAGCATCTTTCGACAACAATATCTTCCAATCACTTCCATTAAAAGGATTGAATGGTTGACCAAACAAGCGTGTCCGAATATACCTATCAACAACTGCTATAGTATAGGCCTCATTGATTTGAAGATTTGGAACAGGCATCTCACGATGAGAAGTTACTCTGTCAAAACGCAACGTAATAGTTCTTAGCAGTTTCTGCAGATATTCATTATAGCTTGTAGCTGTAAAAAGATTTGCCGTAACCTTATATCTTCCAAATTGCGTCTTTGAGATTGCTTCCTGTGAAATAAACGTCTCGCCATCTTGTGCTAAGAACTGACGTAACTTATCCAATGGGAAGGCGGTGAAGGGTTGCAAACTATTAATATCTATCTCCGCATCTTCCAATTCTTCCTCTGCCTCCCTCACTATCATTGGCCACTGGAAGTCAAACTGCTCGTATTCTTCACGAAGGCCCACTCTTATCAAATCGCCTGTAGAGCCTCCCACGCCTGCTTCACCAGTATCTTCAATAGCCAAACCTTGTGCGAACAACTCCTCATAGAATTGTATAAAGGCTGGATGCTCAATAATGCTGAGCATATCGATATATGTCGAAGGCTGGGTGTGTAATTGTAATACTCGCTTGCGGTCAAACTCCTTAATGCTTTGGTATTCTGGTTCTCTCCACATCAGACGTAGTCCACGACCAATTATCTGCTCCAATAATATCGGAGCTTCTGAAGAACGCAGAGGCACTATCACGCAGATATTGTTCACATCGAAACCCTCTCTCAGCATCAATACAGAGATTATCACCTTAGGTTTCTTGTATTTATCTATATTGAACAATTTCTCTTTGGTCAGTTTCCATTCTTCTTCAGATACTTCGCCTTTTGCATTACTGTCTATGGTTACGACTTCGTCTTGGGAAAGTCCGTCTTCTAACATGAGTTGATTCACAAAGGGAGCCACAGAAGTATCCTCACAGATAACGAGCATCTTTGGATTCTTCTTTTCGTCAACAGCCGTAAACTCCTCCTCCAGTTTCTTCAATTTTGCCAATCCTGCACGAAGCATCAGTCGCTGGCCATCACTAAGGTCACATACCTTATTTCTTTCGTCACGAACAGCTTTATAGTCTAAGTTCTCCAACTCTGTCAACTCCTGACGCCTATCTAATAAGAGTGTTTTCACAAGACCCTTACGCATAGCTGTGGCTAAATCGAAATCGACTATGATATGTGGAAAGTAAACTTTCTGTACTTTCTTGCCAGAACCTCGTTGATCGTATGGTGTAGCAGAGAAGTCTATCTGGAAGAATCTTTCTCCTTTGTTCTCTGCGATAACGTTCAATCCCTTCTGCCATTCCACTTCTTCTATCTCACCATTACGTTTCAGCTCGTGGATATGATGGGCCTCATCGTTAATTACCATGATATCATCAAGACCAGCAAGATACTCCAGTTCAGAACCTCTCAGGTATCTTCTATCTAACATTCCCAAGTCATTACCAGCAGCCTTGCCAGGACGAATAGGCAACAACTTATTGATAATAGATGGCACGTCATTCTCTTCATCCTCTACCTCATCCTCCATCTGGTTCTCAAACAGATGCCAGTTGGTCAAGGCTATCAGTCCGTCGCCGGTGGTCTTCCGTCCGATACCATCTTCTTTCGTTACAACATTATTCTGGATGAATGAGAAAACCTCTTGCCGATAATGTACAGGTATAAAGACTTCCTGATTCATATAGAAATCATTGGTCTCTATATCCCGTTCTTCTGTTCCTTCTTTCAAACGTCCACAGAAAGCATCCAGCAAGCGGTCATAAACAATAAGACCTGGAGCTACAAGCAGGAAGTTCTTCGTAAACCTTCCACTTTTCACATCTTCATGGCGTGCATTCAGCATCTGCCAGATCAGTAAAGCATGCATCACCCAAGTCTTGCCTGTTCCTGTAGCCATCTTGACAGCATACTTAGGCATCTGGTATTTCTGCTGACTCAACGTACCTAAATCCACA
>CAJODY010000088.1 GCA_905233285.1 uncultured Bacteroidaceae bacterium
CTTAAATCGATAAATTACCAGATTATATCGGAAAAGTTTACTTAATCTGATATTTCATTGAAACAATAAAGTCCTTAAGGCATCAACCCTAAGGACTTTATTTTATTTGCAGAGGCGGCAGGTGTCGCATTTCTCTGCTTCGCCGCGGAAGCGCTTTTCTATCTTCACGAAGAGGCGGTCGCGAAGACTGCGGAGGGGTATCTTGTCGATGACATCGCCCATAAAGGCATTTTTCAGGAGCATGCGGGCTTCAGGTTCGGGTATGCCTCGCTGACGCATGTAGAAGAGGGCTGACTCGTCCATGACTCCGACGGTGGAACCATGGTTGCACTTCACGTCGTCGGCATATATCTCGAGCATGGGCTGGGAGTACATGCGTGCGGCGGGCGAAGAGCAGAGGTTGGCATTGGTCTCTTGCGAACTGGTCTTCTGGGCACCTTTATCAACAAGTATCTTACCTGCGAAGGCTCCTTCGGAGTTGCCGTCGAGCACATATTTATATAGCTGCTCGGACTGACAGTTGGGGGCAACATGATGTATCAGGGTGTTGTTGTCGGTGTGCTGCTGGTCGCTACCGATGACGCAGCCGTTGAGCACGATGTTGGAATACTCACCAAGGAGATGGGCGTCGCAGAGGTTACGGGTTAGCCCGTTGGTGAGGGTTATGGAGTTGTGGCGCACGCTGCTGTAGCGTTCAGCCTGAATATACACGTTGCTAAAACGGGAACAGGACTGGTCGGTCTCTTCCACCTCGTAGAGGTCGAGACTGGAGTTTTCCTTGCAGAACACTTCGATGACCTGAGTGGTAAGGAAAGAGGTGTCGGAGGCGTGTTCCCCACCCTTGTCGTTGATGATGACGGTGGCTTGAGCCCCTGACTCGAGGATGATGAGCAGACGACGGTTGAGCATGGTGGAGAGGTTGCCCAGCAGGCGGTTGTCAATCTGTATGGGTGACGAGGGACTGTCGTTACGAGGCACATAGACGAGTATGCCGTCAGGGACGAGTGCCGTATTCAACACCGTGATGGCATCGGAGGGGTCAGCTGCCTTGTTGTAATAGCGGGAAAGGTCGATAGGTGCCGATGAAATGGGGAGAATGTACTGCGAATCGCTGATGGAAAGCGGACTGAGACTGATGCCGTAGTTGGGAGCGAAAGCAGCCGATACGTCGGTATAGCGGTAGCGCTCCTGCTTGCGTGTAGGAAAGCCGAGCGAGGAGAAGGCACGGAAGGCTTCGTCACGAACGGCATTCATGACGGGACAACTCTTCTGCTTTATCTGAGCGGAAATCTCGTTGTAGAGTTCTATGTACTGTAGTTCGCTACGATCCATCTACTGCATGTTTTTTATCCAGTCGAATCCTTCGTTCTCTATCTTGAGGGCCAGTTCAGGGCCGTCGGTCATGACTATCTTGCCGTCGATGAGTACGTGAACCACATCGGGTTTGATGTAGTCGAGCAGACGCTGGTAGTGGGTGATGACAAGTGCGGAGGTCTCAGCGGTACGCAGACGGTTGAATCCTTCTGCCACGATGCGGAGGGCATCGACATCAAGTCCGGAGTCGGTCTCATCGAGGATGCAGAAGGTAGGTTCGAGCATTGCCATCTGGAATATCTCGTTGCGCTTACGTTCGCCACCCGAGAAACCCTCGTTTACGGAACGGTTCATCAGTCGTTGGTCTATCTCCACGAGCTTACGTTTCTCACGCATTATCTTCAGGAAATCGGTCGATTTCAACGGCTCTTTGCCGAGTGCCTTACGACGAGCATTTACTGCGGCACGCATGAAGTTGGTCATGGACACACCTGGTATCTCGATGGGAGCCTGGAACGACATGAAGATGCCGGCATGGGCACGTTCCTCAGTACTCATGGCGAGCAGGTCTTGTCCGTTGAAGGTGATGCTGCCATCCGTCACTTCGTAAGCAGGATTGCCCACGATGACATTGCTCAGGGTACTCTTTCCGGCACCGTTGGTTCCCATGATGGCATGTATCTCACCATCGGCTATGGTGAGGTCGATGCCTTTCAGTATTTCTTTTTCGCCCACGCGGGCATGCAGATTCTTTATTTCTAACATTATTTTATTATGTCGTTATATCGTTATTTCGAGATGTCGGCTGTTTAACCGACGGTGCCTTCGAGCGAGACGCTGAGGAGTTTCTGGGCCTCGACTGCAAATTCCATCGGCAGTTTGTTGAGCACATCCTTGGCATAACCGTTGACGATGAGTCCGACGGCTTCCTCGGTGGAGATGCCTCGCTGGTTGCAATAGAGCAGCTGATCTTCGTTTATCTTCGACGTAGTGGCTTCGTGCTCTACTGTGGCTGTATTGTTCTGGATATCCATGTAGGGGAAGGTATGTGCACCACAGTTGCTGCCCAGCAGGAGGGAGTCGCACGACGAGTAGTTGCGTGCTCCGTCGGCATTCTTCGACACTTTCACCAGTCCGCGATAGGAGTTCTGCGAACGCCCGGCGCTGATGCCCTTGGATATGATGGTAGAACGGGTGTTCTTACCTATGTGAATCATCTTGGTACCTGTGTCGGCTTCCTGATGATTGTTGGTGACGGCTACGGAATAGAACTCAGCCTGCGAGTTGTCGCCTGAGAGGACGCAGGAGGGGTATTTCCATGTGATGGCTGAACCCGTCTCGACCTGAGTCCATGAGAGTTTGCTGTTCACTCCGCGCAGATGTCCGCGTTTGGTGACGAGGTTGAGTACGCCACCACGACCTTCGCTATCGCCCGGATACCAGTTCTGAACGGTAGAATACTTCACCTCGGCATTGTCCATAACCACGATTTCAACGATGGCTGCATGGAGTTGGTTCTCGTCGCGCATCGGAGCCGTACAGCCTTCGAGATAGCTGACGTAGGAGCCTTCATCGCACACGATAAGGGTGCGCTCGAACTGTCCCGTATTCATGGCGTTGATGCGGAAATAGGTGGAGAGCTCCATAGGACAACGGGTGTTCTTAGGGATGTAAACGAACGAGCCGTCGCTGAAGACTGCGGAGTTGAGAGCTGCGAAGTAGTTGTCGCGATAAGGAACAACCGAACCTAGGTACTGACGTACGAGGTCGGGATGTTCGCGTACGGCCTCGGAGATGGAACAGAAGATGATGCCCTTCTCGGATAGTTTCTCCTTGAAGGTAGTCTTGACAGACACGGAGTCCATAACGGCATCGACGGCTGTACCCGACAGGGCAAGGCGTTCCTCAAGAGGAATACCCAGTTTGTCGAATGTCTTCATGAGTTCGGGGTCTATCTCCTTATTCTCGCTATTTTTCGCCTTTGCCGTAGGGTCGGCATAGTAGGATATAGCCTGATAGTCGATGGGTGGCAGGGTGACATGAGCCCACGACGGCTGTTGCTGGGTCTGCCAGTAGCGATATGCCTCGAGACGGAAATTGAGGAGCCATTCGGGCTCTCCTTTCTTCTGGGAGATGAGCCGTACTACATCCTCACCAAGTCCCTTATCGATGATTTCGGTATGTACGTCGGTAGTAAACCCGAATTCGTATTTCTTCTTTACTACTGACTTTACGAACGAATTCTTCTCACCCATTTCTATTCCTGTTCTTTTACCTCTTCTGTTTCTTCGCCATGCAAACCAAATACCGACTGAATCTTGTCGCCCACTACTTTATCGATGGCCTTGTCAACCACACGCTTCACACCACGTTTTACTTCTGCATCCTTCGAAACCCGGGTGGAAACCTCGGTGGAATCGTCAACTATCAGGATGTCGGGCAGAATGGGCTGACTGACATGCTTCACATTGTAGAAGATTTCTTCACGCTGACCAAGTTTCTCTGGTGAATAACCGAACTTGCTCTCGACAAAGTCATAGACGTTGAATGCGAAACTGAGCAGGAGTCCGTAGCACACCACTCCGATGACTGCTCCTGCCAGACGGTTGAGACAACCGAGATGGATGGAGGAGAAGAGTTTGGTGAGCAACGTAGCCACAAAACCCAGACAGACGGGAACAAGGATGACGAGAATGACAAATGCCACAATCTGCGCTATGCCGGCACTAGCTCCGCATTTGGATGCTAGCACTTCGCCACATTGTTTATAAAACGAAGCGGCGATGATGATGCCAACGACGACGCCAAGCAGATTGGCTATCTGTTTGAAAGCGCCCTGGTAGCAGCCGATAGCCGCACCAAGGGCGAGTATTATTACGATGAGTAATGTCATGAAATCATTTATGCAGACAGAAGCATCAGAGCTTTGCCTTCACTTCCACTTCGTTGTATGTTTCGAAGATATCGCCTTCACGAATATCGTTGTAGTTGACGATAGAGATACCGCACTCGAAGTCGCGTCCCACCTCCTTGACGTCGTCCTTGAAACGCTTGAGAGCGAGGATGTCGCCAGTATGAACCACGATTCCATCGCGAATAACTCGTATCTTGTCGGAGCGATGTACCTTTCCTTCGGTAACCCAACAACCTGCGACGGTACCCACCTTGGTAATCTTGTAAACCTGACGTACTTCTGCCTGACCGGTAATCTCTTCCTTGAGCGTAGGAGCAAGCATACCTTCCATAGCGTCTTTGATTTCCTCGATGGTATCGTAGATAATTGAGTAGAGACGGATGTCAACACCCTCCTGCTCAGCAAGCTTGCGGGCTGCTGCAGACGGACGAACCTGGAAACCGATGATGATGGCATCGGAAGCACTTGCGAGGGTAACATCGCTCTCGCTGATTTGTCCGACAGCCTTGTGAATGACGTTGACCTGAATCTTCTCGGTAGAGAGTTTGATGAGTGAGTCGGAGAGTGCTTCGATTGAACCGTCCACGTCGCCCTTGACAACGAGGTTGAGTAAGTGCGATACGACGACCCAGCTCGTTGAGGTCAACACGCTTGAGAGTACGCAGACCCTGTTCGCGCTTCAGCTGTTCGCGTTTGTTACATATCTCACGAGCCTCCTGTTCTGAATCCATCACATGGAAGGTATCACCTGCAGTAGGAGCACCGTTGAGTCCGAGGATTACGGCTGGTTCGGCAGGCATTGCCTTCTCGATGCGCTGACCACGTTCGTTGAACATAGCCTTGATACGTCCGTAGTGGGTTCCGGCAAGTACGATGTCGCCCTGACGGAGTGTACCGTTCTGACAGAGGATGGTAGCCACATATCCACGACCCTTGTCGAGGGTGGATTCGATGATGGAACCGGTAGCCTTACGATTAGGATTAGCCTTCAGGTCGAGCATTTCGGCTTCGAGCAGAACCTTATCCATCAGTTCCTCGACTCCTATACCCTTCTTTGCAGAAATCTCCTGACTCTGATACTTACCACCCCAGTCCTCGACAAGGAGGTTCATGTTGGCAAGCTGTTCCTTTATCTTCTCGGGGTTAGCACCCGGCTTATCAATCTTATTGATGGCGAATACCATAGGTACACCTGCTGCCTGAGCATGTGCGATGGCCTCTTTGGTCTGAGGCATGATGGCATCGTCGGCAGCGATGATGATAATGGCGATATCGGTAACCTGAGCACCACGTGCACGCATGGCTGTGAAGGCTTCGTGACCCGGGGTATCGAGGAAGGTGATACGCTTGCCACTCTTCAAC
>CAJODY010000089.1 GCA_905233285.1 uncultured Bacteroidaceae bacterium
TACATTAATATATGTATGTATTTAATAATACCTCTTACTTACTTCATATATCTTACCTCTTACTTCTTCCATCTCACCCCTCTTCTCCCTCTCTGCACACGAAAAACACCTTAAGGTCACAGGTCACAGCGGTCACAACGGTCACACGCCTGCATCTTTCGGAGCGTGAGCCTGCCGCTTCATGAGCACGCGGGCGCCGCGTTCTGACGTGTTCAGCGCCGCGTCTCGACGTCGCGCCCTCAAGGTAATTTAGTTGACAGATTATAGCTTGCTGCTTACGGTAAACAAAAAAAAGAGCCGACCTAATGGTTGGCTCTTTTTTATTAAGACAAACGTGATTACGGTTTGTATTCTTTTATGACGGTGAGCCGGTCGCCCTTCAGGGAGACGAGGAAGAAGTGTGGAATGCGGGTGGTGATGTCTCCACGTTTCATATGGGAGTGGACTGCCATGAGCTGGTTGCCTTTGAAGTCGGTGAAGAGCATGCCGTGTCCGAAGTTCGGAGGGGTGACGGGTACAAGTTCCTGCGTCCATGGACCGTCGAGGGTGCCGGATTCGGAGTAGGCTACGCCCTGGGTATATACGTCGTAAACCCAACTGGTCCAGAGCATGCCGAGGCGTCCGGTAGAGGTGGTGAAAAGGAAGGGACCGTCGGTGACTTTATTGGGGCCATCGAAGCCGAGAGGTGTCCGCTCGCGGCTCCAGGGTGAGTCGCTGGCACGGAAAAGGAGTTTGCGCTCCCCTATCGTTCCGCTGAGGTCGGGCTTGAGTTCTATCTTCTCGATTGTGCCGTTCAGGTTCTGAAGCCATTCGTAACAGAACACCATGTAGGGTTTCTTGTCTTTATCCACCCAGAATGTGCCGTCGAGTGTGGGCATGTTGGCAGGCAGGTAGATAGAGTCTGCCATCGGGACGTAAGGACCGTCTGGTTTGTCGGATACGAGCACGTGGCATGCACGACGGTCGATGACGTTGTTTGCAACGGTGTCTATCTGTACTTTCTGGTTGGTGAACGTAGCAAAGTAGTAGTATTTGTCCTTGTACTTATGTATCTCGGCTGCCCAAATCATGGGACGTGGTCCCATCCACGAGTGAGGGTCGGTCTGTGCCACACGATACGGACCTGTCCATGTCTTCAGGTTCTTGCTTTTCCACATCATGCCTCCCGTGCCGGTCATGTAGTAGGTTTTTGTCTCTTTATCGGCATAGACAAAGGGGTCGGAAAGACGTATCGAGTCGGTTGGTACATCTTCGTATATGGTTCGGTTCTGTGCCTTTGCTGTAGAGAATGTCAACAGCACGAGGAGAGTGATGATACTGAATATGTATGACTTCATGGGTGCCTCCTTTCTTATTTGGTTAACAGATGACGGTCGAGATAGTTCTCGATACGAGTGAACAGATGGTTGCGTGTGTTGCCACCTGTGATGTTATGGTTGCGGTCGGTATAAACCTGCATTTCGAACTGTACGCCTGCCTGAACCATTGCCTCGGTGAGTTCGGCTGTGTTCTGATAGTGCACGTTGTCGTCGGCTGTGCCGTGAACGATGAGCAGGTCGCCTTTCAGTTTCTGATAGTGGTGGAGCGGACTGGAGTCGTAGCCTGTGGAGTTCTCCTGCGGAGTACGCATGTATCGCTCTGTATATGCCGAGTCGTAATAGCGCCAGTCGGTGACGGGGGCTACTGCCACTCCGCAACGGAACAAGCCCCTACCCTCGCACATGGACATGATGGTGTTGAAGCCTCCGAAGCTCCATCCCCAGATGGCGATGCGACTTTTATCTACGTAAGGAAGTGTAGAGAGATAGACGGCTGTCTCGGCCTGGTCGTGCGACTCGAGTGTACCCATCTTCTTGTATGTGGCACGCTGGAACTGGGCTCCGCGACCACCTGTGCCGCGTCCGTCAACACACACGACGAGGTATCCCTTCTGTGCCAGACGCTGTTCCCAAGCAAGAGTGCCGAAGAATCCGTTGCGGTACGAATTATGTACCTGCTGGTTGCCCGGTCCGCTATACTGATACATCAGCACGGGATATTTCTTTGAAGGATTGAATCCGACGGGTTTCACCATCCATCCGTTCAGCTGGACGTTATCCTTGGTAGTGAACGAGAATAACTCGACGTCGCCCAACTGAAGTTTTGCCAACTTTCCCTTCAGTTCTGCGTTATCTTCTACCATCTTCAGGGTCTTGCCCGAGTTGTTGCAGATGCTGACAACAGGAACCGTCGTCAGACTGGAATATGTGTGGACGAAGTAATTGCAGCCTTCCGAGAACATGGCGCTGTGGAAACCTTTCTCTGTTGTCAGTTTTGTACGCTTGCCGGATGCGTCAACCTTGTAGATATACTGCTCGAGCGGCGAACCTTCGTTGCTGGCAAAATAGAAATATTTGCCGGCTGCGTCCTGCCCGTAGTATTTTGTCACCTCAAACTGTCCGCTGGTGAGTTGTTTCTTCAGTTGTCCGTTCTGAGTGTCGTAGAGATACATGTGGCGGAAACCGTCGCGCTCGCTGAGCAGCACGAACTGCGGCTGTTTGAAATCGAGATTCTCGTAAGCCGTCTGCTCAACGTAGCAATCGGTAGTTTCACGAATAAGCAGACTTGCGGTAGTGCTGCGTGCATCAGCCTGATAGAAATCCAGCTGGTCCTGATGGCGGTTCAGGGTGAGCACCATCAGCTTGTCGCCATTGCCCGTAAACTGAATGCGGGGGATGTATTCATAGCCGGTAGGAATCTTCACTTCGCGAGTCACACGGCTTTTTATATCGAAAGTATGGACTGTCACCTTCGGATTCTTCTGACCTGCAAGCGGATATTTGTAACTGTCAACCGTCCCGTCGAAACGTGCGATATTATATGTAGGCACGTCCGCCTCGTCGAACCTCATCCACGCAATCATCTCGCTGTTTGCAGAGAAATCGAAGGCGCGGTTCATCGTGAACTCCTCTTCGTACACCCAGTCGGCCTTGCCGTTCAGCACCTTCTCGTTGGCGCCGTCCTTAGTTATCTGACTTTCGGCGTTGTTGTAGAGCAGCTTTACGAGGAAGAGGTTGCCATCACGGACGAATGCTATCATATTGCCGTCGGGCGAGAACTTAGGACACTCCTGCGGTCCGCCGTTGGAGAGCGGAGCCAACGTGTTGTTATGCACATTATAAATATAGTACGTAGCGACACGGCTGTTACGGTAAATCTGCTTGCCATCGGTCTCAATCAGGATGTTCTGTTCGTTGGGCGACATGATATATCCGTCGAACGAATCCAGCTTGTGGTTTCTTGCCGTACTGATGTCGAACAGCGTAGCAACCACAGCTCCACTCTTGAATGCACACTTCTCAATCTTCTTTCCGTCGTCGCTGATGCGGGCATACGTCTCACCATCGGCAAGCGGCTTCATAGCCTTAATCGATTTTGGTTTGTACTCGCCCGAAGTGATGTCGTCGAGCGAAATCTGCTGGGCAACTGCAACGTGTGCCACTACTAAACACATAAGAAATCCAAGTATATTTTTCATAGTTTCAGTATTTTTGACTGCAAAGTAAATATTTTTTCGGAATACCTGCAAAAAACGGGGGATAAAAAGCAGAAAAAACACATTTAATGAAGAAAATATAAAAAAATGTTAAGTTTAGAGTACAAGATTAAAAAAAAGTTTATACATTTGCAAAAATGTTAATAAAAATCAAATTATGAAAACATTTATTTATTTTCTTCGCGTTTCTCTGCCCATTGCTCTGTTGGCAATGATGCTCATGAGCTGTGGTGAGAGCAACAAGAAGAGAGCATATATGCTGCTTGGCGAGGCTCGCATGGCAATGGTGCAGAACAACCACTGGCTTGCCCACGAGCTCATCGACTCCATGCGTGTCACCTATCCGAAGGAGACGGAATGTCGTCGTGAAGCCCTGCTCTTCGTTGATTCGCTCGAACTCCACGAGGCGAAATACGAATTTGCAAAAGCCGACAGCGCCCTCACATGCAAACGCAACGAACTGGAGAAGATGAAGCTCAACTTCGTACTTGAGAAAGACGAACGCTACCAGAGCGTAGGCTACTACGTCGTACCCTCTCAGGCCGGCAGCAAAACTCACCTCAACTTCTTTGCCGAAGTGAGCGAAGACGGAACCATGCAGCTGGTAACCATCGACAAGAACCGCAAATACAGTTATACGACTGTCTCGTTGCGTGAAGACCACGGCAGTATGGCACTTCTTCCAGCCAATGCTACAGCTGACGATGCCCTCATCGTAGAGAAATGCTACCAGTTGGCAAAACTCTTTGCCGACGTCAAGTTGGGCGAAGACGAGGTGAAACGTCTGATGGTGAAAATCCGGTTCTACGAGAAGAAATTCGAGCAGCAGAAATAGTCTGCCCTTCCCTATCAATAAAGCAATAAAAAAGTGCACCTCAACAGAGATGCACTTTTTTCTTGCCTGTATGTATCTGTGACTTATTCAGCGCGGAGAGTGTAGCGCTTGAAGTCTGTGATAGTAAGATCCTTGTCAACCGACTGCAGGTACTGCTTTACAGAAATCTTGCTGTCGTCGATGAATGCCTGGTCGAGCAGACAGTTCTCCTTGAAGAACTTGCCGAGCATACCCTTAGCGTCGGCTGCTTCAGGTTAGCCTCAGCCTCCTTAGCAACAGTAGCCTTGATTTCGCGAGCCTGTGCTGCCTGTTCAGGGGTAATCCAACCCTTAGCTGTGTTCGACTCGATGTGGTCTTCAGAGTCAACGTGAGCAGGGTTGATACCAGCCTTCTTCAGAGCGTTTTCAACAGCCTTGCCAATCTGGTTCTGCTTAGCCTTATCGATTGAAGCCTTCATCTCAGCCTCAACAGTTGCCTGTGGAACGGAAGCCTCGTCGAGAGCAACAGGGTTCATAGCTGCAACCTGCATAGCTACGTTCTTACCTACCTGAGCATCAGCCTGCTTGTTCAGCACGATGAGAGTGCAGAGGAAGTTTCCACCCATGTGGTTGTAAGCGATGATGTTCTCGCCTTCTACAGTTGCATAGCCGTCGAGTTCCATCTTCTCACCAGTAACACCAGAGCGGTTTGTAACAGCCTCAGCTACAGTTTCGCCGTTGATAGTCAGAGCCTTCACCTCGTCGAGAGTCTTAGCCTTAGCTGCAACAGCT
>CAJODY010000090.1 GCA_905233285.1 uncultured Bacteroidaceae bacterium
GAGAGTCGAACTCCTCTTTAGAGAATGAAAATCTCTCGTCCTAACCGATAGACGAAGGGACCAGCCTACGACATTTCTGTCAAAGCAAAATAGCATCTGTTGCTAAATTGCGGGTGCAAAGGTATGAATAAGTAGGTAAAGTACAAAATAAAATCAGAAATTTTTTATTATTCTGCACAAATGAATACCTTTGCTTTATGGAAACTCTACACGGCATAGTTCTCAGAACCATACGCTACAATGATACGTCGATGATTGTCGATATGTTTACGGATGTGTATGGGTACCACTCGTTCGTGACAAAGCAGACCCAGACTCGTCGAAAAAATAATGCCTCTGCTTTCTGGCAACCTCTTTCTATGTTGGAGTTTCAGGCAGATATTCGTCCTGTAGCTTCTCTGCCTCGTCCGCTCGACATCCGTTTCTACTATAAATATACTAATGTGCCTTATTCGCCGATAAAGACAGCGATAATGCTTTTCATAGCAGAATTTCTCTCTGCTGTGTTGCGTGAGGAGAAACAGAATACCAGTCTGTATAAATACATAGAGCATTCCCTGCAATGGTTCGACGAGGCCCGCTTCCCTTCGGCAATAGCCAACTTCCATCTGGTATTTTTGATGCACATGTCGCGATTCATCGGCATCTATCCTAACTTTGATTCTCCTGCCGACTATTTCGATTTATCTTCCGGCACATACCAGTACAATCATCCTCTACATCCCAATTTCATACAAAAAGAAGAGGCAGCAGTGTTGCCTCTCTTGTTCCGAATGAATTATTTCACGGCTCACCTCTTCAAACTGTCAGCTACGCAACGCCACAGAATAATAGAAGTGTTGAATACCTATTATCGTTTGCACATCCCCAACTTCCCTGAACTAAAATCGTTGGAAGTTCTTCATGAGGTGTTTGCATAGGAATGTAATCCGCCTTATTTAGGTCTGACCTGTCCGTTCCCCTTGATAATCCACTTGTATGTTGTGATTTCTTCGAGAGCCATCGGGCCGCGGGCATGAAGTTTCTGGGTCGAAATGCCGATTTCTGCTCCCAATCCGAACTGTGCCCCGTCGGTGAAACTTGTCGGAGCATTAAGATAAACACAGGCAGCATCTACACTTTTCAGGAATAGTTCGGCTGCATCGGTATCTTCTGTAATAATACATTCTGAATGTCCTGAACCGAACTTTCGAATGTGTTTTAGAGCTTCGGCAATCGATGCGACTGTCTTTACCGCCATAGTATATGACTGGAATTCCGTTCCATATGTGGTTTCTGTTGCAGGTTTCAGCAATTCTGTCGGATAACTGCCTTGGAGTGATGCCAATGCCGGTTCGTCAGCATATATGAGTACGTTGGAATCGGCGAGTGGTGCGCATAGTTGTGGTAGGTCGGTCAGCCTGTCTTTGTGAATGATTGTGCAGTCCAGAGCGTTGCATACGCTAACACGACGTGTCTTTGCATTATTGATTATGCGTGCACCTTTTTCCAGATCTCCCGACTTGTCAAAATACGCGTGACAAACTCCTGCTCCTGTCTCTATGACTGGTACTGTTGCTTCTTGTCTGACAAAATCGATAAGACGTTTGCTGCCTCGTGGTATCACCAGATCCACAAATCCGTTGGCGTGCAGCAATGCTCCTGTTGCGTCATGGGTTGCAGGCAACAGTTCGATGATGTGCTCGTTTATTCCATATTTATTTAAGATGTCTTTTATCAGACTAACTATAGCCCTGTTGGAATCGTCTGCGTCCTTGCCGCCTTTCAGGATACATGCATTCCCTGATTTCAGGCAGAGAGC
The DNA here is from genome assembly GCA_905233285.1 of uncultured Bacteroidaceae bacterium. Lineage (GTDB taxonomy): Bacteria > Bacteroidota > Bacteroidia > Bacteroidales > Bacteroidaceae > Minthosoma. The sequence continues at coordinate 1,802 of CAJODY010000090.1, forward strand.
AAATACGTCAAAGGTGACGTTGGGACGAGCCTCATATACTATACCTATCACTCCGAACGGAACAGAGACACGTGTCAGTTCCAGTCCGTTGGGCAGAGTGTGGTGTTTCAGTATGCGTCCCAGTGGAGAGGGTAGTGTACTTACCTTGCGTGTGTCTGCTGCGATGCCTTCGATGCGTTCCTTTGTCAGTTTCAGGCGGTCATACATTGGATTCGAAGGGTCCATTCTCTCCAAATCCTTTTTGTTTGCTTCCAGAATCAGTTCGGCATTGCTTACGGCTGCGTCGGCAATACTGTTGAGTATTTGATTTATTGTGTCGTTGTTGAGTTGGGCCAGGTCAAGCGATGCATCCTTGACGGCTTGGAAAGTATCTTGAAGTGTCAGCATAAGAATTCAGTACAAAGAGTGTTTTCGCGATTATTCATTAAATCCGTGAGGATATTCTCACGTTTTCCGTTTGCAATTATTACATTTATTCCCGCTTTTGCAGTTTTTTGAGCCACCGATGACTTCGACTGCATTCCACCTCTACCTGCCGATGACTTCGTGGTTTGTATATAATCGCTTATGTCCTTTCCTGGTTCGATGGTTCTGATTACGTGATTATTCTTGTCGGCGGGGTCGCCATTGTAGATTCCGTCTATATTACTCAGTATAATGAGTGTCTGCGATTGGGTCATCTGGGCTATCAGTCCCGACAACTCGTCGTTATCTGTAAACATAAGTTCTGTGATGGATACGGTGTCGTTTTCGTTGACAATCGGAATCACCTCATTTTCCAGCATCACTCGGATACAGTTCTCCTGATTCTTCCTGTGTTCGCTGTCGCTGAAATTCTCCTTTGTGGTCAACACCTGTCCCACGTTTATACCGTAATCGCGGAAAAGGTCGAAATAGTGGTTTATCAGTTTTGCCTGTCCTACAGCCGAAAACAACTGGCGCTTGTCCACGCTGTCCAGGTCGCTGGTGATATGCTTCAGTTCCGAGCGTCCGCTGGCTACTGCTCCTGACGACACAAGAATGATTTCGTGTCCCTCGTTTCGTAGTTCTGCAATCTGGTCAACGAGTGCCGACATTCGTGTGATATCGAGCGAACCGTCCTTTCGGGTCAGTACGTTGCTGCCTATTTTTATGGTTAATCGCATGAGTTTTTATAAATTAAGACCAAAAATCATGCAAAGGTAAAGATAATTCCATATATTTGCGAAAGAATTGTGAAAAAGAAAGACACATTGGATTCAAGTTATAAAACCTTTTTAATATGAGAAAGACAATTTTTATCCTTATTGCCTTGGCAACTTCAGTAAGTCTGTCTGCCAAGAAGAAGTCGGAAGTTAAAGTGCCTGCAGAAAGTGACATGGGCGCTTACGTTATGGTCTATCACAAAGATTGCGACCATGGACTCCATATGGCAGTCAGTTACGACAGTTACAACTGGACATCGCTCAACGATGACAAACCCGTCATTTCCGGTGATACTATATCTGTCCAGCACGGCATCCGTGACCCTCACATTTTTCGTGGTCCCGACGGAGGTTTCTACCTCGCTATGACCGACCTTAACATCTTTGCTCAGCGCGAGGCGGCTGATAGGGCCGGATGGAAGGATGCTCCTGCCTATCGTACTACAGAGTGGGAGCGTGATGGAAAACTGTATGGTTGGGGAAACAACCGCGGACTTGTGGTTATGAAATCTTTCGATTTGAAGAACTGGACACGCACTAATCTCGACTTTTCATCGCTTACCTGTCCTACAGGAGTTACCGACATCCACGGGAACCCCGTTCCCTGGAGCGAAGTGGGTTGCGTCTGGGCACCCGAGACAGTCTATGACTACGAAGCCGGACATCTTCTCGTTCATTTTACTACCCGCATGAAGAATGGCTTCAACATGATTTACTACGTCTATATGAACGACGATTTCACGGCCATGATAAGTGAACCTAAACTGCTCTTCGAGGCTCCACATAACGGAAACGGGGTGCCTCGTTACAACGTTATCGACTCCGATATAATAAAGGTGGGCGACACGTATCACCTCTTTTACGTGAGTCATGAGAATACGGCTACGGTCAAGCATGCCACAAGCAAGAATGTGACAGGTCCGTATGTTCTCGACAACCTCTACAACGACGGAGAGCGTCAGGGACATGAGGCTCCTAACTGCTGGAAGCGTCTCGGACAGGACAAGTGGGTCGTTATGTTCGACAACTACAGCCGTCGTCCCCACAACTTCGGATTTGTCGAGACTACCGACTTCAAGACCTTCAATATGATAGGCTACTTCGATGCTGAAGGTAGTCCGATGAAGCGTGCCAACTTCTCTGAGCAGAAGCATGCGGCAGTAGCTCCGCTTACGGTAAAAGAGGCCAAGGAACTGGAGAAATTCTGGAAAAAGAAGAAGTAATACGTTTTACATTATCATTTGTTAAAAACCACATCTAAAATGTCCATTTAGTTACAATATTTATTAAAGATGTCATAAATCATTAAAAAATCAATGGTCGGATGACACTTCGTTGTAACATTTTGTTTATCTTTGCATAAAATTATATTTTAAGTAAAAAAGAGAAAGTAATGAACAACCCTAATGTAAAGCCAGCTGATGGCAAACTTGGTATCATGGTCGTTGGACTTGGTGCCGTTACTTCTAC
>CAJODY010000091.1 GCA_905233285.1 uncultured Bacteroidaceae bacterium
AGTACGGAGTGATGTACCACTACCCTTTGGAGCTACCATGATGACGTCGATGTCCTTTGATGGAACACAACCTGTACGGTCGTTCCATGTGATAGCGAAGCCGTGAGAGAAATAAAGAGCCTTGCCAGGAGTGAGGTACTTCTGCAGGGTTGGCCATACTGACATAACTGCTGCGTCAGAGAGCAGACACATGATGATAGTACCCTTCTCTGCTGCCTCTTCGATTGAGAAGAGTGTCTCGCCTGGTACCCATCCGTCAGCCTTTGCCTTCTCGAATGTCTTACCCTGACGCTGACCAACGATTACGTTGAATCCGTTGTCGCGGAGGTTGCAAGACTGTCCAGGGCCTTGTACGCCGTAACCGATTACAGCGATTGTTTCGTTCTTCAATACTTCACGAGCTTTCTCAAGTGGAAACTCTTCGCGTGTTATCACTTCTTCGATAACACCGCCAAAATTCATTTTTGCCTTGCCATAGTTTTTTGTTGTTTAAAAAATTATATCGTTATTACGGTATTGCGTTATTTTCCATTACGCTTCTTCTCGCGGTCTGCGAGGTATTCGTCGAGGTGTTCGGTGAAGTCCTTGGTGATGCAGATGCGGCCTGAACGGACGAACTGGAGGACACAACCGATGGACTTGAGCGAGTTGTAGAGTGAGAGGATGTCGGATGTGATGCCTGTCTTCTCGACTGTAGCATATTTGCTGTTCACCTCTACGATATGTGCGTTGTGGAGGCGTACCATGCGACATACGTTCTTGTTCTCGAGCATCACGGGTGTGCTTATCTTGAGCAGGCAGGTCTCGTTGATGAATATCTCATCGTCGGTAAAGAAGTTTGCCTGAAGTACGTCTATCCTCTTCTCTATCTGCTTTGTAAGCATCAGAGCCATTGTACGGTCGCAGTTGGCTGTGATGGTGTATTTGTGGGCACCCGGAGTGCTCGACGCACATACGTTGAGCGACTCGATGTTGACCTGACGACGTGTGAACGCAGCCGTAATCTGACTCAAGAGTCCGGGTACGTTCTCACTATATATTATAAATGTGTAAAGTCTTACGCTGTTGTCTTGTTCCATTTTCTCTTCTTTCTTTATTGCATCTTCGTTGCTTCGTCCGTTGAGAAGGCGGTCACACTTGCCGCACTCTGTACATACTCCGCATAATGCCCCACCCTTCTGCTGATCTGTAGATGTCATTGGGGGTTATGGTTTGTATTCCAGAATCATCTCGTCGATGTTGGCACCTGGTGGCACCATCGGCATCACGTTGTCCTCCTCCTTTATAGCACATTGCAGCAGATACGGACCTGGAGTCGAGAGCATCTCTGCGATGGCTGCGTCGAGGTCTTTACGCTCCACTACAGTCTTAGCTGGTATGTTGTAACCCTTTGCTATGAGTTCGTAGTCGGGGTTGAGCATCGGCGTGAACGAGTAGCGATGACTGAAGAACATCTCCTGCCACTGGCGCACGTTGCCAAGGTAGTTGTTGTTGAGCAGTATGATTTTCACAGGAGCGCCCTGTTCCATGATGGTTCCTAATTCCTGAATGGTCATCTGCATACCTCCGTCACCTACGAAGAGGCAGACTGTACGGTCGGGAGCACCGAACGTAGCACCAATGGCTGCAGGAATACCGAATCCCATTGTGCCGAGACCACCTGAAGTGACTACGGAACGAGACTGTGTGAACTTGAAGTAACGGCAGGCAAAGAGTTGGTTCTGACCAACGTCTGTTACCATGATGCCGGCATTCTTAGTCGCCTCGCTGACCTTACGGATAACCTCGCCCATGAGCAGCGGTCCTTCCTTAGGATTGAGCGCTTTATCAATGACCTTCTGATATTCTTTCTCCTCGTATGGCTTGAATCCCTCTATCCATGCCGTATGTGTAGCCTTATCGAGCAGTTTGGTTACTGCTGCCAACGACTTCTTACAGTTGCCATGAACGGAGAGGTTCACCTTTACGTTCTTGTTGAACTCGCTACGGTCTATGTCGAAGTGTATGATTTTTGCCTGTTTTGCGTATGTAGCAAGGTTTCCTGTCACACGGTCGTCGAAACGCATACCAACGGCAATGAGCAGGTCGCACTTGTTAGTCATCACGTTAGGTCCCAAATTTCCATGCATACCGAGGATACCTTTGTTCAGACGATGGTCGCTCTCGATGGCGCTGAGTCCGAGGAAGGTTGTGCCACAAGGCATATCTGCCTTCTCGAGGAATTCCTTCAGTTCTTCACGGGCATCACCCAGTTCTACACCCTGACCTACGAGTACGAACGGCTTCACACTTTCATTTATCATGCGTGCTGCCTGACGAATCTCATCTTCGTTGAGGTCTGGATCAGGTTCGTATGAACGGATGAAGTCAGCCTTCACCGGTTCGTACCCTACGAGCGAAGTCTGAGCGTTCTTTGCGAAGTCGAGCACTACAGGTCCGGGACGACCGCTCTTTGCGATGTAGAACGCACGAGCCACAGCCCACGCTACGTCTTCGGCACGACGTATCTGGTAGCTCCACTTGGTGATTGGCGATGTGACACCAACTACGTCAACCTCCTGAAAGGCATCGGTACCAAGCATCGCAACACCTACCTGACCGGCTATGACTACCATCGGAGTGGAGTCGATCATAGCGTCAGCTATACCTGTAACGGTATTCGTAGCACCTGGTCCGCTGGTCACGATAGCGCAGCCCACCTTTCCGCTCACACGGGCATAACCCTGAGCTGCGTGGACAGCACCCTGTTCGTGGCGCACCAGAATGTGATTCAATGTTTTCTTATGGTCGTACAACGCATCATACGTAGGCATGATGCTTCCGCCCGGATATCCGAACAATATGTCAACGCCCTCGTTTTCGAGAGCACGCATCAACGCTTCTGCACCTGTTATCTTTTCCATATCAGTCAATAATTCTTACACCACCCTTATCAGCACTTGACACACTCTGAGCATATGCACGCAGAGCCTTTGACACTACACGGTTGCGCTTCAGCGGCTGCTGAGGACGTGCTGCCAGTTCTTCGTCCGAGAGACGTACGTTTATACTACGGTTCGGAATATCTATCTCAATGATGTCACCATCAACTATCTTGCCGATGTTACCACCACTGGCTGCCTCTGGAGAGACATGACCGATAGAGAGTCCCGACGTACCACCGGAGAATCGTCCGTCGGTAATAAGTGCGCATTCCTTACCCATGTGCATACTCTTTATATAAGATGTGGGATAGAGCATTTCCTGCATACCCGGACCACCCTTCGGACCCTCGTGAGTGATAACGACGACGTCGCCTTTCTTCACCTTACCTCCGAGAATACCTTCGCAAGCGTCTTCCTGACTGTCGAATACAACGGCAGGGCCTGCAAACTTCCAGATGCTCTCATCCACTCCGGCAGTCTTCACTACGCAACCGTCCTGAGCAATATTGCCGAAGAGGATTGCCATACCGCCGTCCTTAGTGTATGCGTGTTCGATGTCACGGATACAACCCTTCTCACGGTCTGTATCAAGAGTCTCGTAGTTGGTATTCTGCACACCGAGCTGGTTGCAGAACTTGCCGGCCGGGGCACTTGAATAGATGCGCTTTGCCTCGGGGTCGATATTTGCCTTGAGTATGCTGTATTTCTCTATATCTTCTGCAAGAGTAGCTCCATTCACGCGCTTCACACTTGTGTCGATGAGTCCGCCCTTTGCCAGTTCGCCAAGCAGGTTGAGCATACCACCGGCACGACCACACTCCTGCACGCTGTACTTCTGACTGTTTGGAGCCAGTTTGCAGAGGAACGGAGTCTTACGCGACAAGGCATCGATATCCTTCATCGAGAAGTCAACACCAGCCTCCTGAGCTACAGCAAGGAGGTGGAGGACAGTATTTGTCGAAGCACCCATAGCGATGTCGAGGGTCATGGCATTGAGGAATGCCTGACGTGTAGCGATGCTGCGTGGCAGTACGCTCTCGTCGCCGTCTTCGTAGTATGCCATAGCGTTCTTCACAATCTGACGGGCAGCAGCCTTCATCAGTTCAATACGGTTAACGTGAGTTGCAAGTATGGTTCCGTTACCCGGCAGACTGAGTCCGATGGCTTCAGTCAGGTTGTTCATCGAGTTGGCTGTGAACATTCCAGAGCAACATCCGCAACCCGGACATGCACGGTTCTCCACTTCTGCCAGTTCCTCGTCGCTAACCGTCGGGTCGGCACCCTTAATCATGGCTGCAATGAGGTCGAGGTTCTCACCCTTATATACTCCTGCCTCCATTGGACCTCCACTTACAAACACAGCAGGTATGTTGAGTCGCATAGCAGCCATCAACATACCCGGAGTAATCTTGTCGCAGTTGGAGATACAAACCATCGCATCAGCCTTGTGGGCATTGCACATATATTCAACGGAGTCGGCAATGATGTCGCGCGAAGGAAGACTGTAGAGCATACCGTCGTGTCCCATTGCAATACCGTCGTCGATGGCTATAGTATTGAATTCAGCTGCATAACAGCCCAAACGTTCTATCTCAGCTTTTACTATCTGTCCTGCTTCGTGCAGATGGGTGTGACCCGGCACAAACTGCGTGAAAGAGTTTACGATGGCAATGATTGGTTTGCCGAATTGCTCACGCTTCATACCATTGGCAACCCACAGTGCTCTGGCACCTGCCATTCTGCGTCCTTCTGTACAGACAGAACTACGTAACTTATTCTTCATCTTTATACCTTTT
>CAJODY010000092.1 GCA_905233285.1 uncultured Bacteroidaceae bacterium
CGTTCGAGGCTATTACATTCTATGATGGGGAATGTCCCAAACATCACTTTCCCCTCAAAGATGAGTGTCCTTAACTGTTCACAATATGCAAAAGCGGTATTCCCTACAAAGGCAATATCTGTAGGAATTATGTACTTGTCCATTTTTGCTTCGACAAAAGCATTATTGCCAATAACATTGTCGGAGATACCTGTCGTTTTTTGTGCAATGCCTTGATAATATGCTCTTTCGTTCTTGAATTCTGGAGCAACAACGGACTTTTTAAACTCTTCCTTTTCTTCCTCAGAGAACTCTTCGTCATAATAATAGTTCTCTATCATCTGATAAAGCAGTTTCACTTCATCGTCATCCCAATTGTCAAGGATAAGGGACATGATATTTACCCATTGGAATGTCTCTCTGGGTTTTGACACCACAATAAGACTGTCATCATCACAAAGCTTGATATACTTGTGGTTTTTCATCAGCAATCGTACTGACAATAGGCATCCAAGCGCATGTAGTGGAGTCCTGTAGTTGGTATTCGATGATACCTTGATGGCTTCACCCAGAAATCGGCCATCAATAAAAAAGAAAGAAAAACCATGAAGAGAAAATTTCCTTTCTACAAAGGATTTCTTGATGGTATAATAGAAGACGTTCATCGCATATTCGTCTTCTACATTCTTCTTGATATATGTAATGAGTGAGGTCTCTTTCATATCAGCATTGGTCTTTAGTTATTTCTTGAATATCCTTCTCATATTTCTTGGGAAGATGGGCAAATAGGGATGAATAGCTTTTCAGTTTCACTTCGTCGTCGCTTACACTAACAGACAAGCCGTATGCTGTGGTCAGTAAAACAGACAATTTGGAAACTTCGTCTTTGTCTTTGATGTTCTCTTCGTTCCAAATTGAAGCGTCTATTATACGTACATCCGTAAACGTATCAATCGGTTTTGTCAGAAAACGGTATGTGCTTCCGCCTCCGGAATAGACGAGGATTCTGTCTTTAAGGGCATCTCGCAGGTTCTGTACTGGAATGCTGGTTTCATTCTGTATTTTCCTCTGCAAGTCTTTGACTAAGTTGTATACATACTCGTGTTTCTTCCGATTGAACTTTTCTATGACATCTTGCTGAACTCTTTTTGTGAAATCTCCGTCTGCGTAATCGAATCCCGATCTTTCTGCTACATAATTAAGTCCTCTTGGTATAGACCAGAACTTATATATCATTGGCAAACCGTTTTCTATGGTAAAGAACGATATGTCTGTAGTACCGCCACCAATATCTGCAGTGAGGCTCATGCCCGTTGGCAGCTTACCTCTTGATGTCAATGCTGTCAGGCTAGCATACGCTTCTGGGAAAATGTTAATCCAATATTCTTCCTTCAGTTCCTTGGTGAAGCCTCGATTAACTGTTTTACTCAAAAGGACATCATATTTCTCGCTAAGGAATTGACGGAGATCGTTCTTGTATACGTCCTCAACAAGATAATAGGATGCTGCTAGAATTTCTACAGCTAACCGCTTCTTAACTTCATAAGTGGACTCATCTGCTGGAATACCCATATTAATGGAAAAGTTCGTCCCATATTTTTCTTCTAACAAGAATATAACGTATGCCAAATACCAAACACAAAGAGTCCGATTACTTATCGATGTCAGTCGATTCCATTCTCCACCAATAAAGGTGGCCTGCTTAAAATAGCGGAAGATGTTCTTTGCACTTTTATGGTCTCTGAGTTGGGCATCATAAAGGTTATCTGCATCCTGTAGCTTCTTCGTATTTCTTGACTTAATCTTTTTTAGACGTACCTGTAGCATGTCGCCTAAGACATGCATATCTTCAGGTGTGTTGTCTGCGGTAGCATACTTGTCATACAACTTTTCTGCCATATCTGCCACGTTATACTCTTCTTCCAGTTCTACATTCTGTCTAACAGGTTCCTCTTGTTCCATTTTCATCCTTTTGCTGTCAACATACCCATATGATAGAGTGTTGTCCTCGTTAATCTGTATAACTGAGGGCAGAAAAAATTGCATGTTGCCTTGGAGATCGGTGAACTGGAAAAATTCATAACAGGGTTCACCATGTCCCTCGTCAGGAATACGTTGTACGCATATCTTTGATTGATGTGTACCAAAATCGAGGCCTATTTTGATTCTATCCATAGATCTATACAACTTTTACAAGGTTCAACGATTTAATCTCAGGTGTTACTCTCAGATGAACGTCACGATTTATACGCTCTAAATCTGATTCACGTCTCTCCATCAGGTCACGAAGGTTGGCACGTTGCAGTCGCAATACATTCTCTGCACGTCTTAGGTCATCATCGTTTCCAGAAGATAGAGCATACTCACGAATAATCTCTTGATTTGCAATATTCCTCTCTAGACTTTTTTGACGTGCATCATAATACTGTATGGTCTGCTGGTAACGCAGTTTTTTGCTGTTATCGATACGTGTTTGCATTTCCTTTCGATGCTCCCATACGTATGCGCTTACACAATCATTAAAATCATAGCGCAAATCTGCTATTAGCTCTTCATCCAGTTTGTTTGATTCGTCAAGTGGTGCATACTGACCATCGACCTGAGCACGTCCCATAAATCTCTCTGCAAGGCTCTGGTCATCCACAAGCCGCTCGTTGACCACATCAAAGAGTATTGGATAAAGAGAATCTGTTACCACCTGTTTCTCAAACTGTGTTCTTGAAACCGAAATCTTATAGATGGCCAACATATATAAGCCTTTGCCAATCTCAGAAGGTAAATGGTCTGATTTCAGTTGGAAGAAGAAAGTACATTGTGCCTTGTCACGTTTCGACTCAAAAAATTTCACTCCAGCTCTGATGATAGGATGATAGATATTGATAAAAGCAAGGCTTTTTTCTTTAAATGCTTTCTCCTGATCAAATGTCATGCGAAGCTCCAATTGGTCTTCAATATCTGTGATATATCTACGGAACAGTTTCTTGCTATCTGGGTCTATTGGCTGGTATTGCTCCAGGAAGCTTTTTACTACTTTGGGGTCACTCTTGGGAATACGAAGGATATAGACTTCTGGGGATTCTGAAGGAACAAGCTCGCAAGTTGTTAAATGCTCTTTAATTATCTGAAGCACGAACTGATATAGTTCATGGCTAGTAACATATGCATTGTTGTTGACTATTTTGTTGATTTCGTCTCTAAAGTACGAGTCGTTTGTCAACGCATTAGTTAGTCCTTCCTCAATCTTTTTTAGATTCAGTTTCTCATTTTCGATGGCCCGTTCAATTTCCATTCGTTTCTTCTCCACCTCTTCAGGTTTCAGTTTTTCGGAATAGAAGTCACGCTCCATATTCTTCAAGGCATCCTGAATGGTAATAGTTTTGCCATCATCTGTCTTCATTGTTGATTCCAATATGGCTTCAAGGTCGCCAATAGACTCGCGGAAGATACCGATACGGTTCAGCAATCTTTCGTAAATATCCTCCAAAATAGACTCCTCAACCACAATAGTATTGATATTTACCTTAGGCGACTCCTGACCAAAGCGATCTATACGTCCTATGCGCTGTTCAACTACCATTGGGTTCCAAGGAAGGTCATAATTGACCAATGTATTGCAGAACTGCATGTCAAGACCTTCACTACCCACCTCAGAAGAAAGCAACACCTTCACTGTATCGTCAAACTGGAAATTCCTGAGCACTTCTGTTTTGTCAATATTGGGGTCACCGTATATCATCACGCACTTATATCCTGCTTTCCTCAGTCTGATATTCAGGTACTTTAGGGTCTTCTTGAAGATGGCAAATATAATAATCTTCTTGTTGCCGTGCGCAAAGACCGTATCTAATATGGAAAGTAACTGATCAAACTTTGCATCTTTGTGGTCGCTATAGTAGTCAATACCTCGATCCAAGTCGTCGTTGTCGTTGAGGTACCCCCAAACGCTGCTTGCAAGTTGGCGCTTTACCGTAACCAGCCCCATGCTGCCTGTCCGTTCACGACCATACTCATCAATCACACTATGCTCATCGATATAGTCTTCAATCGCCTGTTCGTATGCATCGCGCTCATCAGCCCAAAGGCTCACCCTGTGTGTATATGGGTTGCGTTCTGCCTGT
>CAJODY010000093.1 GCA_905233285.1 uncultured Bacteroidaceae bacterium
GAGTTCTTCGGTATCGATAAAGGACGATTTAATGAAAGATTTACTATCATCTCAAATCCTCCCCAAGACGCAGTAGGAAAGCCTTCGGTAGCAATACCATGCGAAGAACTTGCTAATTATTATGAAACAGAAGAAAACGATAAGGCCCTCCTTGAATCGCTTGGCTGTGATTCCTTCTATGCTATTACCCAGAAGTATCATCTGGTAGAGTGGCTGAAATATGCTATGAGCACACCACGAGGGATTCTTCCACGTGATGTTGCAAGCATAGCAAAGTCACTTCCTATCAATGAAGATATTGCATTGGCAACAACAGCTTCCATCATAAAGATAATATGCAAGAGTGCAACTTCAAATGGATATGTCTTGCCCCTTCGTGCCCACTTCTTCTTTAGGAATCTTTCTGGTTTATGGGCATGTTCTTCGCACGAATGTAAGGATGTTTGCAGTGATTACCAGTTTGATGACAGACCTATAGGCCGTTTTTACAAACGCCCCCGCAACGTGTGTTCATGTGGTATGAAGGTGTTGGAGCTGCTGGTCTGTGAGAACTGTGGCGAGGTATTCCTTGGTGGTTATCAACTCATCAGGAACGGAAGAACCTATCTTAGTGTGGAAAAGCCAATCGGAAGCGACTTTGTCGGATATGGGGTACTATGGAAAGGCAAAGAGAAACCTGAAGACGGTTGGATACGAGTATCATACGATGCTGCTACTGGTGAATGTCTAAATGATATGGACGGAGAATACTGGCTGCACCTGCAAAAGAGCGATTCCGAAACGAAATTCCCCCATAGATGCCCAAAGTGCGAAGTCTCGTATAAGGTTAAGGCTGGAGATGCGAACAGCCTTACTCCAGTACGTCGTCATAGTACTGGTCTGCAGAAAATAACTCAGATTCTTGCGGACTCTCTTATAAGGTCGATGCGGAATGCCAAAGAGTCTAATACGAAGGTGGTGCTATTCTCAGACAGCAGACAGTCTGCAGCAAAACTCTCAGCTGGTATAGAACTAGACCATTACCGCGATGTCCTGCGATGGGCCATTTTGCACTCCCTCAGTGGAAATGACAAGGCCGTTGAGATTCTTAACAAATATAGGAAGGGCCTGCCTCTGACTGATGAGGAGAAGGAAACGTTTAGGTCATTGAGCGCTGCCCCGACATTCCGTGAGTATATCAACTACATCAGAGATGAGAAAGACGATTTGATAACTGATGACGCATTGGAAGCGCTCAATGAGTTTCTTAATGCTGTGTCTGGTCAGAACTTAGACAACATCGAAGATGCGGTGTTTAGGATTCTGCTGAAACAAGGAATGAATCCTGCAGGCCCTAAGCCTTCTGTCACCGAAAGCAGCATTGCGGGGTTCTGGTCGGAGCTATATGACTTTATTCAGTTGAAGGTCAAGCCAGGGTTAAGTGACAATAAACGGAAATTTGAGGAAGACATCCGTTCGTCCAATAAAACTGAACAGATAACGAGCATATTCTCAAACAAGAAACGTTCTTTCGAAGAACTGAAGTTAGGTTATCTTACACCATCAAAAGAGATAACAGATCCTATTTGGAGAGAAATGGCATGTGCCACTATCCGTATCTTGGGCGAAAAAAGAAGGATAAAGGGTATTCCTTCCAAATATCCTGCTACTGAAAGCTTCCCAAGAGAAGTAAGAAACTTGGTAAAGACCGTATTCCATGTCACCAGTAATAGTGCCGTCGAAGAAAAGATTGAAGAGTTGAGACGAGTTCTCAGGAGTCGAGGAATCATTGATACGACAACTGTAAGGTTGACAGGTGAAGGTATCTCTTTTGTGAAAGCTGAAATTGGTAGCAACTATTGGGTTTGCCCTAAGTGTAAAACCATTCACATGCATCATGCCAATGGTTTTTGCATCAATTGCAACAACAAATTAGGAGAGCCTCTTGTCTTGACCGAACAGGACGTAACTAATCCAGAAGATTATTATCTTACATTGCTTAACAGTACGGATAGTGTTTATCGTCTACATTGTGAGGAAATGACAGGTCAGACAGCAAAAGAAGATTCCAGACGGAGGCAGCGCCTATTCCAAGAAATATTCCTAGATAATGAGAATAGCGTCGTTGACGGTATCGACTTGTTGAGTGTGACAACCACGATGGAAGCTGGTGTTGATATTGGTTCCCTGTCTGCTGTAATGATGGGCAACGTACCACCTCAGCGTTTTAACTATCAACAGCGCGTAGGTCGTGCAGGTCGTCGCGGCAACCCGCTGTCGGTTGCATTGACCGTTGCGCGTTCATCAAGCCATGACCAGACAAACTTTATAGAATACAATCGCATGGTGTCAGACACTCCAAAAGACCCCTATTTGGAAGTACGCACCGTAGAGATTGCCCAGCGCATAGTTGTGAAGGAGGTACTATATAAGGCTCTTCGGAAAGAAAGTGGTGCTAAAGACAGCGTACACGGCAATTTCGGACTCGTAGAAAACTGGAACTATAACAAAGACATCGTTACGAAATGGTTGGAAGGCCACGAGGATGAGGTGCGTCGCATCATAGATGTAGTTACTAATGGAACGGAAATCCGTGATGAATTAAAAGCTGAAATCTTTAAATACATCTACAATGATCTTCTTGATGAAATAACAACTATAGCCTGCAATCCTTCTTTTACGCAAGACCTTCTTAGTGAAAGACTTGCCAATGCCGGTTTGCTACCTATGTTTGGTTTCCCAACGAGGGTAAGGAATCTATACTTGAAAGACCCTGTCCTTCAAGGAAAACTCCCATCGGAAGATGTGGTTTCAAGAGACATTGATATGGCTATCAATTCATTTGCTCCAGGTCACGAGATAGTAAAAGACAAAAAAGTTTATAAGTCAATCGGTGTCGTGGAATATGAATACAACAAGTTAAATCACACCGTAAGAGCAAAACACAATTCGTTGAATATCTATAACCAACCGCTATGCCGTTGTCATAATTGTGGTTATTCCACGATTGTTGATTCTGAACCACAAGAATCATGTCCCGTCTGTGGCAACGAAATGGAGAAAGTAAAGATATGTTCTCCATTAGGTTTTTTTGTCGACTACGAAAAGAAACCGGAAGATTTCAGCGGTGATTATGATTGGTACTCACCTAATAGCGACATTAGGTTGGATTGTGAACAGTATCTCCATGAGTGTGGAGCCGTTGCAAACATGACGATACGTAACAACATATCTCCATCTCAGGGAAGGGTTCATCTGGTAAATGACAACAATGGCGATTTGTATTGTCTGGGAAAAGATGACAAAGGGCGATACGTGTCAAGAGATGTCCTTGAAGAGGGAAAAAAACAGTCTATTAGGCTACAGAATGAAACCAAATACGCTTTCGTCGCCTCAAAGACAACGGGCGTATTGACGTTGTCTGTAGACAAAACACCCAAGAGCATAAACCTGTCGCCAATATTTGAGGCAAACGTTAATAGCTATGCCGTTCGAGCTGCTTTCCTATCATGGGGCTATCTGGCACGAAAAGCCATATCCTCATACTTGGATATAGATTCATCTGAACTCAATGTTGGTTTTTATATTGTTCCACAGACCAAGAAGGCAGAGATTTTCTTTGTCGAAAATCTGGAAAACGGTGCTGGCTATTGCAACTTCCTATCAGGAATACGCTACTCTAATGTTCCTTTGGAAGCAATAATAGAGCCTTTGTCTGAAGGTGGCGAAATCTATAACCAACTTACATCAGATGAACACCAGTCCGGATGTACTTCTTCCTGTTACGACTGCATACGCGACTATTCGAATCAGAATGTTCATGGCATTCTTGATTGGAGACTGGGCTTGGATATAGCACGTCTTGCCAATAGCAAGGAATCAATAATAGACTTCTCTGTACCTTATTGGCACGATTATATTTCAATCGATATACAGTCGAAGAGAAGCAAGGGACACTCATCGGGAATGATCCTTATGGCGATAAGTATATTCTTGTACATCCTCTATGGTCGGATGAATATATCGCTACCATTTCAAGAAAAATAGGTACAGGATATAAACCATTATCCGTATTTGGAATTACGAAGTTAAGAAATGAATAAATAATTTTTTATCAAGATAAGGGCCAATAATATCGCACCGAATAAAAACGTTATAAAAATAAAGAAAGAATAATATGGCACTACCAATTAACATAGAGGATTTGTTGGGTGGCCTTGTTGTAGAGGGCAACCGAGTGGAATACAAGAAGGGATGGAATCCTGACCCTATCTACAGAAC
>CAJODY010000094.1 GCA_905233285.1 uncultured Bacteroidaceae bacterium
AGTGTATATAGAGGGTATTACGTTATTATTCCCACTCAATATGTGTTGCGTGGATCTGTGCCAGCAACCTATTATATTGATCAGTTAATGTCGTATCTGCAAAAGCCTTACTATGTATGTATGCTTAGTGCAGCAGAGCTACTTGGCGCTGCTCATCAACGTCCCCAGCAATTCTCTGTAATGACGACTTTTCCTAAGCGTAGGACAGTCTCTACTCGTAATGTAACCATTGATTGGTATTATCGGGATGGACTGCCAGAGGAAGCCCTGATTACAAAGAATACTGAAACGGGAACTATCCGTATATCAAATCCTCTTCTAACCGCCGCTGACTTAGTGCAATATCAACAACATGTTGGCGGATTGTCGCGAGTCGCCACCATACTTGAAGAGCTTTCAGAGCAGATTGACATTAATAAGCAGTTTGCACCACTTGCGACTTATGTTAAAAAGGTTGTATGGCAACGACTTGGCTATATACTTGAAAATGTTGTCGGGGAAAAGAAGTTGGCAGATGACATGTATGAACAGCTTCGTACATCATCTGGTTATTTCAAATATCAACCTTTGAGTACATCGGCAGAAGATAATCCATCATCCAGAGACAATCGATGGAAAATAAACATTAACGTCGAAATAGAAACAGACGATATATGATAAACAGAACAGCAATACAACAATGGAGCGAACATGCTCCCTGGATAGATAATGCGCAGATTGAGCAAGACCTGATTATATGCCGTGCCTTGGTTTCCATCTTTAGTGATGAGTTCCTTGCATCGCAGTTGGCATTCCGAGGAGGAACAGCCTTGCATAAACTTTATCTCTCGCCTCAGCCTCGATATAGTGAGGACATTGACTTGGTTCAGATTACTCCTGGACCTATCAAGCCTATCATGTACCGTTTAGGCGAAGTTCTTGATTGGCTGCCAGACAGAGTAACTAAGCAGAAACGATACAATAATACTATGCTATTCCGTGTAGAGTCTGAAATACCGCCTACGGTACAGATACGACTGAAAGTTGAAATCAATTGCTTCGAACATTTCAATGTACTTGGGCTGACAAAGATTCCGTTCAAAGTGGAGAATTCATGGTTCACTGGCAATGCCGAACTGACGACCTATCATTTCGAAGAACTCTTGGGAACCAAACTTCGTGCTCTTTACCAGCGAAAGAAGGGGCGTGACCTCTTTGACCTTTATGTTGCTTTACAACGAAAGGATGTGGATGTTGATAAAGTCCTTCAATGCTACAAGAAGTATATGGAGTTTGTGGTTGATAGGGCTCCATCTTACAAGCAGTTTGTCAATAACATGCAGGAGAAGATGGAAGATCCTGAGTTTACCAATGATATGCAATCTCTTCTGCGCCCAGGCATAGTATTCATTGCAAGTGATGCCTATCCACTGATTTATGAAACATTTATTGATAGGATGGAGGGGAAGAGAGGTTAAAATATTATCCCTTTGGGCAAAATGTATAGGTCAAATAACAATTATTCTATGTATTTGTAGACAAATCCTTTTATAGTGACTATTGTTAGAAAATATATATGGACGAAGATAAGGATTTCCTACGGCAAGATAATAACTACCGAACGTTGAAGGCGTTCCAGAAGGCGGAATGCATCTACGACGTGACATACCCCATCAAGCCCATAAAATAACACGACTTTTGCAGCTATGAAACCAGCTCAGATTTTTCACCAGTACATCTGGATTATTAATACGCTCAGGGCCTATCGGAAGCTGACCCTGGAGGAACTGAACCAGAAATGGATGGACGATAGGGTGGCCGACGGCAACCCCTTGTACCGCGTGTCGTTCTATCGCCATCGCGACGCCATTCAGGATATGTTTGGCATCATCATCGAGTGCGAGCCCAAGACGTATAAGTATTACATCAGCAACCAGAAAGTGCTCAGCGACGACAGCATCGAGAGTTGGCTGTTCTCCACGCTCACCGTACATGGTGTGCTGGCTGACAGCGCCGCCGTCAAGGAGCGTCTGGTGCTGGAGAATGCACCCGTCGGCGAGCAGTATCTCAATACCATCATCAGCGCTATCAAGAGCAACCACCGCCTGCTCATAGGCTACCAGAAGTTCGGGGCCGAGGGCTATGAGAAGGTGGTATGTCCCTATGCCCTGAAGCTGTTTCACCAACGCTGGTATCTGTTGGCGCTGAACGATGAGGAGCAGATGCGCATCTACGCCCTGGACCGCATGACGAAGGTGGAGTTGACAGACAAGTCGTTCGAGATGCCTGCCCATTTCTCTGCGCAGGGCTATTTCTCAGAGTACTATGGCGTGTTGACGGACAATACGCCCATGTCCCACGTCGTGCTACGTGCCCACAACAAGACGCCCAACTACCTGCGCACACTGCCCCTGCACCCTTCGCAGCAAGAAATAGCCAGCACTGAGCATTACGCCGACTTCTCCCTCGACATCCGTCCCACTGCCGACTTTCTGGGCCAGCTGCTATCGTATGGTGATGGCATCGAAGTGCTCGAACCTTTGGCTTTGCGTGTGAAAATTCGCAAAATGATAGCCGAAAATCTTAAAAGATATTAAAATTTCGTGGGGTGTCTCGACTTATGGAACACCCTTGTGTTTACTTTGCACCCGTAATTCGAAGTTTAACAAAAAACAATAAGATTATGGAAGGTGCATTTTTTCTTTTTATGATTCTGGCCGCCGTTGGCAGTCTGCTGAGTGAGTATGTGAAGGGAGTAAACCACGTAGGTGAACTATAAACAAAGTAAAAGAAATATGGGAACAAACAGTATTGACTTGAAAGAACAGTTACGCGAGGCCAGACAGTATGTGGATCGCGAGTGCGAGCGATTACAGGAACAGATAGACACGCAGAACGCCTTTATGCGGCTGATAGAACAGTATGAGGCGTTGTTAGAGGAGTACGAGCAACTGAAGAGTGATTTGGAACAGCAGGAGGCTGAGAACGACAGACTTCAGCAGCAGTTGGACGACAAGGACATGAAGTTGAATGAGTTGGGCAAATTCTCGGTAGGCATGGCCAAGAAATCGCCGCAAGAGGGTCTTGAGAAGGCTTTCCGCATCTACATCAACACGTCGAAGCGCAAGACGCAGGCCAAGCGTGAGGTAGCTAAGACGCAGTTGCTGGATTTTATTAATACGGCAAAGTTGGAGATGCCTGAAGACATCATGGAAGCCCTGAACCAGCTGGACGATGAGGTAGTGGTAGAGCCCACTCTGGTGAACAACACGGTGACGGTACAGCCGGGTGGTATCAATGTGCAACAGGCTAACACGGTCGGAAAATGAAGGAGGGTGCAGACTTTTCGGGGGTTACCCACTACACGCATGTTGACGTTCAGCCTGGTGGCATCAATATTCAGAACGTAGAGCAGCTGTATCAGGCTGATATCCTGAAGCAGCTGGGCATAGAGCTGGAGGTGAAACAGAAGGTAGAGGTTGCTGCGCCGGTCGGAAGAGAAGGAAAACCAACGTTTTTCATTCATCCGTCTGTTGACGCTGATAAAGCGTGGCAGATTCATGATGAGATAGCACGGCTGGTGGCTCGTCAGGGAATACAGGAAATATGCAAGTATCTCACTAGGCTGAGTAATGACAAGAAAGTGCTGCTTCCACAGAATGCCGAGAAGGCGTACAATGAACTTGTAAGATTGGGGATGCCCGATGGCGAGGGATATAGCCTAAAGACATTCACGAAGTACTATAAGAGATAAACGACACGAGCAGATTGTTGCGTCGGTGTAAGAGGGTGTGTCAAAATAGGCACACCCTCATTTTATGCTTCCCTAATAACAGCCATGATTAGGTTTCTTTGCTTCATGGCAGTTTTCTTGTTTTTCC
>CAJODY010000095.1 GCA_905233285.1 uncultured Bacteroidaceae bacterium
GAGGCATCGAACATAAAGAGTATGAAGCAGACCGAGACTTCGAAAGTAAAGGTGTATGCTTACAATGGAACTATCAAGGTAGCAGGAGCAGAGGATGATGCAGAAGTAGAGGTTTACAACGCTGGTGGCATACTCGTTGCTAACGGAGAAGGTAACTGCTCTATTTCGCTCGACTCAGGCATTTACATTGTGAAGGTAGGCAACGAGACTTTCAAGGTTAGCCTTTAGTTTAAATCTTCCGCAAAAGATGTAAGGCGTCACAACATCACGCGTCACGCGTCACATTAAGGTGGTTTCGACTACCGGAATACAGAAACACTCGCATCGGGAACCATCCTGGTGCGAGTGCTGTATATGTAAAATATATCCAATTATTTTGTATTATGTTCACCTTGCACTATAGTTGACTACGTCGAATATACTCCCGCTCGGAAGAGCAAAAATGAAAAATTCTTTTTTCTTTTTGTTCTTCTCTCACTTAACCGTATATTTGCAAAAAATATAAGAGGAAAGAAATATTTTGAATATGAAAGTCGAAGAGCCTATATCTGTTTACCAGTCTGCGAATACGGCAGTAAATCTGCGAGGTATGATTATAGACAAGGTCGCTGCAAGAACGCCTTCATACCGTGGAGGAGTTTGCTGAAAAACTTGAAAAAGCAGTTCTTGAGAGATTATGAATGAGTATAGGGTGCGCATTCTCGATGTTGTATATTGGGGAGAGTACATCCTTTTTTAATAGATTAAACCAAACATCCAAAGTGGTATCTGATTTTCGTATGCATATTCTATATCGTCTTATACGATAAAACTAATAAGTAAATTGCATACCTAATTTAGCAGTTTTCTTCGAAAATTGCACAAAAGGGTATGCAATTCAGGCTGCAACTCGCATAATTTTGAAGTTTTATAATTTAAGCAGCTTGATTAATCCTAAAATAGAGTACTTTTGTATCGTTTTTGACCTAATTGATTTTTTTAAGATGAAAAGAAGAAACTTTATCTTGTTTTTGTTTGCTTTTGTTTCGATGGCGGGTCAGGCGCAACTCAAAGTTGAGGTCAGCGAAGCTGTCGAACTGATGAGTATCCTCTCGCGTACTGCTGGTTTCGAAGAATACAGCAAGGACTTGGCAGGACAATATACAAAGGATACGGAGGAGTGGTTTGCTGCATATAGGGAGCACCCTATCATTCCGTATTATAAGGAGATACGTGCGAAGTACGGCATAGGATATGAAAGGGTGATGAATATGGCTGTTCACCTTGAGATTGCGAAGGGAAAGGTGAAGCTGATAGGTAACAGGGCTGAACTGAACGAGGGTTGGCAGAACGTGAACCTCGACGAGTTCATCGCGCTGCTCAATAAGTTCTATAGCAATACGCACTTTCACAAGTTCTTCGAACAACATAGTGCATTCTACGACGAAGGAGTGAAGGAGTACGAGAAAAACGTGATGTCAATGTTCCATCAGGACTGGTACAACCGTTTTTACGGAATGGATTCGAGCGAGCTGTTTCATGTAATCATCGGTTTTACTTACGGAGACAACAATAATAGTGTTCATCGCCAACTGGAAGGAAAACCCAGAGAATCATTTGCCATCATGGGCTATTGGATTAATCGTACCTCTTGGGATGCAACACTATTGATACATGAGTTTAACCACAGTTTCGTAAATCCCCTGCTCGATGATGCCGCGAACCGGGCGATGATGGAAAAGATTGGCACGAAAATGCTGCAGTTCGCCCAACCGGCAATGGAACGACAGGATTACAACAATTGGGAAATCGTTATAAACGAGAGTATAGTCCGTGCTGCCGTATATGTCTATCTGAAAGACTATAATCTTGTCAGCAGAGGAACGGTATATTTCATGCTAGAAGAAGTATGGCACAAAGGTTTCCAATGGATACCCGAACTCGTAGGATGTCTGCGTGACTATACTATCCAGCGCGAGAAGTACAAGACTCTCAACGATTACTATCCGGAGATTGCGAAATGTCTTACCCAATATCTTAACAACGAAGGCAACCGTTTGCAGAACGCACTCAGGTAAGAGATATTAAAGAACAAAGGTGCACATCACAGAGACGTGCACCTTTTCTTATATTAATAAATAATGTGTAGTTAGTCGATTTTGTATTTGAACAGACGAGGCATGTTGCAACCTACGAAGTTGCCAAGGACGATAATCACATAACGTGGCAGGTATTCGTTCCGCAGTTCGGAAGAGGTAACCATCATGTAGAAGGCATCAGCTATGGAGTGGTAGAAGCCGAGAAGGATGAAGAGTGGGATGCCGAACAGGATGAGAAGGAGGTTCTTGTCGCGTCCACCCTGCACGATGATGGTCATTATCAGTCCGCAGCCTATGGCGTTGAGGAAACAATGGAGGAAGTCGGTGGAGAGACGGTTTTGGATTATCTGTGTGCCGTCAATCACCTGATGGTCGAACATAAGGCTCAGGAGAATACATCCCACGATGTTACCCAGGAGTATCACTATCATCTTCAGGTATTCCCCGCCTTTCAGAAGGTCAATGAAACCTGCCGTACCAGTATAGAGCGGTAGTTTGAAGTGGACAACGGCAAGGAGTCCGAAGGCGAACATACATGCTCCGACTACTCCGCCTAGTTTGATGAAGATGGCGCCACCAAGGGCGATACAGACACCTGCAAGGATGCTACGGATAAATATATCTTTCATAAATTCTGTATTCAGATAATCGAATAAACCACCGTCGCATTTTACGACGGTGGTTTACTTTATAATGTGAAGATTTTATTAGTCGATTTCTTCGTCTGGCTCGTAACCACCCATTTCGCGGATTGCGTTCTTCAGCATTGTGTACTGCTGGAAGAGGTGGTTAACTGGCTCTTCTCCCTTGGTGTAGTCGTGCATTGGAGCCTTGAGGAAGAATGAGAGGAAACGCTGTGTACCGCTCTTGCCTGCACGAGCTGCGAGGTCGGAAAGCAGACAGAGGTCGAGAAGTACCGGAGCTGCGAGGATTGAGTCGCGGCAAAGGAAGTTAATCTTGATCTGCATTGGGTAACCCATCCATCCGAAGATGTCGATGTTGTCCCAGCTTTCCTTGCTGTCGTTGCGAGGAGGATAGTAGTTGATACGTACCTTGTGGTAGTAGTCGGTATAGAGGTCTGGCTGGTTGTCGGCAGTCAGGATGCTTTCGAGAGTAGAGAGCTTGCTGACCTCCTTTGTACGGAAGTTTGCAGGTTCGTCGAGTACGAGTCCGTCGCGGTTTCCAAGGATGTTTGTAGAGAACCAACCTGTGAGACCGAGGCAACGGGTACCGATGATTGGAGCGAAACCAGACTTAACGAGTGTCTGACCTGTCTTGAAGTCCTTACCTGCGATTGGCACGCAGAGCTTTTCAGACATCTCCCACATTGCAGGGATATCGACTGTTGTGTTAGGAGCACCCATTACGAATGGAGCACCTTCAGCAAGAGCTGCGTATGCATAACACATAGAAGGAGCGATGTTGACGGTATCGTTTGCCTTCATTGCTGCCTCGAGGTGAGCCAGCGTGTCGTGTACCTTCATGTTAGGAGCTACGTAGATTTCAGTAGAAGCAGCCCAAGCTACGACTATACGTGAGCAGCCGTTGTCTGCCTTGAACTTGCGGATGTCGGCACGAAGCTGTTCAACCATATCCCAACGGTCCTTGCACTTCTTCACGTTGTCGCCATCAAGACGCTTAGCGAAGTTCTTGTCAAATGCAGCTGGCATTGGAACAATTTTCTCGAGTTCGTCCTTTACAGGAAGGATGTCTTTCTCCTGGAGTACCTGTGCATACATTGCGCTCTGGAATGCATTTGCAGGGTACACGTCCCAAGCACCGAACACAACATCGCTGAGCTGTGCCATCGGAACGATTTCTGAATATGAGAGGTATTTCTTATCTGCTCCCTTACCGACACGAATCTTGTCCATCTGTGTCATCGAGCCAACAGGTTTTGCAAGACCCTTACGAGCCATGAGAACACCTGTCATAAATGTAGAAGTAACGGCACCAAGTCCAACGACCATGATACCAAGTTTGCCATCAGCTGGCTTTACATTAGGGTTGTTCATTACTTTCTCTTTTTTACTTAAA
>CAJODY010000096.1 GCA_905233285.1 uncultured Bacteroidaceae bacterium
TAACTGCACCGTCCTACGTGTAGGGCAAAGCAGAAAAAATAACTTTTTGTTATTTAAGTTAATAATACCCTCGCCTCCTGCGACTGGCCGCGAGGTTTTAGTAAAGAAACAAAGTAAAAACGAGATATATGGACATAAACGAAACAATAGAGGGCCTGATAAAACAGGCAGAGCATTTCAACGCAGGGGAGACATCCCTTGCCTGGGATTATAACGACAACTGGGAAGCAAAGGTTGTCGTGAAGAGAAAGAAGAAAAAGTAAACGTTATAAATGGAAAAAATTATCACGGGAACAGCCCCCATGATGATATAGACATTTGACATAATCACGAATTTGATTAATTTAGACCGATAAAATTAGTTGATATTCTCAAATTAATATGGCTTACGATAAAGATAAATTCAGAGTAAAAACTGCTGAGAACGCAAAAGAAATTGGAAAGTCTTTCTTGGAAGAAATAGACCTTGTTCATGCCATCGACTTTGGACTTCCAGAAGTCGATGACCGCTACCTTGTATGGAGAGTTCCTCTAAAATCCAAATCAGGGGAAAGAATTGGAGAGTTGGTAATTGATGCAATAACAACTCTTATTGATCGGGACAAAACTACCGAGAAGACAGTTCTTGAAAACCGATTATTGGGAAGAACTGAGAAGAAAAAAAAGCGTGTTAATGGTGGTGAGGCTGTAAAACTTTCGACCTTACGCAATACATTGGGTATGGGAGATAGTGAAGAATTATTAAAGGAACTTCCAGCAGAATCAGTTGATTTGGTATTCACTTCACCTCCATATTACAATGCAAAGCCTGAGTATGCAGATTATTTCTCATATAATGACTATCTTCTAAAAATGCAGAAAATCATTCACGAATGCCATCGCGTACTCAATGAGGGACGTTTTATGGTTCTTAATGTTTCCCCTGTTTTAATAAGACGAGCATCGAGAAGCGAGGCATCTAAAAGAATCGCAGTTCCATTTGATTTTCATAGATTATTCATTGAGGAGGGTTTTGAATTTGTAGATGACATTATATGGAAGAAGCCTGAGGGGGCTGGTTGGGCTACAGGACGAGGTCGAAGATTTAGTGCAGATAGAAATCCATGCCAATATAAACCTGTACCTGTAACTGAGTATGTGCTTGTCTATCGTAAGAAGTCAGATAGGCTAATAGACTGGCTTATTCGTAAGCATCCTAATCAACAACTTGTAAAAGACTCAAAAATACAAGATGGATACGAAGTAACAAACATCTGGGAAATCTGTCCTGCTCACTGCAAAGAACATCCTGCTATATTTCCTTTGGAACTTGCAGAAAAAGTCATTCAATATTATTCATTTAAGAATGATGTTGTACTAGATCCCTTTGGAGGGATGGGAACAACAGCAAGAGCTGCCTTGAAAAACGAAAGAAGATTTGCTTCTTTCGAATTGGAGAAGAAATATGCAGACTTAATGAAAAAGAATATATTAAAGGATGCTGCAGGAAAAGAATTAGATATAAACTATATAAACTTGTAACCTATGTTCAGAGACCTAATTCCTAAATCCTCTCTAAATCTTGTGAAGTATAGTGGAGGTCAACTTATCGAAAGATTGGGAGCTGATATTATTGCAAATGTTGTACTCTCAATCTTAAAAGGTTCAAATATTCGAAGCCTAACTGAAGGACTTACTCAAAGAAGAATTCTTTTGATGAATGCTTCCTTGTTTATTACTTATCTTAAAGGATTACGTTCTTACGAGGATTTTACCAATCAGTTAAATGGTATAATATCTGCTGAACTAGTGGATAATAAAAAGCTAAAACTCACTCCTAATGAGAAACAATATATGTATTGGTTTCTCGGACTTACATTAAAGAGTATTGATAATGTTGCAAGAGGCAAGGACAATATTTCTGAGTATCTTAGTGAACTTGATAGTAATCTCAAGATAATATCAAAAGATATTGAGAAATTATATGGTCCTCTGGAAATGCAGATTCAGCAAAATAATTCAAAGGCCTCTATGAATTGGCCATCTTTGCTGCGTTGTATGCTGGCTATTGGTTCTCAGACCCTTACAATTAGAGGAAGCGAGAAATCCATGTATGGTAAGCTCTTTGAGAAATTTGTACTGGGTTCCGTTCTCACATTATTGGGTGCAGAATATATAGATAAGGATGACGCATCAAAAGACAGAATGGTATTCTGGTTATCTTGGAGGGATGATCGAAGAGAAAGTGATGCAACTCTATTGATTCGTCCTGGATACGGAATCTCTTTCGATATAGGCTTTATCGGGAAGGGTAATCCTGAGATTGTCATGGACAAACTTACACGTTTTGAATCTCATATGGAACGCGGAGGTAGAAGAAACATTATGTCCACAATTGTCCTCATTGATACACTCGCAGACGGATCAAGGGCAAGCGAAATCGCTTATGGAATGGGTGGGCATGTAGTCCAAATGTCCGGCACATACTGGGTTCATGAACTTGTAAAAATTATCAAAGAAGAGCAACCATATTTCGAACATCCCTTGTTGAACATGACTCCTCAGGAATCTCTTGCGTGGTTGGATAATGAGATGCCTAAAATTGATTTAGAAAAATTCTTGAGTGTAGCTGAGTTTGATAAGCTATAGTGATTACGGTTCTGTGATTAAAAAAGAATTTGAAACTTAATACGATATAGAATAATGAAGGAACATAAGATCTGGATCTTGTTTATGATTTTAGCAATGGCGTTGCCGATGATGGCACAGGACATTACAGAATCAGATTTGGAAGGTGTCTGGGTACGATACCAGTCTACTGGCGAGTTCAGGCCATACAAGACCGATTGTGGATACTCTCTTCAAGACCCTGAGAGCGTAAAGTTCTATATTGACAACAATACATTGGGTGATGATTCATTGGGTGTCGCATATGTCCTGAATCCCAAACATGAAATCTATGATGAATGGAGTGTTTTCAAGGGTTATGAAGAGCGCTTGGAGATTAGAGGTATTCAAGACTATTTTATTTCTAAAGGTGACATCCTGCATATTCAATATCATGGTGGTCATTATTGTCAACGCTATAAGATCGTTTCTTATGATGGTACCTTCATAACTTTGGAAACGATGAGTGGAAAGGGAACAGTGATTTGGAAGAGAGAGACCACCGATGTCTCTGCACCCGTATATTATAAAGGTAATAATGAGAAATACTATAGTCTGGATGGCAAGCCCCTGCCAGGTGAGCCTCGAAAAGGGGTTTTCATAATGGGGAGTAAAAAGATTGTAAAATGAAATAACGAACTCAAAACATAGATTAATGAAGAAACATAAGATTTGGAGCTTTTGGACGCTCACAGGAACATAAATTGAGAATTTTTTGATTATATCGAATTTTAGTCGCGACTCAGCAGAGTATCTTCTCTGCATTCGCTGCTATAAAATTTGGTGCATTGGAATTAAATCCTTAAATTTGCACCCAGATATTAACATCGCGGAAAAAAAGAGCCGAAGCTTCGACCTCATAAAGTCTGGAACACTGTTTTGAATCTGATGCAGAGGCTACCAGCTCACACTGTTTGGCGTGGGCATTGGTAGTATTGATGTAATCAGAGGGAGGTTCCAGCCCCTATGAGGTCTTTATTATTAGTGACCCACGCTCTTTTTACCGCAAACAATCAACAGCTAAAAACAGACAATATGAAACAAAAAATACCCAGAGAAGTCCTCTGGAAAGACAGAACGTCTTTGGAAGATATGATGGAAGAACCCTTGTTCAAAGTACTGCACGAGGTTTTCCTTTATTTTGAGAAAGAGCCGATGCTCTTTCCTATGGACGAGTTGGAAATACTGAACGAAGTGGGTTATCAAGTAACGTGGTTGTGTTACGAAAGCCGATTCGGATTAGAACCAGACATGGACCAATTTTTTCGTGAGGTTTTTGCCCATACGGGATTGATAGATCACGCTATGACTGTTATATCTCTTGTACATGCTGTTGTAACTCTTGTTAATTTCCCACCGCTTGAATTAAGCAAGAAGACGAAGCGCGAATTGTCGAAAATGAACAAGGATAGCTGGTGCCGCAGGTTTATTGATACATTTGTTAAACGAGTGATAAGAGAGGGATTTTTTTTTAATGAACAATTCCTGCCTTACCAAAGAGATTACATGATTCCTATAGAGAAGAATGACGAAAAAGACCAGAATGACTGTTTTATGTGCGCTGAGCCTATCATGTCAGAACAGACCGATAATAGACGCAGGTTCACGTTGGATGAGATTGTTAAATACGCTCAAGATAATCTTTCGCTTGATAAATCCGTACATATACAGAACATGTTATATAACCTTTTGGTGGTAGATGGTACGAGGGAGGAACTTAAGAAAGTGGCCTCGATAACATCTTATATTATCAATCGAGACAAGCCAGCACCAGCCCAAATTGGGAATTATTATAATCAAGTGCAGACTGTTGAAAACAAGTTCCCGTCGCTGCCACCTATGGATAATCCCAATAAAAAGTTAGAATAATATGGAAGACGACAATAATAAGATGACTAAAGGTGGCAACCAGTATGCCATGATATGGAATTATTACAACCATGTGGACGAGGTGAAGAACTATTTTGGCGGTGCGGCTACGATGGATGATTTGGCAGAATCAGATGCCGATAAGCTGAAACGTCAGGAGCTGTTGAGAACCAACTTGGTGCTGAAAGTGGATCCGCCCGCCAACGACAGGGGAATAGATGTTCTGAAGTTATTCCGTTTCATACAGAAATATTTTGTTGACGACATATCGCACAAGTATGAGTGGTATGCCTTGCGGCGATTCCTTGACCGGAACAAACTTCTGCAGGCTTGCGACAATGTGGAGTTTGCTAATCACATGAACCAGAAGGAATGGTACGGCCATGCCAAGAAGTCGTGTGAAGCTAACGAGATGAATACCTATAATTTCCTTCTATCAACAACGCCTGAGAATTGGCCCGACTGTCAGATTCCATATGGTAGCAGGGCGAAGCCACAAGGACTTAAACTATTATATAAGAGTTACCACGCATTAGAAGATAACAAGAAGGAAATAGACATATAAACCGAAAAATCAGTTCGGTTTTCAGTTCAATTCAGTTTTAGTATAGCATATTTCAGTTCGTGATTTTAGAACTGGGATATGCTATTATTTTTGTCCCTACTTTCGCGTCAGAAAATTTTTTTTATTCATTAAATTTTTTGACGCTATGAACAAGAAAGAAAATCAAGAACTGAAGAGACGGATGAAAGCGTGGGTGTTCGACCATGCGAATGAGATGATCGAGGAGCTTAACATGGAGCGCAGCGCGGCATTCCGGCAGGCGTACCTGGTGTATGACTTGCTGGAGAAGCTTGGTGAGGGCATTGTGGCGTTCGAGTACGAAAAGAAGGACGGCACGTCGCGCCGGGCGCTGGGGACGTTGTGTAAGGGTGTCTCGGCGAAGTATGATGCGTATGAGTACAAGGACAAGGAAAAGCGTGACTGTTATCCTAGACTGGAGTTTGCGTACTGGGACTTGGACCGCGAGTCGTTCCGAAGCTTCTCGATGGAGCGGGTGGTAAGGATTATCGGGGTATCGATCCCAAACAAAAGAGAGCAGACTAAAAACCACGATTTAATTGAATTTGTTTAAGAAGTTATGGATAATTTGCCTCTTGGTGCGGCGGATGACCCGCGGGCACCGTGGAATGAAAATGAAATAAGGAAAGATGTGACGGTGCGCGCCATGCTGGTGAAGGACACCACCATCGTTTGCAACGCAGGCCACATATGCATGGAATACGAGATAGACCCGGACACCAGGCGCCGCATTCCTTCAGCCCATTGGAAAAGTGACTATAGCGATGAGGAGTTGTTCCGCCAGCAGTATCGCTCGCCGGTCGAGATCATCGAGGTGTGTGAGTGGATATGCCGTCAGCTCGTGAAGGAGGGACGGGACTTCATGCACTGCGAACTGGAGCCGGGAAGAACGCGCATCATCGACCTGCGCGACCTGAGCATCGAAAGCGCGGGCTGGGACGAAGAGGAGTTCGTTGTTACTGAAAAGACGACCATTGAGGTGCTTAAAAATGGTCTGACTTATGTTACTGAAATGGTTAAAAAATTTACTAGAGAAATTAAGAAATATGTCAAGAGAAGAGAACTATGAACAGACGGAATCAGGAGATAATAAGTGACGAGGCGCTGGTGGCGCATCTCGTGAAGAACTACACCTACGACCGAGAGCGAGGTGTGGTGGTGAACAAGAAACTGAACCGAGTGGTGAAAGGCTCGAATGATGGTAATGGCTACGTGATAACGCGTTTGTGGTTAAGAGGCCAAAACCCAGCAATAAAATTGCATCATATCGTTTGGGCGTTGACGTACGGCAGGCTTCCGACGCAGATTGACCATATCAATGGCGACAAGACCGACAACCGCATAGAGAACCTGCGGGAAGTGAGTCCGAGTGAAAATATGCTGAACATGGTTTACCCTTGGCGCCCCAACGCGCGAACTGGGTTGCCTGGGGTCATAAAGGATAGGTGTAAATACAGGATAGAAAGTTTTGGAAAGCACTTGTATTTCCGTGATAAATTCGAGGCGTTTCATGCGCTGGTGCTGCTGGGGAGAATGTTCAAAGAGAATTAAACTACTCAAGTTTCGTAAGTCGTATTTCTTTGAAGTTAACGAAGTTAGCGAAGTTATCGCTACGCTCGAAGTTAACGACAATAGAAATGAGCACTGAAGAAAATCGCAAGAACTATCGTCGTTAACTTCGTTAACTTCGATAACTTCGAGCGAAGCGATAACTTCAGAAAGTTGAATTAAACTAAATAACAGAATACAAGGAGACAAGGAGACAAGAAAACAAGACAATAGTTTTGTGTGCGGAGGACATTGCGATTTCTGCCAGCAGGTCTAACGTCTTGTATTCATGTATTCTCGTATTCTCGTATTCCCTTTTATATTATTGAGTTACTAATAAAAAGTGATATTATGGAAGAAGTAAAGTATTTGGATGTGACTGCGCGGATTCTGAGGGAGTCCGTCAAGGAAGTGAATGGCGAGCTGGAGCGCCGCCAGGTAGTGGACGGCGTGTTCCGCTTTGTGAATTATCTGGAGGGTGTGCAGCGCATGTCGGTGGTGGCGCGGCTGAGCCTCTACCGGGCGTGCTACGGCGTGTTCGACCTGTTGCGCCGCAACCGTCAGCTGGGGCGCCGCGTGGGCATGTTCGACGCGGAAGTGAAGAAAGCGATTAGCGGACTTTTGTCAAAAGTTTTGGGTGACTATGGAACAGGCGAAGATTGAGCAGTACGTGCGCTGCCTGCTGGAAGGCTGGGCGTTGCATGAGGATGGCGAGGAGCGCGTCGTGTGGCAAACGCTGCACGACCTGCTCATGGCCGTCAGTCGCTATGAACTGATGTCCGCCAGCGAGAAGGACATGACTACTAAACTCAGCAAGAAACTGCAGTATCATTTCGATACAAAATTTTCGCTGAAAGAAAGAAAACGAAAGACAAAAAAAGAAAATTTCCCCCCAAACCCCCTATTAAAAGAAAAACAAAAAAAAGAAAAAGAACAGAACGCGTATATATCTGTCTGCGACGCGAAGGAGGCTTTTCGGAAGGAGTGCCTGAGCTACGTCAATCAGTACGATACACAGCTGCTGACAAACTTCTATAACTACTACAGCATTGTGAATCCGAAGACGGGAAAGATGCACTTTGAGGAAGAGACGTACTGGGATACGAAGCAAAAGTTAGACTTATGGGTGGCAAATCCGATTTCTGCTGAAATCACTGCCGCTTCCGAACGTGCGAAGAAAAGCCGTAGTAAGCAGCAGAAGGAACAGGCCGACACGAAGGCGCAGCAGGAGCAGGCCGCCCAGCGCGAAGCCGCCAACGCGCGACGCGAACAGGAGCAGGAAGCGGCCAAGGCCGGCGCGGTAACCGCTGACGAGCAGATTGCCAGAAACCCCGACGGCATTCTGGCCCGGTTGAGGCGCGAACGTGAAGCCAAGGAGAACGCGAAGAAAACAACGGATTGA
>CAJODY010000097.1 GCA_905233285.1 uncultured Bacteroidaceae bacterium
CGTCACGTCAATGGTTTTACCTTGCGTCAGTCGGCTAATTTCTTCCCATGTAAGATGCCAAAATTCGCAGGCTGAGATTCCAAACTTCTCAAACTGCGGATTAATATCATTGGTGACCAAGTGAGATTTACTCATTTTATTCTATTAAAAGAAATTTTCTCCGAATTAGTGTGCAAAGTTAAAAGAAAAGTTTCATCTTTCAGTAATAATTCTCGTAAAATTATCATTTCTTAACAATTTTAGACCATCAAAAGTCTGATAGGAATATGCCATACTCTTTTCAGAAAAACCTTACATATTTCGATTGATAAGGAAATTGAATGTAGGAAAAAAATAATAATTTTGCAATTTTTTAATATTTTGTCTGCGTAATTAGACAAAAAATGTCTAACTTTGCAGACGAAATATTCAAATAGCAATGGATAAGGTTAGAAGCATATCAGACTGGATAGGTGAGAAACCGTTGCGTGGGAAGTATACTTTCACGCATAAGGAAGTTCTCGCTGCTTTCCCTGAGATGGCTATCGGAACATTGTCCAGGGCTTTGACCAGAGAGGTGAGCAAAGGTAGAATCATGTCACCACTTCGAGGCTTTTACGTTATCGTGCCTGATGAATATGTTCTGCGTGGTACTGTGCCACAGTCTTTTTATTTGGATGATATGATGCGCCACCTTGGTCGCAAATACTATGTGGCTCTTTTAAGTGCAGCAAGTTATCACGGTGCTTCACATCAGGTGCCGCTTAGTTTTAGTGTCATGATAGAACCTCCTACTATGCGTGACAAGAAGGAGGAAAAGTACCGTACCCTGTTTTTCTGTAAGAGTCATATTCCAGAAAGATATGTGGAGAAACGCCAGACAAGGACAGGGTACATCAATATCTCTTCTCCTGAACTCACAGCTGTTGATTTATTAACTTATCAAGCTAAGACTGGTAGTGTTACCCGAGCAGCGACGGTATTGGCAGAATTGGTAGAGAAGATTGATTTCTCAAAAATGGATTCATCATTTTTGGATATAGCACCTATCAGCAGTATGCAGCGCTTGGGTTATATTCTGGATGAAGTCTTAGATGAGAAAGAAGTTGCTGCAGCAATATATGAATTGCTGAAGGAGGGTGGGGCGCATCTTCAGTTTGTACCTTTGAAGGCAGGCAAGGATGCACTCGATTACGAGAGAAATAGTAAATGGAAGATTATAGTTAACGAAACAATTGAAATAGACGAATTATGATACCTATATCATATATTACAGAATGGAGCGAGAAGGCTCCTTGGGTTGAGAACAAGTTTGTAGAACAAGACTTGATTATTTGCCGTGCGCTGGTTGCCATATATAGCGATGAGTTCTTGGCAGAGCATCTGGCGTTCAGAGGGGGAACTGCATTGGGTAAACTGTATCTCACGCCGCAGCCCAGATACTCTGAGGACATAGACCTTGTTCAAGTGTCAGCAGAGCCTATTAAAGAAACGATAGACCATCTGAGGGATGTGTTATCGTTCCTTGGCGCTCCTGTTGTTAAGCAGAAGAAACATAATAATACGCTGCTTTTCAAAGTACAGCCCACCGATCCTGATGCAGGTGAGATTCATCTGAAAGTAGAGATCAACTGCAAGGAACATTTCAGCGTATTCCCAATGGTGAAGATACCATTCGCTGTGGAGAACTCTTGGTTCAATGGCAGCTGCGAGGTGCTGACGTATGAGCTGGAGGAATTGACAGGTACAAAACTTCGCGCTTTGTATCAGCGAAGGAAAGGCCGTGACCTGTTTGACTTGTCGAAGATTCTGAGCTTATCAGCCGCCCTCGATAAGGATAAGGTGATGAAGAGCTACGAGCGTTATCTTGGATTCACAGCATCACATTTGCCTACTTACAAGGAGTTTGTTCTGAATATGTCGGAGAAGTTGCAGGACGAAGAGTTCCTAACAGATACAGATATCATTCTTGGCCCACAAGTGAAATATGACCCACAGGAGGCATACAAACTGGTTCATGATGAACTAATCGTCAGGTTGATAAAGGAATAAGTTAAGCAAGCAGTTATGAAGATAATTGATGAGTCATTGTTGAGTAGGATAGGGAAGGAGGCGCAGGAGTCGCCACGACTGAGAAAAAATTACAATTTTCACCAGTCTTTGGATGACCGCTGCCACCGGTTTTTGAATGCATTGTTGCCAGGGACGGTTATACCTATACATCACCATCCGACTAAGGATGAATCTTTCATACTGCTGAAAGGTAAGGTGAGAGTGCTGTCGTATGATGACGATGGGAATGTTCTGGAGGATGTCGTACTTAGTCAGGCTGATGGCCGTTATGGTGTTGATATTCCCAAGAACACCTGGCATACGATAGAAGTTATTGATAACGCAATACTGTTTGAGGTCAAAGAAGGCCCCTTCATTCCTCATGAGCAGGAGGGCATCCTGAACATGAAAGCAATCAAGGCCGAGCATGTCGGAATTGACGAGATAAAAGCCATCTTAGTCGGCATGGACGTCCCTCATGCTGAGCTCGTTCATGCGCTGTTTAAGTTCGAGGTGGAATACGGAAGTCTCAAATGGAAGATTGAACCAGAGGATTTTGAGGAATACGAAGACTTGTGCTATGCCTTCTTTGGTAGGCAGAATGGCTTTTTTGGAAGGGATTTTGAGAGTGACGTATCTGTACTTCCAGAGTTGAATGATGAATGTGTCAAGGTCATCGATGCCATTCAAAAGGTAATAAAGGAAAAGAATGAACCTGAAAAATATCTCAACTACGTATTGAATAGGTTGAGAAATATTGCAAAGAGACCTGTCAAAACGTTCGCGATACATGAGGATTCGCCATATGGAATCATAACCGAGCGATTGGAGAAGGCTAAAAAGGCAAGAATGAACATCTCGGTGAAGAAATCCTTGTCACCAGTTCTGCATAGTATTATGCAGCAGATTCATGGTGGCCAATATGAAGAAGCTGCTGGAAATCTCTTTGCAGTTTTTAGTAGTCTGGAAATTATTAAGGATGCACATCATTCTTGGTTTGAGAGATGGCATAATAACGAGACACCATCAGAGGCTCGATGCATGTTGGATATTGCTGCAGAGATGTACTGCCATTTAAGGCAGCAAGAAAATCTGCCAGAGGAACTGGCTGAAGATATGGATGCTCGATTAGTTGCAATCAATGAATGGACAACATTCTACGATTGGTCGAATAATGATTACGCAGACATGCTACGTGGCTATGGAGAGCAATACGGCGATCATACCAACATCGACCAGTTCAAAGAACTCCAGTTCGTTTTTTAGTAGAATCAGAAGGGGAGACCAGATGCATATAATTGGCCATAGTGCTATACTTGTAGCACCTTTTGGCCAAACATCGACAGCATCATACATTCAAAGCCTATTTATCATAACAATTCCTAAGACGTCGATTTTCGGCTTTTCAACTTTCACCGAGAATCGCAATTATGATAAATAGAGTGTAAGCAGAACACCTAAAAGAATAGCGTTTATTCCGCTAAACATCGTCACAATTATGGTGCTGTAGCGAAATAAACGCATTCATGTTACTCTGGCTCAGACTTACAGAAGTCTATAGTGTTGTTGATGATTTCCTCGCACTTTTGACTGTATTCTCCAGAAATCTTGCGGAGTTCCTCCAATGCGAATCGACGGCGATTGTCGAGAACGATATCTCGGACTTTGTCATTAGAGAAACGGTGACGTTCATCATTCAGGCTGTAGTCATCGCCTGGTTGGAGCAAATAATTAATATTGATCCTGTCGCGGAAATAGCATAGTACATCAAGCAACACCGATGCATAGACCATACCGCCATTCTCAAATTTAGACAGAATCGCCTGGTTCATATCTAAATCTTGTGCCAACTGTTTCTGCGTGATTCCCAACTCCTGCCGAATGAGCTTCAGCCGGGGACCTATTTCTGCTATTGTTACTTTACCATCCTTCATATCTTCTTTATATTAGGATAGCCCG
>CAJODY010000098.1 GCA_905233285.1 uncultured Bacteroidaceae bacterium
TTGTTGGCACGGAACGGCACGATAATCTTGTTCTTATCAGTGGAGTTTGCTGCGATATAGCCGGTATAGCTTTTGAGTCCATTGCTCCATGAGAAGGTGGTGAAACGGGAGTCGGTAGCTGCTCTCACTATATTCTGTGAATTAAATACCTTGGCTGCGGAATACTCAGTGTTGAAGTCGTCCCAACGTGTAGCTGTCATGTCAGCAGTGGAGAGTGCTTCGTGCATAAGCCATGTCATCATAACACGATGTGCCTCGACTCCCATGCGGCGTGCTCCAACATCGGGACGCAGGAGCCATGAGCCATCAGAGGTAGTCTTCTGACGAGCCTTGATGTATTTATATGCAAGGTTTTCAAGCATCAGCGAGTGTGGGTCGCGAAGGAAGCAGGCATTGGTGCTGTAGGATGTTATCTGGTCGTATAGGAAGAGACTCCAGTCATTACCGTTAGGCATTGCTAGTTCGCCGTCGGCAAGTGCAAGCCAGTAAAGCACTTCTTTCATCACATTGTCGTTATTATGCATGAGAGCATTAGTATGCCATATCTCCTCACCATAGAGCTGCTGCTGGAAGAGCTTCATAGCGAGTGCTGCTTCACCCAGTTCCTGGATAACGACATTCTGGTAGGATGTGTGAAAGTAGCTGTGATTCTGGAGTGTATAATCATCGTAAAGATTCTGTCCTCGGTAGAGGTTCTTTACTGTCTTATTATCGTAGTCGGGGTCGATGACGGAGAGGTCGCTGGCATCGTCGCGTTGTGAATAGCTGTTAATGGCAAATTCGCGCAGACGGGCAAACCACTGAGGTGCGAGGTCGTCGTTTGGGAAGAGTCCGAGTGTCACTGCAAGGACATCAGCTTCCCATCCGTTTTCTTCTGCTTTGGTATCACCACTATAACCTGTAGGTATGGAGCGTTGTAGTTCGTAATTGCATTCCGCCTTCAAGAGATTATATATATATGTGTGCTGAGTGTCACTGAGACGGTTCCACTGGAAGAAAGCAGAGTAGGCTACAGACATAGCCCAGAGAGATGACTCCCATACGGCATCGGAGGTGGAGGTAGAACCCCAGTACTGTCCGTTGGAGCATGTCTTCAGTTTGTTTGCCTTATGGGTGGAATATGCAAAGACGAGTGATTTGAGTGCGAGTTCCTCGATGCGAGTCCAGGTAATGCCTGTTGGCAGACTGACTCCCGCTGGTTTAGCATATTTGATGAGGAAGGCACAAATCATGGAGAGGTCGGCATTGGGACGCACCCCGCGTTCGTCGTTCCCCATTGTGTTCTCCCCTTTGAAACATCCACATGCTTCACCGACGGAGTTGGGATATTGTGCTTCCTGCCAGTCGTTCACCATATAGGTAGAGAAGTTGGCAAGCATCTGGAGTAGGTCTCTTTTCATTTCGACCTCGGTTACAAAGTCGGATGTGATAACTCCTTCTGTATAAGAAGTAACGTCCTCTTCTGTCGGTTCTTCAGGCTCAATATAATCGTCTGGCAGACTGTATAGACGGAAGTTATCGATTAGGACGGAGGCACCGCTGCCACTGCCGAAGTTTACTTTCAGTCCAATGTTAAGAGTCGTTTCGTCTGTGAGTTCGAACTGAAGGTTGCTGGTTGTCCAGGCTGAAGGCATACTGCTATGGAAAGAAAGGGAAAGGTTTTCATTACCTGCAACGAGCCATGCGGAGTGGCTGGACTGGGTGATACATTTGTTGTCGAGGCTGAGCACGTATTTGCCGGCAGGCAGATGAACACTCTGTAAAAGTGTGGCTGTGCCTGCATTCCATGACCAACGAATATAGTACATCTGACTGCCATCGGACGGGTTGCCAGGGCTGCCAAAATTGTCGTCGGTAGCTGTGGCTGACGAGGTCATGATGTCACTCACTCCGTAATTACCAGAGAGTGTCCATCCTACTATCGAGGTGGCTTGGTATGCTCCGCGAACGGCATCATATTGAAGACTGGAAATATCGTCAGTCTCAAATGACGGATTCTGCAGATACTGGGAAGTGATATCTGTCTGTGCTGCGACATATAGTGGCAAACATACGAAAAGGGTGGCAATGAGATGTTTCATGGGGTAGGAGTTGAAAGTTAAGAATTGAAAGTTTGGGCGCCTTTTCTCCGATATATCGACATACCGATATCTCGAAGAAAAGGCGCCTTTGAAATTATCTTAGCTGAGGAATCCGAGGAGGACACCTGCTGCTACGGCAGAACCGATGACTCCGGCTACGTTTGGTCCCATGGCATGCATGAGGAGGTAATTATGGGAGTCAGCTTTAAGACCTTCGTTCTGGCTGATGCGGGCTGCCATTGGTACGGCACTTACTCCGGCATTACCGATGAGCGGGTTTATCTTGTTGTCCTTTGACAGGAAGAGGTTCATTACATGGACAAAAATGACACCACTGGCTGTTGCGATGATAAACGCAAAGGCTCCGAGGGCGAAAATCTTAATGGTGTCGAGTGTAAGGAATTCACTGGCTTGAGTAGAGCAACCTACTGTGAGTCCGAGCAACATGACAACGATGTCGTTGAGGGCACTACCTGCTGTTTTTGCCAGACGTGTTGTCTTAGTACTCTCTTTCAGAAGGTTTCCGAAGAAGAGCATACCGAGCAGCGGCAGACCAGATGGAACAATAAATGTAGTTATGAGAAGTCCGACAATCGGGAAAAGCATCTTCTCTGTCTGGCTTACCTGACGAGGTGACTTCATCTTGATGCGACGCTGTGCCTTGGTAGTGAGCAGTTTCATTACCATCGGCTGCAGAACGGGTACAAGAGCCATGTAGGAGTAAGCACATACGGCGATGGCACCCATGAGGTTTGGCGAAAGTTTAGAAGAGAGGAAGATAGCTGTAGGTCCGTCGGCTCCACCGATGATGGCGATGCCGGCTGCCTGATTGGGTTCAAATCCCATAGCAAGAGCTATCATGTAAGCTCCGAAGATACCGAACTGTGCAGCGGCTCCGATGAGCATGAGTTTTGGATTGGCAATGAGTGCCCCGAAGTCGGTCATAGCTCCGATACCGAGGAATACAAGTGGCGGATACCAGCCCTGACGCACTCCCTGATAGAAGATGTTGAGTACTGAGTTGTCTTCGTAAAGTCCAATTTCAAGACCTGCTGCCTTGAACGGTATGTTTCCCAATATGATACCGAGACCAATCGGGATGAGCAGTAGCGGTTCGAAATCCTTCTTGATGGCAAGCCAGATGAAGAATGCGCCGACGGCTATCATGATGATGTTAGCCCACTCGACATTCGCAAATCCGGTGTATGTCAGGAAGTCGGAAAATTTAGTCGCTACGAAGTCCATTGTTGATACACTTTGTAGTAGCATAGTCTGGCGTTTATTCGATGGTTACGAGGACACTGCCCTCCATTACTGTATCTCCCTT
>CAJODY010000099.1 GCA_905233285.1 uncultured Bacteroidaceae bacterium
ACTGTTTGCAGAGAAACTATTCGTTACCCATCCGCTGTGGAAAGGACAGATAGAGATAGGTGAGGAATATACCAATACGCGATGGAAAAGCAGATTTGATAATCAAGAGGGATACATTGCCAATAGCAATAACGAACAGCACGAAAGCAACATTGCTCCCTTCGTGGAACTACGCCAACGTCTGGGACGCTTCCAGTTGTCGGCAGGTCTTCGTTACGAACATGTGGAGTCAGAGTACTTTGTGAGTGGTCAGCGTCGTGATGAACAATGCCGTACATACGACGACCTGTTTCCGTCTCTTTCTGTATCTACATCAGTCAAGAATCTGCAACTATCTTTCAGTTATGCGAAGCGAACAACACGCCCTTCCTATTGGCAGTTGAGTAGTGATGTCACCTACGAGAATCGCTTGAATCTGCAGACGGGTAATCCCTATCTGAAGCCCGTTAAGTATCACAACCTGAATGCGATGGTAATGTGGAAGTGGCTTTATCTGATAACCAACTACTCCCATTGTGTTGACCCTATTCTCTATACGGCGGGCGGTCTTGAAAATGACTCAAAGGTGAATTTCGTGACTTACTTGAATTACGATCATGCCGACTGGCTTAC
This sequence comes from uncultured Bacteroidaceae bacterium, assembly GCA_905233285.1. Taxonomy (GTDB): domain Bacteria; phylum Bacteroidota; class Bacteroidia; order Bacteroidales; family Bacteroidaceae; genus Minthosoma. Next base: position 613 of record CAJODY010000099.1, read on the forward strand.
TATTACTTTGGGTGCACAGAAGAATGTCAAATTAGGTAACGCGCAATACAACGTGTCGTTAATGAAGCCCTGGTTCAAGTCCATGTTTAATGGACAGGAGAAAAGTTTCTGCCATCCGATGCTGACCCTGCAACTGGGCAACATCCTGACTTTACCTCGCGACTGGCTGTTGCAGGCCGACTTCTACATGCACACCCACGGCAACACAGGTTCAAACATCTATGTTGACAGTACCAATCCAATGCTCTCACTCAGTATCAGCAAAGACTTCTTCCAGCACCGTCTCAATGTCAAACTGACAGGTAACGACCTCTTCAATGGCGGCATCAACCATGTCATGCTTTACAGCAACCGCATGATGTTTCGCAAGATGGAGGACAACGACTCGCGCTGCGTCACCCTCTCGCTGCGCTACCGCTTCAATGTCACCCCATCAAAGTACAAGGGTACGGGTGCCGGTAATGCAGAGAAGAACCGACTGTAGCATGGCTCTCATACATTAACATGGACTACATTTTTATATGGTTACATTTTTGTTATATTGCTCAATGACAAGAACTTATCTGATTGAAATATCTCCATTTTACGGGACTGGTATTCCACGTCAGGCATATTCTTTGTAACTTTGCACGCGTAAACCATCTCATGATGAAGCAAGTAATATTATCGTTGATACTCCTATTGACATGTATGTCGTGTTCCAAGGACGATGCTGTCTTGGAACAGCTTGATAGCATTCTAAATGATTATCAGCTATATATTACCCAAAAGAATGAGAATCTGAATGAACTGAAGGAGAAACTTAGCAAGTCTGAATCGGAAGAAGAAAAGTACAATACAAGTATGAATCTGTACCGAGCCTATCAGGACTTCTCACTTGACTCAGCACTTGTCTATATCAAGCAGTCGTTAGAACTGGCTGATAAACTTGGCGAGCAGGAACGCATTATTGATACCCATCTCAGCCTTGCCTTCCTCTATAACTATGTGGGCATGCACTATGAGGCATTGGAGATATTCAATGAGCAAGATGTGACAGGGCACTCCGACTGGTTGCGGAGAAGTCATTTCTATCTGGGTACGAATGTGTATAGGAACTTATCCTTATACACTGTCGATAAAAAACAGAAGGCTTATTACCAACATCAGATGGAAATTTGCCGCGATTCAGCTATTGCCTATGCACCCGACGATGTTATTCTGCGGGCAGAGCGTTTAGAAGACCAGGGAAAAATACAGCAGGCAATAGCATTGCTTTCAGACAATCTGCCAGACGGTCTTACTACCCATGAGGCAGGATTGAGATACTTTATTCTTTCTGAGATGTACGAGAAACAACATCAGAACGGCGCTCAGGTAAAATATCTTGCACTGTCATCAATAGCCGGCATCAAAAATGCCGTGCGCGAGTACATCGCGCTACGCAAGCTGGCCGTTCTGCTGTATGAGCAAGGGGACATAGACAGAGCTTACACCTACATTCACCGTTGTATCGATGATGCCAAAGCCTGTAATGCGCGGATGAGGATGGTAGAAACGTCAACTTTCCTCTCTGTCATTGATTCTGCCGTAGTGAAGCAAAAACAAGATACAAGAAACGCCGCCATCTGGGCCGCAGTCGTCATCAGTCTGTTGTTACTATTGCTGGCTTTTGCGCTGATAGTGCTGCGCAGAAAGATACGAATGTTGCAGCACTCGGAGAATACCCAAAAGGATTTGAACAGTCAACTAAGCGATGCCAATAAAATCAAGGAAGAGTATATCACAAGGTTCATGCATCTCTGCCTTGACTACATCAATAAAATGGAGAACTATCGTGCCAACCTGAACAAAGTAGCCCGGAAACGCAATTTCGACGAGTTGTATGATACTATCCAGTCCACACGGTACATTAACAAGGAAGTAAATGAGTTTTACAACAGTTTTGACGAGGCTTTCCTTCACATCTACCCGAATTTCCTGAAAGATTTCAATGCTCTGTTACGTCCGGAGGCACAGGTAACGTTAAAGAAGAATGAGCGCCTAAACACAGAACTGCGCATTTATGCCCTGCTGAAGCTCGGCATATCCGACGGTACGAAAGTCCAGGAGTTTCTACGCTGTTCATCCTCCACGGTATATAATTACCGAACCAATATGCGAAACAAGGCTATCAACCGCGATTCTTTCGAGCAGGATGTGCTTGCCATCAAGTAGCCAAAAACGACCATCTCCCTCCATACATACTACATTTTTTCTTTTCACCGCAAACCACATCTTTCAAATTTTCAGCACGTTGCGGTTTCTTGAAGTCTCCAATCTTTCTCCATGTCGTTGCCTCTTATATTAAATAGGAGTAACTTTGCCGACAAATAACATTTTCAATTAGAGTTAATTTGAGTTATGCCAGTGTACCGATGCGGCATCAGGCACCAACGGCTAAGGCAACTACTACAGACGCGAGTCAGCAAGCCTACACATGGCGTTCTCCAAGGGAGTAAAAATGTTTACCTGCTTCATCAAAACAAAGATAGACATTGACCTGCGGAAACGCCATTTTCGAGCGACACCTTTTTTTATTTATTATATAATTAACAATTTAAAACGAAGTATGATGAAACAGGTACATTTGAAAATGCCTCTGAGGATGTTGGCCGCACTGTTCGGCTTGATTCTTTCAGCGAGTGCCCTGGGCCAGCAGATTACGGTCAAGGGGCATGTGGTGGATGCTACCGGAGAAGGCGTCATCGGTGCTACCGTCCGAGTGAACGGAACGGGTGGGACGGTGACCGACTTCGACGGAAACTTTACGTTACAGGCGAATCAGGGCGACCGACTGACCGTCTCGTATGTGGGCTACAAGGATGCTACGGCTCTCGCTGCTCCCACGGTCACCATCCGCATGGAGGATGACACGGAAGCGCTGGAGGAAGTGGTGGTTATCGGCTATGGTCGTGTGAAGAAGAACGACCTGACGGGTAGCGTGACTGCCCTCGGTGCAGACAAACTGGTGAAGGGTGCCGTCACCTCGGCCACGGATATGCTCGTAGGTCAGGCGGCTGGTGTCAGTGTGATTACCGACGGCGGTGCCCCTGGTGGTGGCGCGACTATCCGCATCCGTGGCGGTTCGTCGATGTCGGCCTCTAACAATCCGCTGGTCGTGATTGACGGAGTGCCCGTTGACGATGGCGACATCAGCGGTATGCGTAACCCGTTGGCTACCGTCCATCCGAACGACATCGAGACCTTTACGATCCTGAAGGATGCCTCGGCTACGGCCATCTATGGTAGCCGTGCCTCAAATGGTGTAATCATCATCACTACAAAGAAA
>CAJODY010000100.1 GCA_905233285.1 uncultured Bacteroidaceae bacterium
GAGTGGTCGAACGGGGCGGACTCGAAATCCGCTATACGGCTTGCTGTATCGGGGGTTCGAATCCCTCACTTTCCGCTGAGGGATGAGAACCCGGTTCGTTATCGCTTGCGCTTTCGAACAACGTGAGAAAGAATCCCTCACTTTCCGCTTTCTTTGCTTTTTCACTTGTTATCCTTTTCCGTTATGAAAAACCAGTCGCTATTTTCCCTCATACTTTTTATCTTTCTTTGCGTGTCGTCATGGGCACAGACTGTCGATTACTCCAAAATGTCAGCAATGGTTGCCGACCAGTTACAGACCGCCAGACGCGCCAAAAGTCTGAAAACCACAGATAGTCAACCTGTCAGTCCAGCCATATTCTCCCTTGTCAAACTACAGGACGAAGGTATGGAAGACGCACTCACCAGTCGTGGATGTAAGATTATCGACAACGTCGGCAACATCTACTTTGCCGTAATTCCTGTCGTCAGTATTGCCGAACTCACACTCGATCCCCGAGTACTGCGTATCGAGGCAAACCCACCCCACGACCTGCTCACCGACAGTACAGCACAGACCAGCAAGGCTGCACCTATTTATACAGGTCAAGGACTTCCCCAGGCATATACCGGTAGCGGAGTCGTAGTCGGCATCAGCGATACCGGATTCGACTTCACCCACCCCATGTTTCTCGATGCCGACGGACACACTCGCATCAAGCAGGCATGGGACATCTTCACCGGTAAGGGCGAAGGATTCAAAGGCATCGGTTCACTCTATACCACTGAAAGCGAGATTATGAAAGCCCTAGGTATGGACTACACAGCCTCCAAGCATGCCACACACGTCATGGGTATTGCAGCAGGCAGTCCTGTAGCCAACGGGAAATATAAAGGCATAGCCTACGACGCCGACATCGTGGCAGGTCAGGCATTCTTAGGCAGTTCAAGCCAGGATGCAAGAAATAGAATGATTGACGACATAAACAAAACAATAAAGAGTGGCACCGCCGACCCCATATGGAATTATGTTTTGGCCAACAATCTGACTGTTTCCGATGCTATGAATGTGCTCTCCGTAAAATATATGTTTGATTACGCCCAGTCAGTAAACAAGCCATGTGTCGTCAACTGCAGCTACGGATCTCAGATGCAGCTTACCAATGACTACACACTGATGAACGAACTCTTTACCGCCCTCGTCGGTCCTGGTAAGATTATTGTAATATCCACAGGCAACGATTCCGACACCGACCTGTATCGTCGTAAGGAGCAAGATGAGACACTCAACACCCCGCTATGGTTCTGGGCAAGCCACACTATGACACCCGAACTACAACTGCGTTCCGACCGTCCTTTCACCATAACCTTGCGTCCCGACATAGACGGTTGCCCGGCATACACACTCAGTTCCGATGTCATTCCATTCTCGGGTTCCGGCGAAGTTCTGTCCGACTCCATCATCATCGACAGCGAAAACAATAAATACGGTATTGCAAGCGCCCTCAGATACAAGACGTCTGACGACCGTATAGCATACGTAATCAAAATAGGACTGCCCGAAAGAAGCAAAAACAAATACAAATCAGCGTCCATCGAATTCAAGATTGAAGGCGATGGAGTCGTAGAAGCAATGGGCGACTTCACCCGTCTCGGATTCACACGTTTCTCCGACCAGCCCTCCAACTGCAACTACACCGTAACCCAACCCAGCATCTTAAACGACGCCATAGCCGTGGGAGCCATGAGCTACCGCACAACAGTCACCAACACCCATGGCGAAGACATCGCAAGCGTTTACAACAAAAACGGCTACGGGCAAATCGTATCGTGGTCGGGTACAGGTCCAACACTCGATGGAGCCGTAAAACCCAATATCGCAGCTCCGGGCTACAACATCGTCTCTGCCTACAACAGTCTGATGCCATCCGATGCATACTACACCTCCGATGGCAAACTCATCGAACAAATCATCAGCACCTTCCGCCACAACGACAAAGACTACTACATGTATCTCGACAGTGGTACTTCTATGGCAGCTCCCGTTGTTACAGGCATTATAGCCCTGTGGCTTCAAGCCGACCCGACACTTACTCCTGCACGCATCAAAGAGGTATTTGCGCATACCGCATCCCATCCCGAGACCGACACATATCCCAACTACCGCTATGGTTACGGAGCCATCGATGCCTACCGCGGACTATGCTACATACTTGGTATTCCCGATCATATCGAAGAGTTCTCCGACCATCAGCCTGAAGCTGTAAACATTTCGCTTCAAGGCAACCTCCTCGTACTTGGCGGCATATCCCGGGCATACGTCAACATCTACACCGTCAGCGGACAACTCATGCGTAGCGTCGAAACCACCGATGGAACCATCAGTCTTGCCGGTCTGCCGGCAGCAGTCTATGCCGTTCAGATTAATACCGACTCACCATCCACCACGGGTTCCACACTCGTACGATTAAAATAAAAGAAAAAGAGTGAGACACCTCACTCTTTTTCTTTTTCCTTCAGATATCTTTCGTAAATCCTTGCAGCCGTCTCCACCATTCTTATGCACGGACGCTTCCTGTAATACTCGTCCGTCCTTGCCTCGGGTGTGGCTACAATCTTTATCTCAGGTATCGTACCGTCCGCCCTCTGCTTATTCAGTCCGAGCAGTTCCTTACAAATCAGACTGCCCGTCTCAGCCCTGAACTCGGCAGCCAGGCGCTGCACCACCTCATAGTTCTTCTTCTTCGTCTCCGGACTGTAATCCTTAATCCCTCCTGTATCAGCATCTGCAACATCCTCCCGCTTCACCTCCTCCAGTCCGCACAGCAGAAACATAGCCAGAGCCGTGCCGCAAGTCTCGCGCATCCTGCCTATGCCACCGCCATACGACGCCGCAATCCGAGCCATCAACTCCACAGGGATATCATACAGGTCGGCAAAAGCCATAGCCACCGACTGCGAACAGTTATACCCCTGCTTGAAGTAGCCGATAGCCTTCTCTACCCTGTCCTGCTCCATGCCTAAGCTTCTCCTTTGCCCATTCCGAACGGAGCAATCGTACCGCCACCCTTCGGCTGTTGCTGCTGAGTCAGGTCAATCCTGCCAAACTGCTGCTCATACTTGCCTACATTATCCTGCAGCGCCAACATCAGTCGCTTGGCATGTTCCGGTGCCATGATGACACGCGAAGCCACCTGAGCCTTCTGCATACCTGGAAGCATCTGTACGAAATCCATTACAAACTCACAATTCGAATGAGTAATCACAGCGAGGTTACTGTACGTACCTCCTGCTACATCTGGTTTAATCTGAACCTGTTTTTCTTCTGCCATATTGTTTTACTTCGTAAAAAGTTAAAAGTTAAAAGTTAAAAGTTTAATGGCCCTTCCAGCCACTTCACAAACTGCTCCACATCCTCATCGTATGAATAAGGTTCGGCTAGCAGATTGCCGTCGCTGTCAATCAGCACATAGAACGGCTGCGAATTGGCTCCGTACCTGGTTGCCTGCAGATGACTCCACTTGTCACCCAGCGTCCTCAGTTTCCTTGTCTTTCCGTTTTCTTCCACCTCTTCAGTCTCGGACAGCGGTGTCCTGTCATCAACAAACAACTGTACGAACACATATCTATTATATATAATGTCAGCCACCGTCGGGTCGGTAAACACGGCAGCCTCCATCTTCCAACCGTACCCGGAAAAGTCCACCATCAGTGGGCGACCTTCTTTCTTTGCGAAAGCCAGCGCCTCGTCATAGTCAGTGAAAATCTTTTCCTTCTCCTCTGCCGACTTCTCCATCGGCGGAGCAAACGCACTCACCAGAGTACACGGCATTCCCCACAGTCCTGGTACCATATAGGCAGCCAGCGAGAGGGAAGCCGCAGCCACTATCGTGTGCATTATATAGAACAGCGTACTACCCTTCCGGTTCTTCACCATCTGTACCACGAGGTAAATGCCCAGAGCAGCAAACAGCAGAATCCACAGTACGAAGAACAGCCTCCTGCTCAGCAGTCCCCAGCCGTAAGCCAAATCAGCCACACTCAGGAACTTCAGCGAGAAAGCAATCTCCACTACTCCCAGCACCTTCTTCACAGTCTCCATCCAGCTGCCGCTCTTTGGCATCTGCTTCAGCCATCCGGGGAACATAGCGAATACTGAGAACGGCAACGCCAGTCCAATCGAGAATCCCAGCATACCCACAGCCGGAGCAAACACACTGCCGCCGTCAGTAGCCAGTTCTACGAGCAGGAAACCGATGATAGGTCCTGTACACGAGAAGCTCACCAGAGCCAACGTGAAAGCCATCAGGAATATAGCCACAAAACCCGTCGTCTTGCTTGCCTTGTCATCCACCGACGTAGTCCAACTGGCCGGCAGAGTAATCTCAAACAGACCCACCAGACTCAGTCCGAAGACCATCAGCATCGCAAAGAAAAACACGTTGAACACAGCATTCGTAGCCAGACTGTTCAGCGCATTAGCCCCGAACAGCCCCGTCACGATTAGTCCCAGTCCCACATAAATGATGATAATCGACAGACCATACGTCAGCGCATCCCTCACGCCGCCTCCACGCTTGATGAAGAACGACACAGTCATCGGGATGATAGGCCACACACACGGAGTAGTCAGCGCAATCAGTCCTCCCAGCAGTCCGAACAGGAACAACAGCAGCAAATCGCTGTGTTCGCTGGTTCCTCCGGCGAAACTGTGCTTGTCGGTTTCCCCGACGAGACTTTCCTCAGCTTCCCCATACGAAAACTCCGATTTCATCGGAGGCATACAGCTCTGATTGTTACAAGCCGAATACTCCAGATAGCCCTCAATGCAGTAATCGTCCTCCGTCAACTTCACCTCCTGCCTGAACTCCACACCTCTCTCGAAATACTCCACATCCAGCTCAAACACCTCGTCAAACTTCCTGACAGGCTCACCTACATACTTCAGTTCACCCACCAGTTCAGCTCCCTGCAGGCGTTCCATACAGACAGCCGTAGCCGTCGGACCGTTCTCCACCTTCTCCGTCCCATACACATGCCATCCCTCATCAATCTTCATGAGGAACACCAGTTCAACCCTGTCTTCAGCTATCTTCTCCAGCGAGGCCTCAACCTTCACCGGCTCCATCATCTGTGCATACGTAGCACAGCAGGCCAGCATCGACAATATAAAAACACTTACTCTTTTCACTCCAATGGGATTTCAGGATGCTGTACAGCCAGCTGTTCGCCATCCTTCGAGAGGTAGAACATATAGAGGATGACATCCTTGTCGCCTCGGTTCTCGCCGTGGTGAATAGTATTTACCATCTCCACTACAGCCTCACCCTCGTGTACAACCTTCTCCTTACCGTCCAGGCCGATAATCGTCAGTTCGCCCTGTACCAGTACACCGTAATTCATTACAGGATGATGGTGCCAACCCAGCTTCTTACCTGCCGGGAACACATACTTCACAGCCACCAGTTCAGGACGGCCCTTGAAATAGTCGGGCAGTTCCACACCGTCCCAGCTCTGGCTCGTGCGAATCAGTTCCTCGCTCGACACCTCCTTGGCTGCAGCGCACTCTTCCTTCTGCACGCTGTCTTCTGCCTGCACCTGCTCTGCGCATGCCTTATTCTTCGGGCAATTACAACAACAAGAACCCAGTACACTTGTGCCGCTGATGACAAGGGTAGCGACAAGAACCAAATTCATAAATCTCTTCATAATCGTGATATATTTAAAGTTATAAAATTGCATTTCCGTGCGAAGATACGGTAAAAAAACGACTCCACAACAAAGCGAAGTCGTTTTTCTTAATTTTTGGGTGCCATTATGCATTATGAATTATGCATTATGAATTGAAAGATTCCTTCAATCATCTTCTCCCGCTTCATCTTCCTCTTGCCTTGTGTTGCCACAGCAATCACCTTGGCAAGAAGCAGCGACAGCGCCACAATCGTAATACTCGTATTCTTCGGCAGATAGCATACCAGCTCTTCTGCTTTCTTTGCTGCAATCCGGTATATATTGCGCAAAGCATATTCTCTTAATTCTTTTTCCATTTGTAAGGTTTAATGTTTAATTTTGCGATTCAGCGAATGCAGAGCTAAGCTTGCTTGAGCTATGCTGAGCGTTAGCAAATTCGCCGAAGGCAATGTTTAATGTTTAAAGACAGTTCAAGAGTTTAAGAGTTCAAGAGTTTAAGAGTTCAAGAGTTTAAGAGTTCAAGAGTTTAAGAGTTCAAAACGTCCTTAACCATTAAACTTTAACCCTTAACCCTTACCAGAAAGTCCTTAACCTTTAACCCTTAACCCTTATTTATTCCTCCTCCCACTCTTCTTCATCAGTTTCAAACAGCGCCTCGCCGCGGATATCGCGGATGTCCCACTCGACGCGGAGCAAGTACTCCTGACCTCCGTCCAGACTGCGGCACATATCGTTCCACTCCTCCTTCCCTCGCTTGGACATGAAATACAGGCACGGACGGCGGTACGCGATAGGTTCCTCGTCCACCTTCATCGCCACAGCCAGCGGTTTGCGGTGGTAGAGCGGCACCGGCATGAACCTCGAGCCCTCGTACGCATACTTCAGTTTATACTCGCCAGCGAACCGTTCTGCCTCGCCTCGGTACGCGAACCGCGCCC
>CAJODY010000101.1 GCA_905233285.1 uncultured Bacteroidaceae bacterium
GCAGAAGCGCTGGGTGGGAGTCCCAGTGAAGTATTCAAACCTTTCGTTCGACCAGCTCTGCCAGAACATCTCGGAGTCGCTCGGAATCCCACGCTCCACTATCGCAGCAGGCGTGAACGCTGTGGCAAAGCAGATTCGTCAGCTCCTCCTGAACGGACACACCATCCGACTCGGCAACCTCATGTACCTGCGCTACTCCACCGTCTCGAAGGGTGTGGAGACTGACGGCACGGACTCTGGCAACAAGCAGGCAGCAGCAGAAATCTTCGAAGAGGGCGGCGTACGCGAGTACCTCGTTACGGAGCATATCCTCACGAAGCCTATCGGAACGCTGAAGCGTGCGCTCGACGAAATCAATTTCCGAGTGGTAGTCGTTGACGATTGATTCCCGAACACGGATTTCACGGATTCACACGGATTCCCTTATTCCTTTAACATCTAAAGACACGAAAGACACGAAATTTTTATTTAGACAAAAAACCAAAATAACCCCATCGTGAGGGATTCGGCTCTGATGTGAGCCTCATGTGCCAAGTGTGGTCTGCGTCTCCGTGAGCAAGCTCCCAAGCCACCGACCCACACTCGTCACACCACCAAGGTGGTCAATCCCTCACAATGGCAAAAAACACCGGCTTTCAGCCTTAAAAACAATCTTTTAATGTTAATCAGCTTACTGGTTTCAAACCTCACATTGGTTGTAGTTAAACAGAAAGAAAAATGTTTTTATTGTATTTGCCACTTCGGGATGTAAGACTCCGACAGGAGTTGATGCTAAGGGGTGATTTATGACGGAAGCTTGCTTACAGGCATAAAGCAAACCTGAGCGTCAAGGGTGCAAGGCACCTACATAACGAAGTGGGGTTTTTAAGGTTTTTGTTTCAAAAAAAATTCGAGGTTTTAGAGTTTTTCGATGTTCAAAAAAAATTACTAACAACTTAAACATTAAACTTTACTATTATGGCTGGACGTATTAATTTCAAACTTGCTAAGAAGCACATTGAGACTACGATGAAGGACTTCATAGTCCCGACTCCAATCAGGTATTCAACTATCGGAAAGGCAGAGCTCCTGCAGCACGCAGCTGCCGACGGCTCCATCACCCAGGGCATCCTGGAACAGACCTTCGATGCCATACTCCACGAAATGGAACAGATGCTCTGCAACGGACACGGACTGGAGTTCGGCGACCTCGGAACCTTCCGCATCGGACTCGACATGAAGGCATGGCCCGAAGCTCTGAAGGAGAAAATCGGCGCATCATCTTCACCCCGACTCCGCAGACGAAGAAGGATATGGACGAATGCGCCAAAATCATCACCGAGAATAAGTTCGGACTGCCGGAGTGATTAGCTTACTGCTTACTGCTTACCGCTTACCGTTTGAACTCTTAAACCTTAAACATTAAACCTTACAAGCAAAGACGGCCTCGCATTAAGTTGCGGGGCTGTTTTTTTATTGTTTGAACCGGATTTTCAGTCCTATGACGAGCATTCTGCCGGGGGAGTAGAGTGCGTATTTGCGATTGGCTGAGTCGATGCGCCGGTCCACTTTGTTGAATATGTTGTCGATGCCGATGCCGGGTTCGATATATGCCCAACGGACGGCGTCGAAGGTATGGGTGGTGTAGAGGTTCCAGATATTGAATCCGGGTGCGTCCTCGTAGGTGCCGGTATAGTAGGTCTTCGACTGCAGACGTCCGTTGAGGTTGACGTTCAGACAGTAGTTGCCCCACACGTGGCGGTAGTCGGCTGCGAGGATGGCTGCATGACGGATGCTGCGCTCCAGTACGGTCCATTCGCCTTCGGTCTGGGTGCGAGCATGGGTATAGGCATAGTTGGCGGAGAGGTTGAAACCCTGGAAGAGGTTTGCCGAGAGGTTGAGCTGTATGCCTTTCACGTCACCTTTGTCGCTGTTCTGATAGAGGGCGTAGCTGGTCAGTTTGGATGCCTGTGCCGCAGTCATCTCGGGGAATTCGGTCTGGAGCATGGCACGTGTGGCATCGTCGACGGGTACGTTCTGCTTCACTATCATGTCGCTGATGCGGTTGATGAAACCTGTGACACCTACGGTGAAGAAGGAGTTATGGTATTCGGCATTGAGTGCGAAGTAATGGCTCTTCTCGGGTCGCAGGTCGCGGTTTCCGAAACTTATCTGTGCCTTGCCTCGGTTGACCGAGAAGTAATGGTAGTAGAGTTCGTCGAGACCCGGAGCACGGAAGCCGGCTGAGTAGGTGGCACGGAAACGGAAGTTGCCTGGTGCGTACATGAATGTGGCTTTCGGTGTGAGATGGTTGTTGAAGGTCTCGTGATGGGTGAAACGGAGTCCGATTGTAGCGGTGAAATCGCGGAAAATAGTATGCTCGTGCTGTGCATAGGCTGCAAGAGTATAGACACCTTTGTCGATGTTTCCGGACGTAGCTTCAAGGTAGTCGTGACGCCAGTCGGCTCCGAAGATAGTGGTGGAATTGGCGAAGAGTCCGAGGATGGCTTTCAGTTCGCCGTCGAGTGCACGCTGACGTTTTGACTGTACATAATCGCCTACGGCATTGGTCTTGGTAGGCATGTCGTATTCTTTTCCATAACGGAAGTAGTCGGCTACGAAGTCAGCCTGCAAGGAGTTGCGACTGGAGAACTTATAGATGCCGCCTACGTTCCAACGAAGTCCATGATAGAGCATCTCGTAGTCGGTTCCACCGGTGACATCGGGACGTGTCTCAGGGCGGTCGGTAATCTTACGTGAGTAGTCGATGCCGGCATTGAAGGCGAGACGCTGGGAGGGAGAGAACGTGAATTTCTGTCCCAGGATATTGGCACGGTAGCCTGTGAAGAGAGGTGCGATGGTAGGTTGGGTCTCGGTGTCGGAGTTCTTGACGTATTCGAGACCGCACGTCTGATAGCTGTCGGCACGGTCGTGGCTGTAGGAGGTGTAGGAACCGAAATGCTTGGTAGAGATGTCGAGAAGGACGTTCTCGGTCAGTTGTCCGTAGCCGGACACACGTGTGTCGCTACCTACCTGAATGAGATTACGTGTGGGTTGGTCGGTGATGATGTTGATGACACCCGCGATGGCGTCGGAACCATAGAGCGAACTGGCTGCACCGTCGAGTACCTCGATACGTTTCACACGTGACATGTTGATGCGGTTGAGGTCGACATTGTTGGATATGTCGCCCGAGAGCCGCTGTCCGTTGATGAGGATGAGGATATATTTATTGCCGAGTCCGTTGAGACGGAGGAAAGAACCCATGGAGGAGGGTGCCATCGAAATCTGCGGCATCATGCGTGTTAGTGCCCCGTCAAGGGTTGTGATGCCCTGTTCCTGCATCTCGAGTGAGGAGAGCACATGAACCGGAGTGGCTGTACTCTTGAGACGCTGATGGTGACCCGAACCGGTCACTACGACAGGGTTCAGGTTGTGGGTGCGACTGACGAGAGCCGTATCGCTCCGCTCCATGCGGTGGATTTGCGAGAAAGCAGTGCTCCCGCACGAGAGCACTGCCAACAACAATAATGATACTTTTTTCATATATGGAGGTTATTACTCCTCAGGGTACATTGAGTGGTATGCATCTTCGAATGACAACGCATACAGGGTATGGTCAACCCATACTTCACGGATGGTTTCGAGTTCGAGCAGACCCTGTGGGTGCTTGCCTACGATAGGAACTGTGACATCGTAGCCACTGTGCTTGAAGTATTCAAACCAGCTGTTATCTTCGCTTTCAGGATCTGACTCGTCCCAGTATTCTTCACCTTCGCCAGCCATGTCGTTATGAGCATGGTCACCGGCAATTGACATAAGGGCGTGGAGGAATACCTTGCCACTGGTCTTTCCGGCTGCCTGCATACGTGCTTTTACATCCTGCTTGTAGTTGTCGGCCATGTCAACTGTGCCGACGAAGAAGTTGGGGTTGAGCTTCTGGAGTTCTTCTTCCAGCTCTGTGTAGCGTACGTTTGCTTTGAAGGTATCGTAAGTGTCGGGGTTACCGTGACCCATGAATGCAACTACACCCTGTGATGCTTCGCCGCCGAAAAGGGTGTTCAGGCGCGATGCAACCTCAGGAACGTCTTCTGCGGGGTCGTAGAGCAGAGGCATACCCATCTTGATGCCGTCGTTTGCCTGAAGGTTTTTCAGATAGGTATCATCGAGGTGTGCACTTGCGATATAACCGTTGTTCATGAATTTTTTAACGGCTGCTACGACTGCTGCGAATTCCTCGCCAGGAATGACCTGAAGGGACTGAACGGTGATTTTGCCGTACTGTGCCTTACCGATAGCGTGGAGGAGGTAACGTGGCTCGTAGTAGTCGCGTTTTACAAGGTTACCTTCGTCATCATAATTCTCACCTTGGGAAGCACGGTTAATACAGATGTCGCTT
>CAJODY010000102.1 GCA_905233285.1 uncultured Bacteroidaceae bacterium
TCTCATCTTGTACCCCGCTTTCTTGGTCATTAATCATGTTCTCAAGTAATTCCCGATTCTTTTCCCATTCAGGAGTGCTCCAAGGCTGTTTAATTTTAAAGACATCACGTATATGTATTGCAGCTTGACAATAATTCCAACTTATATCATTTAGCATCTGATAATACATATCAGCTTCTTTAGGTGATATTATGGAGTGGGGCCTGAGAGGTCCAATGAAAAACCTCTCAAACCCCGACTTCTTCGATATGCCCTCTAAATCAATTAGGCTTTCTGAAATTTTAGATGTGAAAAGGTCTAATGCTTTCTTCAGATTACGAGAATTAATCGTCAGATAGTTATATTCTGATTCAATATTTCTTATACTCTCTATCAATGCAGGTAACACTCGATTGTATATGGCTACATAAATATTTGCATATTCATCGAAATTGTTTCTTAACCTTTGCCTGAGTGCCGGATTGTCCATGTCTTCTTCATCCAATGGCATTGTTTTAAGTTCACGAGGGCAGAAACCGTATTCTTGAACAGCTTTTTTTATTGTTCTAAAAGCCTCGATGGCTACTTCGATGTTTTTTGTTTGTGAATTGTCTATCATAACTCTTACACATTATTAATAAATACTATAGTTGACCACTCTTTAACTTTCTCAACTTCTCTGCTATCCTATCAGCTTGCTCAGTAGCAGTCATTCGAATATAATGCTCAAAGACCCTCTCGGATTTGTGTCCGCTGATACTCATCATTTCACGGGTATCAAACAACCCTGTCTTGTAAAGATTGGTAAGGGCTGAACGACGAGCTGTATGTGTACCTATCAACTCATACTTGGCCATGACTACTCTACCATTCTCATTACGCCTAAATATAGGACTTCCTTGTTGCTCTTCAGCGATACGTTTTAACTTAACATAATAATGACGATCCTCGCCAGTCAACTTCTCCCCACTCTCTATCCTTCTTTGGTATGATAGATAGCGTTCTTCTTTCCTGCGTTCGATGGCTGTCAGAGTTGTTGGGAAATCTTGCTTTAATGAAGGTACAGAATCACTGAGGTGCTTAAGGATAACTTTAATATAACGGTTAATGTCTCGCTTGTTCACGTCAGGGAACTTGTAGTTATACTTTTCGCAAATTTCAAAAGCACGTTCGTCCACAATTGGAATCTCCACATAAGTCCCTGTCTTAACCTGATATAAACTAATGATATTGGTTCCCCTGTCTGTTATTTTGAAATTGCTCCGATTAAGGGAAGCATAGTCTGAGACACGTTGACCGCTGCAAATTCCAAGAAAGAATACGTCCCTTACTGCCTCTTCTATACCAGATAGTCTCATCGCATAGAGCGAATCTATTTCATGTTCTGTCAAGTACACTTCTGCCTTTGCCTCTGAACCTTTCACAGTACGCTCTTTCCATACTTTAAGACTCACGGCATTATTGTTGATACCTTCCTCTGCAGCAAGATTACATAATTTGCGGAAACAAGTCACATATTTGTTGATGGTCATCTCCATAAATTGTTTTTTTTCGAGGAACTGTCGGAAATTATCAGCAAATAGTCTTGTCACGTCATCAAAAGTTTTGTCTTCTGGGCAAAACTCTTTCAGGTAGCGACCAAATGTTTTCCATATCTGAATGGAACTCTTTGTGTACTCACTGCCCTTTCCGTAACGAATAGATCCTTCTACTATGCCATTTACAAAGCATTCATAGAAATGAATTATCTGTTTCTGTTTGCGTAGATTTTCGGCTTTTGCACGTTCTTGCTCCTTTTTTTGACGTTCTTTGATTTCTTCCTTGGCTTTTATGGCCTCATTGTTCGCTATCAGAGCCAAAGCATTCTCAAGAATTGTTTTATCAGAATTTGACTGAAGTTTATTCTCTGCGAAAAGCATATCTATGGTCTGAGAAACCCTGTCAAGTTTTACATTTAATTCCTTGCCTTCCCCTCCTATGAATTTATTCCATGTGATAATTGACCTGTTGGCTTTTTGCCATGTCTCGATGTCAACTCCAATGCCTGTATTTACGTATTCCCATTTGATGTATGGATTACGCTTCTTGACTCTGGTATAGAGGTTCGCTATACCTTCAGTCCTTTTAGTTCGAAGAAAAAACGCTGCCATAACTCATCTATTTTTGAATTCGCCGACAAATGTACAAAATTATTTTGAAAGTTGTAGGCACATTGTAGGCACATTTTGAAAAACAATGCTATAATTTTAATTATTTAACTCTTTAAAACTTTACGTAACCTATTTATTACCAATTACTTTGAAAATATTTGAAATCTTCCGAAAACTAACGAAACTTTATCGAGTCCGTCCGGGCACCCAAGAAATGAATCCCTGCAGGTTATAACTTGCGGGGATTTTTAGTTTAATACAAATAAATGAAAAAGATATTAGTTGACGCACATACGCATACGGTAGCATCGGGACATGCCTATAGCAGCCTTCAGGAGATGGCCAAGGCCGCTGCCGACATGGGCCTGGAGGTGTTGGGCGTTACGGAGCATGGGCCGAGTGTACCAGGCACATGTCCGACGCTGTATTTCAAGAATATGTTCACCGTGCCTCGCCAGATGTACGGCATTCGGCTGTTGATGGGTTGCGAGATCAATATCCTTGATACGAAAGGTAGTCTTGATCTGACTGATGAGCAAATAAGATGGCTCGACCTTGCCATTGCTGGCGTTCACGCTGCATGGTATAAAGGTGGCACGAAGGAGGAGAACACGGAGGGAATGATTCGGGTTATCAGGAACCCCAAAATTCATATCATCAGTCATCCTGGCGATGGCTCAGCTGAAATGGATTTCGAGCAGCTGGTGCTGGCAGCTAAGGAGGCTCATACACTATTGGAGGTGAACAACCATTCGTTGGCTCCACAGCGCAAGAAGACAGTGGCGCGGGATAATAATCTGGAGATTCTGCGTTTGTGCAAGAAGTACGAGGTTCCTCTCGGCAGCGATGCACATATCTCATTCCAAATAGCCGACTATGAACGCCTCTATCCGCTGTTGGCAGAAACAGATTTCCCAGATGAGCTGATTATGAACTACTGGCCTGACAAGTTCTTCGATTATCTGGGGATTCAGAGATAGAATGCGAATTTCGAGCCTTTTGCTCCGATGCCGTCGTAGTCGGCAGTAATGGGGAACTGGCAGCAAAGATTGCCGATAGCATCATCATCAAGGGTGACAGTCAACTCCAGTTCAATGGCCATCCGTCGTTCGCTGTAGCTGAGATTCCAGATACACTCGCCCAGAACGGCATTCACCACTGTTCTGATTTCATCTTGTGTGCGCCAAATGGAATCGTAGTCAGTCATCTTACTATCTTTGCTTTTTGCAGGTTATCGAAGTCGTCCCAGAACTCAGCCTGCTCTTCATCGCTGAAGGTGTTCGAAGCCATCTCTTTGAGGATTTCGTCCAATAGTTGCATCTTAGTCACTTGCAGGTCTGGAGCTACGTCAATCTGGTAAGTAAGAATATCACCCAACGAGCCGACGTGAGCGTTGGTAATAGTGACCTCACCATTCACCAACTTCACCTGAATACGTCTGTTTGATCACGTAGTTTCTGGTACAACGTTGATTCGCTGTACTGCTCAGAATCTACTGAATTTATGAGTTCACGTAGTGTCATATAGTCTTTACTACTTTGCAGGGGTTGCCTACTGCAATGGAGTTCGAAGGAATGTCATCAGCGATGTGTCCCAAGAGACCTTTCAGGATCTCCCTTGCCTCCTCCTTCTCCGACGGGCGCAGCAGGTTATAGTCATGGATTATCTCCTTCACTTCCGTCAGCTCTTCAATCAGCTGCGGGTCAACAGCGGAATAAATTTCGCCCGCCAACATCTTCTCTTTCTCTGTCATATACTACGCTGTTTTATAAGTTCAATAGCTTCTTTTCCTGTTAGGTGCTCAATGTCAAAGCGTATCATCAGCATACGGGAGAAGCCACTCTCAATCTCTTTTTGCAGACTCTCATCATCGTTTGGATTGTAGCGGTTGCCAAGCATACGAGCTGTTTCCAATTTCTCCTGTTCATCCTCAATGATATGGATTCTGCCGAATGCAATCACGCTGCGGAAGAAAGTCGTGTACTTCTTCGACTGCACATCATCTTGTTCGATGACGCAGAAAGATGCCTTATCACACTTGTGGATAGCATCCACTTTATGGCCAGCCAGAGCACTATGGAAGTATAGTTTCCCATCATGATAGACATAGCTGATAGGAACAGCATACGGATAATCATTATCACCTAGCAAAGCCAGAGTTCCTGCCGTAGCTTTCTCCAAAATGGCAATGCTCTCTTCTTCTGCAAGCTGCTGGCGCTTGCGTCTCATTTCTCTAAATTCCATATACCACAATATTATGGCTGCAAATTTACAAATTTTCTAGCAGAATAAGGATGCTGGAGGGGAAAATCCTACTAAGGTTTAGGTGTTTCACCCCTCCACTTTAGGATTTATCCTTTGCAAATCAGCCGAAAAATGCCGTACTTTGCACCGTGAACAAGAAACATTTAGAGCCCCTTGATAAGGGGCGGCTATAATGCAGGGATTAATAACAATTAAAATATAGGAGATAAAGATATGAAGAAGATGATGATCCTGGCAGTGATGATGGTCATGACTATCTCAGCCAACGCTATGAGCTATAACGCAGCAAAGAACGAAGCCCTCTTCCTCTCTGACAAGATGGCTTACGAGCTCAACCTCACCGCTGCACAGTATGAGGCAGTCTACGAGATCAACCTCGACTACCTGATGAGCCTGAACGGACATGGCGACGTGTTTGGCATCTGGTGGGATCGTCGTAACGCAGAGTGCTGAACAGCTGGCAGTACGACAAGTATGTGGCACTTTCCCACTTCTATCGTCCTGTAGCATGGAAGGCCGGCAGCTGGACATTCGCAGTGTACACTCACTACAATAGAGGGCATTTCTACAATGCACATCCGAAGGTGTTCGTGAGCTACCGTGGTGGTCACAACAGAGTTCATGGTTCACACTATGCTCACATGCACAAGCCAGCA
>CAJODY010000103.1 GCA_905233285.1 uncultured Bacteroidaceae bacterium
TAGCAGATGAAAGTCTACTATCCATCTAAAACTACTGGCAGTGCCAAGAAACTCGAAGGGAGTATCTATGTGATTACTTTCTTCGTTTCAGAGACACCTTGGCCACTAAATGAGAAGATGGAATTATTTAAGTTTGTCAGAGATGCCGAGTCTTGGTTGGAGGGGAAAGCTAAGGAATATGGTAAAACCGTAAGGTTTGTCAACGGCGTACATGGTCTATTTGAGCCCTTTGAAATAGATGTCGTTCCTGATTATAACTCAGGAACTCCCCAAACTGACATTGCCCAGAAGTATCTGAAAGCTGCCGGATGCCCTTCCGATACAACTTATCCCGCCTGGATTAAGAAGAATTCTGGCTGTGATCAATCTCTGGTATTTATTATTGCCAATAAGAAGGGACGTGGTTATGCAAATCCTATTTGCTGGGAATCAAACGGTCCCGAAGGAACTATTCTCTATCATTCGGAAGAAAACAAATTGATTGCAAGTTCGATTATTCACGAGTTTTTTCATCTGTTTGGAGCTGTTGATTTATACGAGACAGATGTACAGAGTGCAGACAATTCAGCCCGAATGGAAATAATGTATCCTAAAGAAGTCATGCACAACCACTATTTCCCACTTGCTGAGTTGGAGATAAGTCCTCTTACTGCTTGGCTGGTGGGCTTGAGTGAAAAAGAAGAATCATGGTTTGAAACATTTCTCCCCCTATGAAGAAAATATATATCATCATAACGCTCATCTTCTGTGTTTCCCTATTACATGCACAGCAACAGAGTTTCGACGCTTTGAAAGCTGACTATCCTCAGCTGATGAAGAAATTTGGCAAGGAACTGGAAGGCCAAAGGGCAGACTATATTTTTGCCATCGACGTTTCCGGCACAATGAACAAATATCAAGAAACAGTAGTCCCTGCTTTAGGAGAGTTTTTCAAATCTCTGCAAGAGGGTGACTATGTTTCAATCATCAAATTCGGTGGTGAGGCTACGAATGAAGTTGGTAGTGCTGGAAAGATAGGAGCTGAAACCATCAAAAACCTTATCAACTATGCTGGCCATATTTATGATAAGCCGACAACAGCGTTTGAGCGAGAAAAGTATTTCAAATATACAGATCTTGACAATATGTTGCATTATCTGGCCACAGATATGAAACAGATAGATCGCAGTAAACTCAAATTCGTGTTTATTATTACCGACTTCTTGCATGATCCATCTTTGCCTCGAAAAGGAAAGGAAGATTGGGAGGGCGTTGCTAGGCGTTTTGCAACAGAACAGGCAGGTAATGACATCTATGTGTTTGCCTTACAGCTTCCTGGTAGTGGTCGTGATTTGGAAAAAGTCAGAAGCGTATTTCCCAAGTCTTTCAACTTCAATCATGTTCCCATAACCAGTGGTACTGCGTTATCTGATTGGTTTACACAGCGAAAGAATGCTATCTTGTTGGATAAGTTTTATGCACTTGTGAAACACAAAATCCAACCTGTTGAGTTCAAGATAGAGCCAACACTTGATATTGACGGAAACTTGGATTTAGGGGTGTCATGGAAATCTAATTCTGTTTATGACATTATTCGTGTTGATGCTGTTAGCACATCAGCCAAAGGATTCGAATTCGATCCTGAACTACCGAAGAGTACAGCTGATGAGGAAGATATACTTGATGCTGGTAAGTTCAATTATCAGAAAGCCAGTATTTTGACACCAACATTTAAGACAATAAAGGGCAATGTGATAGCCAAAGCTTCCTTCGATGTGCCATATGAAGGGGAACTGAGCAAGTTAGGATTCGAAGCCCCCAAGTTTCAGGCCAGTGCTCCTATGGAGGATTGGATGTTTTGCTATCCACTCCCCTTCTGGCTATTCTGCCTTATCGTTGCACTCATTATTATTTATATAGTATTGGTTGCCCGTGCTTTCGGCAGGAATAATTCTTCTTTCTATCGGATAAATGGTAAGTTCGAAGTAACATTCAGCGGAGAACCCGTTACCGAAAGAAAGAAAGCACAAGGATTGAACATGGTCGATTTTGGTAAGGGTGCAGGTTTTTTGTCTGTTCCTGATGCCAATTGGCATATTAAGATAGACGTAAAACGACACAATCCGTTTTTACGTCCGCTAAAACATCCTGAGTATATTGTTACGATGTTGAAAGGATCTGCATTTAAGACAGACGTGAAATACGGGCCGCATCAGCATCCCTCCATCGCAAGATTTACACGTATTACAGTTGGCGACTTTCGCGTTCGTTGGTTGAATTAAAAACTAAAAAAATATTTTAACTATGGCAGAGAAGCATATTTTTATCGGTTTGGGCGGTTCTGGTGTTAATACTATCGCCCCTCTCAAGTACAAGATTTATGAGAGAATGAAGGGTACGGAGATGAAAACCCGTTTACAGGTGATGAATGACACCTATCGTTTCCTGTTCGTTGATACCGACAGCAGAGACATTGCCGAGGCTAATAAGAATTATAGGAATCTTTACGAAGGAGGCAAGATTGACTTTATCAATAAAGATGAATTGTTGAATCTGGGAGACATCAATCCATATATCAGCTATCATGAAGCTGAGAACTATCCAGAACTGAAGATTAACCGACGTATCATGGAAGCATGTCCTCCAATGGTTGCCGAGAGTATGGACAACCGCGACCTCTCCTTTGGAGCAGGTGCCCTCCGTCTGAAGTCGCGCATAGCCTTTGGACGCAAGAAGAAAGACTTCGTCAGTATGCTAAAGAAAGCCATCGACGAATTGAATCCTATTGAAAACAATACCGACAAAAACGTCATTCACTACTGGATTGTCAGCAGTAGCAATGGTGG
>CAJODY010000104.1 GCA_905233285.1 uncultured Bacteroidaceae bacterium
CGTACCCAGCGACCCCTATAACCGTTGGAAATACCGCATGCACCTCACCATCGAGCAACTCATCGCTGCCGACCGCTATAATAATAAGGTACGCACGATTATTACGAGGAGTAAGCGAGGCTGAGTTTCATTCCTCCCCCTCAACAGGGGAGGTTAGGAGAGGGACTTCTCCACTATATATCAAAAATGAGCGAAGAAAATTTGGTATCTCCGATACTTGTTTCCAATACCTCCGATACTTGTTTCCGATATAGGTTAAGGGGGTATTCCAGGCATTGGAATAGGGGTATCGGAGGCATCGGAATAAACATTTTGAGTTGATTTTATCTGGTTATATTTTTTTCTTGCAACAAATTTATTAAATTTGCACAGAAATTAGCAAAAACAAATGAACCGAAAGACGACCAGACGATGCTATGTCTGAGAATTAACAGAATCATGATGAAAGCAATTCGATACACGCTATTCCTGATGTTTGCTCTGTCGCTCAGCAAACTCAGCGCAGCAGAGAAGAACGACACCACACGTACAACCTCCAAGCATGCT
Source organism: uncultured Bacteroidaceae bacterium (assembly GCA_905233285.1). Taxonomy (GTDB): domain Bacteria; phylum Bacteroidota; class Bacteroidia; order Bacteroidales; family Bacteroidaceae; genus Minthosoma. Next base: position 547 of record CAJODY010000104.1, read on the forward strand.
GAGGACCGTAACGTCATGCTCGACGCATCGTCTACCGTCAAGCCCCGTGACATCCCCATCGGACTGCCTGCCGAGGCGGGTGGCACGATGATCATGGAAGACGGACTGCCTGTCGGTACCATGCCCAGTCCTGTCTATCTCTACTCCCACTGGGTTGGCGGCAGCAGTTATGACAAGATGAATCTAATAGGCATCGAAGAGACTTTACTGCGAACCGAGAACTTTGGCTTCTCCATAGACAGTTATACCACCCTGGGCACCGACTCGCTGCGTGGCACCTTCACGGGTAAGACCAATAACGACGGACTCATCAACGTAGATTTGAACCTCAACGGACGGCTGTGCAAGAATTTGTATTTCACGGCTGGAGCCTATATTTATCTGGACCCTACATCCACGCACCCCAAGTACACCACCTTTGTCAATAAAACCGGCATCTACAAACTGGGCATTACTCACCGCTGGGGACAGTCTGAAGCCTCGCTGCTCTATAAGTTCACGGTGACCCGTGAGGGTATTTCCGGCAATAATCACGGTCCTTTCATCTATAATGGTGACGGCACCGTCAGCAAACTGAACGGTTTCCGCTTAGGACGTGACTCCTACATGCCCCGCGACGTGGACTTCACCTATCTCGATGTGCTGAGTGGAGAGATGGTGGCTACTGACTACACCGATAAGACCAAGGCCTATATCCACGACCTGAACTTCATGATGACCAATAAGTTGAATAACTTATGGAGCCTCGAGAGCCGTCTGCACATCACCGGAACGAAAGATTTGCTCAGTTCGGGATTCATGGAAGCCGGCATTGACCAAATAAACAACGGCAAGGATGCCCAGGGTCGCAGCATCACGACAGCGGATGGTCAGCCCTTTAACGGGTTGATGCAACGCCGTGTGCTGTTTTCCGGCAGCGCCGACTACTTCGAACTGTTGGCCCAAAGTGAACTGGTGCGAAAGAGCAGAGGTCACAAGACGAACCTCGGACTGAGTTACTGGTTTCAGTACGAGCATGAGTTTGGTATGGATGTCAACTTGGCACAGACGGTACAGGACGACCCTCAACGGCTGCTGCGCGACGGACAACGCCAATGGAACTACAATATGTTGGCATCATACGGTCGGGGTCGCGACCATTATATCGGACTCTTTGCCATAGACGACTGGCAGATTACCAAGAAACTGAATATCTTCTACGGTCTGCGCAGTGCTCTGTTCCTCAGCCATTATGATGTTGCGGTGGACGTAGATGGTCTGCATAACAACGAGCGTCACGACAAGTTCCATCTCAGTGACGGCACGGCATCCATCACACATCACAAGCGCACCAAACTGAACCTCATCGGGGTGGCACGAGCGCAGTATCAACTGTTGCCCAATTTCTTCGTGACGGGAGAATATGTCTACAGCCGTGTCCAACGTCGGCTGGACGAGTACACCTTTGATACGCTGCCTTCTGACGACCCCTACGTCAAGCAACTGGTGCGCGGCGGTGTCAGTTACATTAGCCCCTGGCTCGATGCCTCGCTGATGGCGAGTTACATAACTTGTCGCAACATCTGTTCTACGCAGGTTTTCACCAAGCAGGTCAAGGGTGTCAGCGAGACACAGGGTAAGAACACCACCTACGATGTCGGGACGATAGACATCACGGCCGATGCTACTGTCACTCTTGGCAACTTCGCCATGCATGTCTTGGCAACCTATCAGGAGCCACGCTACCGCAACTTCACCGTTCCCCTCACGTTCAGCGACGGCTCAACCATGACGATTGACTACAACGACAAGTATGTGATAGGCATGTCGAAGGTGCTGTTAGAACTGGATCCCTGCTACACCCTGGGCGACTGGCGCTTGTGGGTAAGTGCCCGCTACTATAGCCGCATGTATGCCTCGATGGTCAACAATGTCTATTATAACAGCCGGTGGGAGACCTTTGCCGGCATCGACTGGCAGGTCACCAAGCGTCTGGCTCTTGCGCTGAGCATTACCAATGTGCTTGNAGACGGGTGCCAATGGTAGCATCTCTGTTGCTGACACCGTTACCGACCCTTCACAACTTGTAGGCTACCGCACAGCAGGCTCATTTATCCGTCCGTTTACCGTCGGATTGTCGGCAACGTACAAGTTCTGACAGAAAAGAGGCTCTTAGTTTCACGTCGTACCTATCAATCGAATATGCCTATCAACCGTGGATGTCATCCAAGGTGGCAATCAGAATTCAGAAACTGTCATAACTGTCTGTAATGGGGTATCATATCTGTTCGGTTCAGGTTTTTTAGTGAATAATACTTAAAAGATTGCGTCACTTGAAAACTTGTACCTTAGGGATGGTATTATATTTGCATTCGAAATTCAAGATAACGAATGGGAATGGAAAAAAATATCAGACTGACAATAGGAGAATTCTCGAAATTCTGCCAGGTAACGGTGAAGACCCTCAAACACTACGAGAAGATGGGACTGCTGGTACCGAACGAGGTGGACGAGTGGACACGATACCGTTATTACGACGTGTCGCAAATGCGCCAACTGAACGGCATCCTGCGGCTGAAGTCGCTGGGATTCACGTTGGAGGAGATCCGTGACTTGCTCGACGAGGGGACGCATAAGCCCAGTATTTCGCAGATAGAGGAAAAGATACGGATGACAGAACGTCAGATCGTGAAGTTAGAGGAGCAGTTGAAGGCACTCCGTAGTATCGTGGATTTTCATTATTCAGATTCCAGTACGGAAGTATAAACCAATCACAAAAACGATGAAAGATATTAAACCAGTCTATGTCAGCAGTCAGTTGATTGCCGCCTGCGGTCTCTATTGTGGGGCTTGCAGGAAATTCCGCATGGGGAAGTGTATAGGGTGTACGGTGCCAGAGGCAGAAGTCCCAGGTTTACAACGCAAGTCCATAGCCAAAGGGTTTCAGAGGTGTAAGATCCGCAAGTGTTGTCAAGGAAAGGGTTACCATACTTGTGCGGAATGTGACAAGGATGTGAAAGACTGCAAGATCCACAATAACTATGTGGGAAAGTTGTTCACGTTCCTTTTCAACAGCGATCGTGCCGCCTGTATTCGTTACATCCGTTACCACGGGGAGGATGCTTTTGCGGAGAGAATGGCATGGAATGAGAAGATGACCATCAATAAGCGTGTCTGACAAGACACTTTGATGATATTTTTCAGAAAAAAGTAAGTAACAATACTTAGTTAATTATACATTTAATCGTCTAAAAATCAATGAGTTACATTAACAATAATAACTAATAAAATTTGGTCAAGTGCCTGAATTTCAGTAACTTAGCAGTCCGTTACAACACTAAGTTTATGAATAGAATATCAGAAGCACTCGACCAATATACGGGCATATGCAAGGAGGCTATCGTGGTCTCCGCTGCAAAGTTAGGCAAAAGTTTTGAGAAAGTCATCATCGAGGTACTACTTTTGTACATGATTATACCAGGAAAGATAAATTTCACCCAGGGCAAGTACGGCAGGCACGGTGAACAGTGCTACCGTCAGAACTTCGGACGCTTGCGCTCGAAGAGCCTAAACTGGCTTCGCTTCAATGTCGCTCTTGCCCTGCGCTACTTCGGCAGTGACGGACGCAAGGCCATAGCCATTGATCCGAGCTACATCAGCAAGGCAGGTAAGAAGACTCCGCATATTGGTCGTTTCTGGTCGGGGTGTGCAGGTGCCGTGAAGCACGGGCTGGAAATCATGGGCTTGGGATTGATAGACATTGACAGTCATAACTGCATGATGCTGCGTGCCCATCAGACACCTGGTAACTTTGAGTTGAAGAAACGCAACATGACGCTGGTTGATCATTACATAGCAGTCATCAAGCGGTATAGCAAGGAATTGCTAAAGCTGTCCAACCTCATCGTTGCAGATGCATTCTTCGCAACCCGTACCTTCTATGACGGTATCCACAAGCACGGTTTCCAGCTTATCAGCCGCTTCCGTGACAATGCCCATTTGTGCTACATCTATGAGGGAGAACGGACTGGCAAACCAGGAAGGCCGAAAACAAAAGACGGAAAGATAAACTTTAAGAAACTCGACATGTCGAGAATGCTGCCAATCTTCGTCGACGGACTGCCAGGTATAGCCTATACGCTGATAGCTTACTCCAAGGCTATGAAGTGCAAGGTGCGCCTCGTTATCTGGATTATGCCAGACAAGAAGCACAAGCTGTTCTTCTCTACCGACACTTCTCTCACGGGTGAGGAAGTCCTGGACTTTTACAGAACCAGGTTCCAGATTGAATTTTGCTTTCGAGATGCAAAGCAATTCTGTGGACTGACGGACTCTCAGGCAAGGGATACGAACAAACTTGACTGCGCTTTCAACGCATCATTCGCATCGCTGAACGTGGCAAAGGTCATGATGAAGGAGAAAGGGATGGAATATTCCATGTCTAACTTCAAGTTGCTGATGACCAATACGTTTCTGACGAAACGAATTTTTGACGCATCCCGATACCGACCGAACCAAACTTTAATTAATCACATTTTCAAAGAACTCTTTGGCTGCGCGGCTTAGCCGTTACACCGTATATTGAAATTTTAA
>CAJODY010000105.1 GCA_905233285.1 uncultured Bacteroidaceae bacterium
CAAGGGCTATCAGGCATATAGTTTCGATGTCAGTGCGATAAAAGGCCGGAATGTGGAAATATACTGCAGGGAGTTTGTGAATAGGAAAGAAGTCGAGGATTCACCTCGCCTCCTATTTCCTTATTATTTTGAGGCAAGGGGTGACAAATTGGTCTATGGCTTTCTCCCTTCTGATAACGATTCTACTGCCATATGCTATTTCAATTGGGAGAATACCATTCGCTCTACTTGGGGTCTGAAACTCAAGCAAATCTACTGGGAGAGTGAAAACAAGTATATTTACTCATATAGGTCAGATCCTTTCGAACCCACATCTCCATTAGAAAAGGACACTTTCATTCCTCTTGTGTATTATTCTTCATTCTGGTATGATGCGGAGGATAAGGTAACCCGCTGTTGTGGTAGTATCTCTGACATTACCCCCAAAAGTCCTCATTACTACATCCTCGGAATCAAATTTTATTAGACCAAGTAAATTTATTTATCATCCCGATGTCACCTTTTGCTTTCCTGAACTGTTATATATATGAATCGGTTCAATAAACAGAAGTCAAACAATTAAAACATTAGAAGAAAATGCATGATTTATTTCAAATCTTAGTGCCCATCGCATGTGGATGCGTACTACCCATTGTAATAATATGGTTGAACATTCGCCAACGGATGAACGAGACGAACAAGCGCACTCAAGTCGTACTGGCCGCCATTGAGAAGAACCCCGACATGGACATCGAGGAACTGATCAAGAAGATCTCGCCTAAAAAGAAACTACTGAAGGAGAAACTATTGGAAAAGCTCTTGTGGGGATGTATTACCGTACTACTTGGTATTGGCATGATAGTTTGTCACATTTATGTTGATATTACTACAAATAGTACAAGCCCTTGCGGTTTCATCGGCATAATCCTGTTGGCTGTCGGTATCGCCTTCTTTGTAAACTATCGTCTGGGCAAGAAAATGCTTGCCAAGGAGATTGAGGCCGAAGAAAAAAGGGTAAGTTCTCTATAGGCATAGTCCGTGACACGTGAAGTCTTCATAGCCCTTGTTGAGCGTGAGCAAAATGCCCTCCGTGGTTTTTTGCTCGCCCTCTGCTGCGGCAACAAAAGTGATGCAGATGACTTGGCGCAAGACACACTGGTCAAGGCTTATCTCTCGTCGGCAGGCTATCAGAACAAGAAGTATTTCCATTCATGGCTCTTCAGGATTGCCTACAACACGTTCCTTAATCACAGAGCGAGTTGTCGCACAATGGAAACGCTTGACGATGCACGAACGTTTGTTAGTACAAACACTGCCGACAAGGGTTTTGATCACCAGAATCTGTATTTGGCCCTGAGCATATTGCCGCCCAAAGAGCGCTCGGCCATCACGCTTTATTACCTCAACGGCTATGACATCAAGGAGATTGCAACCATTACCGAGGCCTCTGTAGACGCTGTAAAGAAACAACTTTCACGAGGTCGCGACAAACTAAAAGAAGTACTGAAGATATGATTAAAGACAAAGCTCTTGAGGAATTGTTCCTCACTCAGAGGCCGCATTTCGATGACCATGATGCTTTCATGGACGTACTCACCCGTCGGCTTGATGCTGTAGAGTATCTCAAACAGCATCAGGATACCACCATCCGCCGTTACAAGTTGGTTATGATAGTAGCATTCATTGTAGGCATTTTAAGTGGAGCGGTCACTATGGCGTTCGTCCTCTCTACACCTTTCGATGTGTCGCTTTTCAATTTTCATGTGCATACAGGCTTCCTTTTGGAGCTTTCAGAAATCTCCCGCCCTATAGTCGCCGCAGCCCTCGCTCTGCTGATGACTGTCGGTATCATAAGTCTCATTAGTAACATTCAAGACATAAATAACATTATGAATATGAACAAGAAAACTATTATTACGATAATGCTCGTCTTCGTCACAATGATGGGGCAGGCACAGACAAAGAATTACAGCATTCAAGGAAACTTATCTGAAGTCGCCAAAGCAACAGCGAAACAGGGTGTTAGTTTCGATTCCGTTACCATCGTGAACACCGCAACGAATGAAGTGACTACAAGATGCACCATCCAAGACGGTGTGTTCACAATCAAGGGAACCATCGACAAGCCCTTCTGTGCAATGCTCTGCATCTGGTCCTCCGCTGAAGTCAATGGGGATAGAAAGAGTAAGAGATCCAGATTACCCATTATCATCGAGCCTGGCGACATCATGTTTGATGGCAACCACCAGATGCCTGTAATAAGCGGAACAGTTCGCAATAATGTTTTATCTGAGACTCTTTCTAAACGCAATACTCCTGATTTTACAGAAACACTAAAAGGACTTGCTATTCAGCATAAAGACGACGTGTTGGCTATTCCGTTGCTTCTGATGTTGGACGACAATATCATGGAACAACCAGAAGTCCTATTGTCACTTATCAATCAAAGTTGTGCTGAGGTACAAAATCATCCGAACATCATAAAAGTAAAAGAAAAGGC
>CAJODY010000106.1 GCA_905233285.1 uncultured Bacteroidaceae bacterium
GCGTATCGCCGAGCAAGAGGCTGTGGGTTATCAGATTTGCGGACGAAAGTACAACGACTACGATGTGCGCACAATAGACGGGCAGCAAGTCCGCGCCTCTGAATACTACAAGGATAAGTTGACGCTCGTCATTTGCTGGGCCTCGTGGTGCTCGACCTGCATCCGCGACGCCTGCGACATCATCCCCATCTACAACGAGTACCGTAATCGTGGTCTGAACGTGTTCAGCCTTGCCCACGAATTCAAGTCCACCGATGCCATGCGCAAGGCCATCGAGCGTCACGCCTTCCCCTGGCCATGCCTCGTTGACCTTGACGACGAGTTCGGCGTATTCCGTAAGCACGGCACTCAAAATAGTGCCCTATTCCTCATCGACCGCGACGGCACCATCATTGCCGTGCCTAGCGAAACTCAAAGAGATATTCCCCGACAACAAATAAATCGAATGAATATGAACAAGAAAACCATCATCACCATTCTGCTTGCAGCAATATTAGGGCTGGCATCATGCAATAGAGACAGTAACTACGAAGACAAAGTAGAACAAGTAACTGTTTATGTATCTGCTGTGAGTACGAACTGCTAGTGAAGAAAACCAAACTCGCCAATCCTCCAAAGGATTCTGGAAGCATCAGGTACGAACTCATCAGCATCTTATCGGATAAGAAGGTCGGGTAACATCAATCATTTATGACGCATTCACTTTATGCAGTCCACACCGGTGTGAATTGAATCTTTTTAAAATTAATGTCGTTTTAGGGGTTTAGTAAATCGGTTTTCGTGTGTAGTATAAGTGTATGACAGATCAAAAGAAACTCGAAAAGCTGTTTAAACAGCATTACCGTCAGATGTATCGGCTGGCCACCATGCTTCTGCACGACGATGCTGAGAGCAAGGATGTAGTGCACGACATCTTTGCACATCTGCTCCGTAATTCTCAGGATCTACGGGAAGATACAGCCGAGTCCTATCTGCTTACAAGCGTACGAAACCGATGTCTGAACGTGATTCGTAGCCGACAGATACAGGAACGGGTGGAACACCTCTACTTGCTCGACCTTGATACGAACATCACACCGACGGAACGGTTAGAAGAAGAATTGGAAAGCCTATATAAGGGCATAGACCAATTAGAGCCTCCCGTTTGTCGCGACATCATCATGCAGCATTTCCGCGATGGTATCACCTTCAAGGAGATTGCCAATCGTCTGGGCGTCAGCGAAACCACCGTCTATAAGCATCTACGCCGTGCGCTTAATCAATTACGTACACAACTAAAAAAACAATGAGCGTATGAACAAGACAGATGTTTTGCTCCAAATGATGGAACAGCCCCATCGATACACGGCCGAAGAATGGCAGGAAATCCTTTCGGATGACGAGTGCCGTGAACTCTACACGCTGATGTCTATGACGCAAAGTGCTGTTGATGCCGCCCGTGCTGACAAGAAAGTCACCGACGAGATGATAGATGGAGAATGGCAGCGCCTTTCTTCCGTACAGTCAGACTTTCAATTCAGAAAGTTCGCTGCTATGTTTGTCGGCATCCTCATGCTCTCCGGCATCGCCTTTGCAGCCATCCACATCATCAGTCACAGTGACTCTCATAAAGAGAAAGATACCGTAGCGGTTTCAAATGTTTTACCTCTCACTCAGCAAGCTCCACTGCCTCAAGACACAATAGCCGCCCCACAATCCAAGCTATACGACAACGTACCTTTAGGAGAGATTTTCGATGAACTTTCTAGCTATTATCAAATAATTGCGGTATATCGTAATGATGCTACCCGACAGATTCGTCTTTTCTACCAGTGGAAGCCTGAATATACTATCGAGAAAGTCGTTGATATGCTCAATAATTTCGAGTGGCTGCAACTGGAACTAAAGAACGATACCCTATATGTTTCATCAACCGTAGAGCCACAACCATGAAGCAGCTATTGATTATCTTGCTGTGGCTGACAGGTATATCCGTCAGTGCACAGCGCATCAACCGTGATTTCCACGATGTTTCGTTGTCGGAAGCCCTAAAATACATTCAGGAACAAACCACAAACTACGATATCACTTTTATATACAACGATTTGGAAGACTTCCGAGTGACTACCAGCATCAAGCACAAGACTGTCACAGAGGCTATCATGCAGATTATTGGCTTCTATCCCGTCCGGGTTGTGAAGCGTGGTGAAAGAGAAATCTATGTAGAGTGTACCCACAAGACCGAACGCCATCTGACGGGTACCATTATTGATGAGAACCGCCAGCCTGTTCCCTACGCTAATGTTTACTTGCTTCATCCATCAGACTCAACAATAATCGGTGGAGGCGTGAGCAACGAGGCTGGCGTTTTTGTCATCCCCTACGAGCAACCTACCGTTCTTGCCCGTATCTCATACGTGGGCTACAAGACCGTCTATCGTCTATGTAACAATGAACAGGTTGGCCCGAAACGATGACCATAAAAGGCATCGTCGTTTCTGGCGAGCGTCCCAAGGTGCAGTTGCAAGGCAACGCTCTAGTGATGAACGTGGAGGGTACAGTAATGGAAAGGATGGGCACCGCTGAAGATGTGCTCTCACGCGTACCGATGATTTCGAAGAAAGGCGATGCGTTTGAAATCCTGGGAAAAGGTGCGCCGTTGATCTACCTGAACAACCGTAAGCTGACCGACTTACAGGAACTGAAGAACATCCAGTCGGACAACATCAAGAACGTCGAGGTGATTCAGAATCCAGGTGCCCGCTATGATGCATCCGTCAATGCGGTCATTATCATTCGCACTAAACGTACGGCGGGCGAAGGCCTTGGTGTAGAACTGACCTCATGGAGTCGTAAGGGACATGGCTTTGCAAACAACGAGCGCATCAACCTAACCTTCCGCACTGGAAAACTGGAACTGTTTGCAAATCTCTTTGGAGCTTACAACAAGAGATGGGAGAAGGGCGAGTTCGAGCAGACTGTTTTTGCCGACACACTGTGGGTAATTACCAACAACCAGAAAAACAAGGTTCACAATCCATTCCTTGAAGGCCGCTTCGGCTTCAACTACCAATTGAACGATAACAACTCTTTTGGCGGATTCTACCAAAACACCTATGACTACGTGAAGACTTGGAGCGACTATGACGATGACCTGCTTGCCAACGGCAATATGTATGACCACCTGCAGAACAGCAGTGTCAACAGAGCCGAAGGTGCGCCCAAACACCAAGTGAATCTCTACTACACGGGCAAGATAGGAAAGTTCGCCATCGACTTCAATGCAGACTACACCTATCGTAACCAGCGTAACCGCAACCAGCAGCAGGAACTGAGTGAAAGTCAGGAAAATCGCGACGTGAACACCTACGCTTTGACGTGTAGTCGTCTGATGGCAGAGAAGCTTTTCGTAACGTATCCGTTGGGGAAAGGGCAGATAGAAGTTGGCGAGGAGTACACTAACACCCGCTGGAACAGCAGTTTTGAAAACGAAGAAGGGTATATTGCTAACAGCAACAATGAACAGCATGAGCAAGCCATTGCCCCCTTCATAGAGCTACGCCAACAGTTTTCAGTTGGCTGCGGGTTTGCGCTATGAGCACGTGGCGTCGGAATACTTCGTTGGTGGCATCCGTCGTGACGACCAAAGCCGTACCTACAATGACTTCTTTCCATCGTTTTCCCTATCAACTACTGTGAAGAAGGTGCAATTGTCTTTCAGTTATGCCAAGCGCATTAGGCGCCCGTCTTACTGGCAGTTGAGTAGTGATGTCATCTATGAGAACCGTCTGAACATGCAAACGGGTAATCCCTACCTGAAGCCTATCAAGTATCATAATGTGAATGCTATGGTTATGTGGAAGTGGCTTTATCTGAATACAAATTTCTCTCATTGTGTAGACCCCATCCTCTACACGGCAGAAAGTTCAACCTCGTGACCTACAAGAACTACGACCATGCCGACTGGCTCACCATTACGCTTGGAGCACAGAAAAACGTTAAGTTGAGCGGGAGTGCCACATGGACACCACAATACAACATTTCATTGATGAAACCATGGTTCAAGTCAGAGTTCATAGATGAAATGAGAAGTTATAACCACCCTATGTTAGCCCTGCAATTAGGCAATATCCTCACATTGCCCCATGACTGGCTGCTACAAGCTGACTTCAATATGCACACGCACGGCTATCAGCAGAACGTCTGGATAAATTGCACTAACCCCATGCTTTCGCTAAGTGTTAGCAAAGACTTCTTCAAACGTCGGCTAAACATAAAACTCTCAGGTAACGACCTCTTCAATGGTGGTATTAACCGCATCACGCTCTATAGCAATCGCATGATGTTCCGCAAGACAGAGGACAATGATTCCCGTTGCGTCAGCCTCTCACTGCGTTACCGCTTCAATGTTACTCCGTCGAAGTACAAGGGTACCGGCGCCGGTAACGCCGAGAAGAATAGACTTTAGCATTTCATGAGGTGTTCCTATGGCAAAAAATTACCTGCTTCATCATTACAAGGAAAGAGAATGCCCATAGGACACCTCTATAATGATTTAAGAAAATAAAATAACAATATGTTGAACCCTCAAACGAAAAAGTATTATGAGTCCATAGAAGAAATTATCCATAAATATTTGGGTGTTACAGAGAATTAGAGATACTATAGCTGCAGGGCTTATAAAATTAGAAGATAGTTCTAAATCAAGAATATACCTATTTGGGCATAGTCTTATGTGACGGCAGAGTGATTTTTCTCTTATATCCATTTTCTAACTTGTTGTATATCAGTACATTTTTATGTGATAGCAGAGTGATTATAGTTGTTTCTGACCCTTATCAATCAACTTTGCTTTAATCATCTAGTGATTGAAGCGGGTTATGTTGGCGCACTATCGCTCAAGGCTGCGGCTTAAAAGAAAGCCATATCACAGAAATAGGAAACAATCGTAAGCGTATCCGCTTTGACGCCTTGCAGTCTATCTCAAATATGCTTACCTTTGCATGGTTTTAAAATCATGCAATTATGAGATACAGTTCAGCAGAC
>CAJODY010000107.1 GCA_905233285.1 uncultured Bacteroidaceae bacterium
GAAAGTGGCAGGAACACTGAAGATTGACCAAGCCCAGTATCGCGAGCTGGAATCGTTTAGTAAATTCGGTAGCGACATGGATCCCGTCACAGCATATACTATCGACAAAGGTCGCAAAAACTCCAAACTGCTCGTTCAGAAACAGTATAGTCCTATGCCTGTCAGTGAACAAATCGCCATACTCTATATAGGTACCAACGGTCTGCTTCGCGACATCCCTGTTGATAAAGTACCAGCATTTGAGGTAAAATTCCTTGACCTTTTGCGCACAAGACATAAAGAAGATGTACTGCAACCTCTGGGCGAGGGAAAAATAGACGACGATATAGCCAAGGTAATTAAAGAGACTGCAGCAGCCATCAAGGTTGAATAGTAACACTATTTGTACATTATAATAAATTGTAATCTGTATATAATATGGGTTCGCTAAAAGAAATAAAAGCACGTATTGCATCAGTACATAGCACTCAGAAGACAACTAGTGCCATGCGTATGGTGGCGAGTGCTAAATTGCGCCGCACCCAGACGTTGACACAAAATTTTCAGCGCTATTCTACAGCTTTGCGTTCCATAACTGAACAACTTGGCAAAACCACCGTTACGGAACCGGTGGAGACTGCCGAGAGCATTGTGCTTATTCCTATTTCTTCCAGTAGCGGACTATGCGGTTCGTTTAACAGCAATATTGCAAAGGCGACAATCGCACAACTTGAGACCTACAACAAAGAAGGGAAAAGAGTTATAGTGATGCCTATCGGCAAGAAGATAACAAAGGAAATAGGCAAACTGAAAGATCAACCAACCGACACGACCTACAGCACAATGAACGAGCTGGTAGGAAAAGATGGGGTCTATTCAGAAATACAGTCGTTCATAGCTTTTCTCCAGCAGATGTATCGCGAAGGAAAGATACAGAAAGCAGGAATCATATACCACCATTTTATCAGCACAGGAAAACAGACGATAGAAACCAAGACGTTACCTCTCAACCCGCCAACAATTGTCAATTCCAAAGATACCGAATCCTTAAATTCTAAAGATTTCATCACTGAACCCTCTCCACAGGAACTCATCAACATACTTCATCCCCGGATGCTGAATGCCGAGATGTACAGCATACTGCTCGATGCCGCATCAAGCGAACATGCAGCACGAATGATGGCTATGCAGACAGCAGATGACAATGCAAACGAACTGTTACAGGAACTCACGCTACAATACAACAAGACACGTCAACAGTCTATTACCAATGAGCTAATCGACATGATGGGCGGTAAAGTAAACAGTTAAAGCCCTCTCCTAACCTCCCCCTATATATGGGGGAGAAACTTATATTATACCTTACAGATAAAAAAGTTATATTATATGAACAAACTGAAATTACTGGTTTTCACATTATTTATATTGTCATGTAATGCCTATATTATAGCCCAAACCGATAATGACGAGACTTCCACCGAACTTAACGGAGGAAAGAAAAAGAAGTCGTTCGGACAGAAGCTGCTGACTCCTCTCAAATGGATTGGTGAGAACTGGACTGCCAGTGATCCGCGCTATGCAGTACCTTCATTCTACAACTGGGCAGGACAGATTCAGAACACAACATCGTTTGAGTGGCTCCGATTGAATACAGAGGAAGGCGTGGACATCAACATGAATTCAAAAATCAGCAACCGTATTGGCCCGTATTTCGGTTGGCGATGGATATTCTTTGGTGCAACAGTCGACTTGTCCAGCATTGGCAAACCTTCTACACGAAAGAACGAATTCACACTCTCTATCAACTCTGCACTTTTCAACATCGACCTTATACGTCGACGTACAGGTGGTGACTTTAACATTAACAAGTTGGTAATTAACAATGGATACATAGATAATATTGACTTTGCAGATGATTTGAGAGGCTACGACCTGGGCGACTATATCAAGAATAGTCTCACAGGTGTGAACATAAATTATTTTGTGAACCACAAGAAATATTCTAACCCTGCAGCATTCAGCAATGGAGCCATACAGCTGCGTTCGGCTGGCTCCCCTATCATAGGTCTTGGTTATACCCACCAGAATGTGCAAAGCGACTTCTCCGACATCATTACCGAAATGTTTGGCAGCCTGCTGATTGAAAAC
>CAJODY010000108.1 GCA_905233285.1 uncultured Bacteroidaceae bacterium
CTACAAGATTATTCGCTTATTCTGCTAGATGTTATGATGGGAGAAATGTCGGGGTTCCAGATGGCGCGCAGACTAAAGAACGATCCCGCTACGACACAGATTCCCATTATCTTCATTACGGCACTCGACAGTGAGGACAATTTGGTAAAAGGATTGAATATCGGTGCTGACGACTATATTGCCAAGCCATTGGGTATGAAAGAAGTGAAGGCTAGGGTTAAGGCTGTACTCAGACGTACTCAATTGCAGCAAACGGTTTCTACTGCTGTTGATAATAAGATTGCTTACGAAGGAATTATGGTTGATTTGAATGCCAAAACTGTTATATGCGACGGAAAGGAGCTGGAATTCACCAAACTGGAATTTGAATTGTTGTCTTTCTTTCTCCAACATCCTAACAAGGTGTTTTCTCGGGAAAACTTATTGAAGTATTGTTGGCCACAGGATGTGCTGGTTCTTGACCGCACGGTGGACGTGAACATCACCAGATTACGTAAGAAGATAGGCCATTATGGCAAACAGATAAAAACACGTGTGGGATATGGCTACTGCTTTGAAAAGTAAATCCTTTCAACGTAATTTACTGCTAAGCATCGGTGGTGTGTTTCTGCTCTTTGCTATATGTTTTAGCGTATATCAGTATAAGCGTGAAAAGGAGTATAAGATTGATATTCTTCATTCACGACTGCAGATGTACAACTATGAGATGGTGCAGACGGTAGGCAAGGATAGTATGAGCTGTAGCCGGCTATTTCGCGATTATGTTATACATCATCAGATGGAGGGACTTCGAGTGTCTGTGATAGACAAGGAAGGACGGGTCATCCTTGATAGCTATGATACTGATGTGGAAGCATTGGGGAACCATCTACAAAGAACGGAGATACAACAGGCTTTGCGAGAGGGCAGTGGCTACGATATCAAACGTATGTCACAGTCTACTCACGAGACCTACTTCTATTCTGCAACTCGTTTCGGCGATATGATTGTTCGTGCTGCCGTACCCTATTCTGCAGAGCTGACCCGATCATTGCAGGCAGACAATACTTTCATTTATTTTTCAGGCGTTCTCACCCTGTTGCTGGGCATCGTGCTCTACTATATCACTCACCGTATCAGCCGACACATTGGTTACTTACGTGAATTTGCCGTGAAGGCCGAGGAAGGTGAGGAACTTGACCACGAATTGGAGCGTCGGCTGCCAGATGACGAATTGGGCGATATCAGCCACACTATCATCATGTTGTATTGGAAACTACGCCATTCGGAAGAAGAAAAAGTGCGTATCAAACGTCAGCTTACCCAGAATGCCGCTCATGAGCTGAAAACACCTGCTGCCAGCATTCATGGTTATTTAGAGAGCATCATCGACAATCCCGATATGCCAAATGATAAGAAACAACATTTTCTGGAACGCTGTTATGCTCAAAGTGAACGCATGAACAAGCTTCTGCTGGATATGAGTGTGCTTACTAAACTAGACGAGATTGATGATAGTTCATCTAATGCTCAGCATGAGTATCGTCAAGTTGATGTCTTGCAGATTATCACAAATGTGATAGATGACACAGACTTGCAATTACAAGAGAAAGGTATCGAACTAAAACTCCAATTACCACAGAATATAGAAGTACAGGGTGATTCGAGCCTGCTATACAGCATTTTCCGAAATCTGATAGACAATACTATTTCCTATGCCTACGGGGCCACACGGTTAATCATCGCCTGCCAAGAGATTGAAATAGAAGGACGCCACTTCTACGAATTTAATGTAAGCGACAATGGCCAAGGCGTAGAGGCGCAGCACCGTGAGCACCTGTTTGAACGTTTCTACCGTATAGACAAAGGGCGCTCGCGCAAACTTGGTGGCACAGGTCTAGGGCTTGCCATCGTGAAAAATGCAGTTGCCGCCCATGGTGGACAAGCAATTGCACTTTCTACGCCTGGTGGCGGGCTTACCATCAGGTTCACACTCGCATCGCAAGGTTTTAGCCCTGTCCGTTGATAGGACCGTCGCCAAAGTCATTGTTCAAGCCCTTACCTGCCTGCACAACATTCATTACATAGTCGCCAAGTTTCTCACACTCTGAGATGAAATCGACATAGAACACACCCAACTGATAGTCGTAGAGTCCAGCATTTACATCGTGCAGGTTCTGGTTCTTCAGTTGTGTACGATAGTTATTGATTTCATG
>CAJODY010000109.1 GCA_905233285.1 uncultured Bacteroidaceae bacterium
TCGGCTCAGTGGGTAGTGTACCAACTCGTTCGTCTGGCGGTCGAGCGATACAAAGCAAGGCTCTGTCTTGCCATCCTTCATGTTGAACAGCGGAACGAC
Organism: uncultured Bacteroidaceae bacterium; assembly: GCA_905233285.1. GTDB lineage: Bacteria > Bacteroidota > Bacteroidia > Bacteroidales > Bacteroidaceae > Minthosoma. The sequence goes on from CAJODY010000109.1 coordinate 100, forward strand.
CTTGCCGAGATTGCCCGTCTCTTTCAGTGCCTTGGCATCCTCCTTGCTGAAGGTATAGCCCATGTACTCCGCATTCTCCAGTTTCTGCTCCTTGCGCACAAAGTGAGGCAGCACGCTGTAGGTGCCGTCATCCAAACGTGTAAGTTGAAGGCGTGCTGCAGCCTTCACCTTCTGCCCATAGATGAGCATCGTCACGTCAAGGAGTCCGGACTTGCCGAAGTTCAGCATGTTGTCCTTCGCTCCCGTTCTCTCCAGCACCTCTTTCGAGATACCGAACTTCTCTTCAATCTTGTCCCAGTTTACCTTGGACTCGTCGATGGGCTGATAGCCCTGATTCTGGTTCTGTGCCATAAATCTAAAAATTGTTAATGAATAATGTTATCTGTTGGCGATTGTATCGCCGTTTTTTGCTGTTTCAGTCAAGAATTCCTCTGCCCATCGTTTATCGAGTTTGTCACTATTCTCCTGAATGAAGCGAATGACATCACTCTCTCGATGGTAGGCTTTGTTTCTCAGGAGTATATAAGGCAGTTCACCATCCTTGCGGTAGTTGGTGATGCTGCGTCTGCAGATATGCAGTCTGTCAATTAGTTCCTGAGTACTATACATCCTTTCACCTCTCAGATAAAGTACTCCTTCGTGGTTGCGCATGTTCATGTCATTTACCAGTAACTTTATCATTTGTTCCTGTTTGTTCATCTTCTTCACGATGCTGCGCATGCACTCCATAAAAGAGTCCTTATCCAACATCTCCTTTTCTCCTTGCAGATTTGTCATTTCTTCCATGTCTAATCCTCCATATGTAACATGATGTCCCTATTCTTCTCGATACACTCCCTTCGGATGGCAATGAGGTTCCTCTGACTCAATGGCCTCATGGTAATATCTGCAAATGCTTCAATGTCTGACAGACGATACCAAACCATTTTGCCGAAACGCTTATATGCCAGCTTACCGTCTGAACGATACTGTTGTAACGTTCTACCACTGACACATAGCAGTCGTATAGCCTGACTGTTATCTACCCAGAGTTCATCGTCCTCATAGGCGACAGTCTTAGTAGATTCCTCCACATACCTTTCTATCTTCTTGATGCGGTTGATCAGTTCCTGCCAGAGTCCGCTTTCTATCGTTATTACATCCATGATCTTTGGTCTCTTTTTTCGTTTGACGGTGCAAAAGTACCCCAAGAAAAACACTCCGAATGTCAAGTTGATATCAAGTTGATATGAACTTTTTTCATCTTTGCCCTCCATACGCTGTTTATAAGGGCATTCAATGGCAAGTTACCACACAAAAATGCCGTTCTTGCCGCAATCCGGCTACCTTTGCAGCCGTTGAACAAAAATAAAAATAATCAGAATGGATATAGTTGTATTAGAAAAGAGGGCTTTTGAGCAACTGATAGATGAAACCCGTCGGTTGACCCAGCGAGTGGAGTCACTTTCACGCAAGTGTCAGGATAAGCAACTCCAGAAGTGGCTTACGGGTGAGGATGTCTGTGCTATACTAAAAATCAGTCCACGGTCGTTGCAGACCATGCGCTCAAAGCATAAGATTTGCTATGCTCAGTTGGGACGAAAGTTCTATTATCGCCCCGAAGAGGTGGAGTTGGTTATCCGTCAGTCGGGAAAGTATCACAGTATATAACAATAATGTTTATGGAAGATAGAATACTTACAATCAATGATGAACTGATTGGAGGAACCTTGGAGTCACTGCGCAAGGCAAGCAGAAAGGTTGATGTACTAATGGAAAACTATAAGCCTGTTCTTCAAGGTGAACGGCTCATGACAGATGGAGAACTGGCAACAGTACTCCGTGTCAGTCCACGTGCTTTGCGAGACTATCGCAATGAGGGAATCCTTCCCTATATTCGTATGAAGGGAAACATTTTATATAAGGAATCTGACATTGAGAAAGTACTGAGAGACCATGAACGTAAAACGATTCAATAATTCAAAAATACTTAATATACGATAATCTGAGATCATTTGAGTTTTCTTCTTTATTGTCCATATGCAAATTCCTGAGTTGTTTGATAGAAAGACTGTTTTTGAATACTCTTTATCTCTGACATAGAATGCCAAGTATGTATGAAATATCAAAAAAGAAAAAGGAACACTCCTATCGCAACATTGATTAGGAACTATGTGAATAAGAAAAGCGGCAAAGTGTCAGAGTCCAGAGGCGAAATAAAGTGGCGCTTCGACTACCTCGACT
>CAJODY010000110.1 GCA_905233285.1 uncultured Bacteroidaceae bacterium
GGATGGCATCTGTTCGTCAATCGTATGCTGAGAAAGAAAATGCACGTTATCATCACAGGTTCCAATGCCAAACTGCTCAGCGGCGAGTTGGCCACGCACCTCTCTGGTCGCAATAAGGAAATATCACTTTATCCTTTCTCTTTCAGGGAGTTCTGCATGATGAAGGAGGTGGACACAGAACGTCGCACCACGAAGGCAGAGGCATTCCGCAGGGCTGCTTTCGACGAGTATCTGAAGCAGGGCGGCTTCCCTGAGTTACTGATGATAGACGACAACAGAAACTACGTGAGTTCATTGGTGGACAACATTCTGAAACGCGACATCGAGCAGAGATACAAGATTGCCTACAAGGCTGCATTTGAGAACCTTGCCCATCACCTCCTGAACGTATCGCCTGCCATTGTCGTCACTACTGACCTGGCTGATCTGTTCCATTTCAAGTCGGAGCATACGGCCAAGAACTACGTGAAATACTTGAAGGAAGCCTATATGCTGGTGGGCATTCAGAAGTATTCGCAAAAGAGCAAGCAACGCTCTGTCCAGGAAAAGGTCTATGCCGTTGACGTGGCCATGATGGACCAACGCGAGAATGCCTTTGCGGGCGAGAACCTTGGTCATCGGCTGGAGACCATTGTAGCCATTCACCTTGTCAGGAAATGCAAGTCGGAGGGATTGGATGTCTATTACCTGAACGACCGTTCGGGCGAGTGCGACTTTGTGGTCTGCAAAGGTAATCAGGTCATACAAGCCATACAGGTGTCATACGATATTTCTGCTGAAAATACTTACAAGCGTGAGAAGAATGGCCTACTGCTTGCCGCAATGCGAAAATCTGTTGTTACTCACTGACCATGAGAGCGGCGAAATAGAGGAGGATGGTCACAAGATGAAGATTCAGCCCGTGTATGAATGGAGTTTGGAACTCGGAGTGTAGTCAGCTGAATTTTAAGAAAGCAGTGCAATGGCCTGTTTGATGCCATCCATCAGGGCCTGATCGTAGGACTTGCGGGGATGGGTGTCACGGCTTAACCCATCGGAAAGAGGAAAAGAGAGTAAAGCAAAGGGCAATATAAGGATGAACGGAATGACGGACTTACGGAAGTGAAGGCATAGAGATTGTTGAAGAGGCATGGCAGATGAGGCTATGCCTCTTTGTGGTTTAATAAGAACCTTGAATAGATTCGAGGGGACAAGTAACTCAATGGGGGGAGTTGATGAGAACGGCAGGAGAATGGAAAGAGAATTAAGAAAAGTGGTCTTAAAAGGTTAAATAAATATAAAATCAAAGCAATACTTGGATTTTTGCTTGCTAATTTCTAGATTATTATGTATTTTTGCGGCAAAAATATATAGTTATGAAAACAATATTCGATGTAAACCTGCACTCTTTGTTTTCCATTGACATGGAAGAAGAGCGGTTTATGACTTCGCTAGATGTAATTAGAGAGGTCATGAATGTTCCTCAGTGTGCCTTGAATAGCATATTAAGGGACAATGGTTACACCGAGGTTGAACCGGGGAGCATTTGTATAGACGAAAAAATGCTGTCCGTTTTTGTAGATGCCTACATCCGCAAAATGAAAAACTATTTTCTAAGTTCCGTCCGTAACATAGAAAATCTATCCTATCAAGAATTCACGGATCTTGATGAGTTTTATAACACTTTTAAAAAACAAGACGTAAAGTTCGTACGCAGAGCCGAATGGAGCCAGATCGATACTGAGCTGATTCGCACTGCGTTTATGGACAAGATTAAAGAATTAACCCCACGAAAGAAATCGCGCTTCGAACTTTTTCTGGAGCAGGTTTATGGAAGATTTGAGTCGTATTCGGTATGTCATGAATTGGCACATGTTCTTATAAAAGAATCATGTTCTGATGAAGAAAGCCGTCTTTTGGATCGCGTAACTCATAATCGGTTTTATTTAGTAAAACAGAAGGTCAAAAAAGTATTTAATTGTTCGGTAAGTATCGTGCGACATTTCTTTGTCGCGGCTCGATATCATATATTTGTTGCTGATGATGTAGATGCTAATGGTGGTTGGAATAATCAGTTGAAACTATCATTTTGTATCACTTAAACAGCAATAATTATGAACAAAGAACGATTGATATCAAATATTGAGGCAAGCAACTTATCAAAGGAGGATAAGGAGGAGCTTATCAAACTGTTGAAACAGAATCGCCTGAACGAGTATATAAAACTAATAATAAAGTTAATGGGGGTGGGCAGCGTGTTCTGGGATTAAGCCCCTGCAATAAGTAAGTATGGATTTAGGAAATGCAATTAAGACTCTGCGTAAGCAGAAGAAGATTACACAGAAGCAACTTGCAGAGTTGAGTGATATATCGACGAATGCGTTGTGTAGTATTGAGACCGGACAGTCGTTCCCATCGATGGCGACAATCGGCAAGATATGTAGTTCTCTGAATGTTCCAGAGTCT